>JBBKWD010000160.1:0-9829 GCA_037968775.1 Bdellovibrio sp.
CCAAGCTTTGAGCTAGTCGTAAAATTCCGGAAATTGCGTCTTCGATTGCAAGCCACGAGCGAACAGATTGTGGGTTTTTTAAAACCATCGGTGTTTTTAGCCGCAGGGACTGCATCACCTGCCACACAAAACTATTGGCCTCGAAATCTCCGCCACCGATAACAGAACCCATCCGGGCCGTCGCTACCGCCACTTTGTGTTTATTGTATTTTTCTGGCTGAAAAAAACTATTCAAATAAGATTCAACGACAAGCTCCACACAGGCCTTCGCAGTTGCTGCCGGTGCCTGGCCCCCGAGCGAGTCGGACTCTTTGTATTCCTTTTCGGAATCCTCTTTGTCCGCCCCTAAGCGATAGACTTTGTCGGAGGTCAAAAATACACAGGCCCGCACCGAGGACTGTGCGCGAACGGCTTCCAAAATTTCGACCGCGCCTAAAACTTGAACGCCGAAAGCTTCGCGCGGATCTGCCTTGGATTGTTTCAACCCCTCATCGCCTAAAAGAGAAATCACAATCTCTGGCGCAAATTAATCTAAGGCATAACGAAAAGCTGCAGGATCTCGAATGTCCCCGAAAGTAGACGCCATTCCGGCTGCGACATTTTCAATTTCAAAATGATTGGGATTAGTTTTAGGAGGCAATGCAAAACCTGCCACGACAGCGCCGAGACCCTGTAAAACTTGCGAAAGATGACTGCCGCGAAAACCGGTATGTCCAACGACAAAAACCTTGCGATCTTGCCAAAATCCTTGAGAAATCATGCTTTCAGTCATGCTTCACCCTAGGTTTCCCGCCTTTCTCAGTCAATGCGAAACTAAAAGAGAACTTGGCTTTCCAAAAGTCCCCGGCATACTGCGGAAATGAAAAAACAGACCTCTGCTTTCACTCTCAAAGCCCTGATATTTTTCTTATGTTTTTCGGCCCTCGCTGCTGCGGCCGCGGGGCGAGATCTTCAGTTTTCAAATACTTGTCAGTCATCTCAAGATCTGGTCGTGATTTCTTTCGTGGGTGATATCTTGATTCATGATGAGCTTTATAAATTCGTAGTACGTGATCGCCAGGATTTTTCCAGGATTTGGCGCCAGGCGACTCCCCTTTTTGAAAAAGCTGATTACGCCATCGCCAATCTTGAGGGCCCGGCGGCCATGGGCATTGATCGCAACGGTAAAGACCACGGAGACGTAGGCTTTACCTATGACAAAATTATTTATTCCGGGACAAATTTTAAATTCAACTATCATCCCAAAATTCTGTCTGACATTGTGAACTCGGGAATTGATCTGATCACCTTGGCAAATAATCACTCTTTGGATCGCAAGGGCCTGGGAATTGATCGCACCCTCGAGGCAGCCAACACCATACGCTTGCCCACTGTCGGCACGCGACATTCTCAAAGTCGCTCGGGGGACTTTCATAAAATTGTCACTATCGGTGGTTTGAAAGTGGCCGTTATTGGTTGCACTGAAATGACCAACGGTGTTGCTGATCCTCAAGGACAAGTTCTGAATTGCTATAAGGACGCTTCTAAAATTGAAACCTTGATTCAAAGTTTAACTTCGCAGACAGAGACAATTCTTGTGTACCCACATTGGGGAGATGAGTACAACCACCAACCAGATGCCTCGCAAAAATCTTATGCGCGAAAATTTTTAGAAGCCGGCGCAACCGCGGTTATTGGTTCTCACCCCCACGTTTTGCAACCTTGGGAGAAATACATCACCCGCGATGGGCGAGAAACTTTGATCCTTTACTCATTGGGTAATTTCGTGGCCTTTCAAGCGTCCTTACCTAAAAAAACCGGGGTCGTTGCTTACTTGGCTTTAAATCAGAACGGCACTCAGCGCGGCCGCATTGCAGGAGTCGCCTACACGCCGACTTATCGAGATGGCTATGAAGTCTATCCGGTCGGAAATTCGGGGTTGTCAAACGCGCGCAAGGAAGCCGAAACCTACTTTGGTACTAGCAACCGTTTGCTGCCGACAGAGTCAGCTCATAAAAAGATATGCTCTGGAAATTAGTAAGCTTCAAACCAGCCTAAGAATCTAAATTCGCTAGGCTGTCTTCGATGCCCTCATTGCGATGTTCCGGATGCACCCACTGTGAGCGAGCTCCGCCCTCTTGCACCCACAAAAATCCAATCGGATCGGCTTGAAAAATAGCCACCCGCAAACGACCTTTCCCTTCAGTGGCCTTCATTTTCAGCAAGGTGTGCGCCAAAGATTCTTTGTTCAGCTTCCCCGTTCCTGCAGAAGGCAAACAATGTTCTTCGTAAAGGCGCGCGAGCAAAGAAAGCTCCACAAGGTTGTAGATGCTTTCGCGAATAAAATATTTATCTTCATGGAGACTTTTCATAAGCCTTAGACTAGCTTCTTGAACTTCACGGCTCAATAAATTAATTAACGAATGCCATATTTCGGATGAGAACTAGATGGTCCCACCAAAATTTCTTGTAATATCTCTTGAAAAAAAACATCGGGATCTAAGTCCTGAGCTTGAACTTGCCCCCGAGTCTGGGCCAGTAAGTTTTCCACAAAATAAAATCGGCTTCCGGCTTGAATCGCATAGGGGATGAGCTCTCTTGTTCTCGAGTTTTGAATTTCAGCTAGAAATCTAAACTTCGAGACATCCATCGGCAATAACTCCACCAGTGAAGTGTGCTCTTCACCCGAAAAAGAGTCTGCTGAGATAGGCCCCGCCTTAGAATACACCTGTCCTTTATAGAGAATATCTTTAAAGTGAAGGGCTTTGTTCCGTTCGCGATTTTGCATACGAGAATTGAGTCCGAGATATCGCACCCCTAGTTCGCGCTCAAGTCCTCTGCCCAATTGCCAAATATTGTAGCCGATCCAGGTGACCTTTTTATTCGTGCGAACATAGTCCTCTAAAAACTTTTTTGGAATTTTGATATCTACTTCAGAACCAATATAGAAGCTGGCATTGCAACGCTCGAGATCGCCAGCTTGATAAAACTCAACAGCAGAAACCTGAATATCATGAAAATAAAATTTAGAAATCAGATTCTTAAGAGCCTGTGCGTAGCCCCGCCCTTTTGAAATCACCAACGACCCTTGATCAAAATAGATGTTCACACAAGAAAGGCCCGTTGATGGATAGTCCTTACTGACAAGACTGGCCAAAATGGCGCTTGCGAAAAAGAAAATAAGAATAAAAAGCATTTTATGTAGGCTGAACATATTAGAAACGCTATCGAAGACCTCTCGGAAAAGGTACTTACACTCTTGTAAAATGAAAAAAGACGGCACTGATCAGATTTTGCAAAGCGGAAAGCGAAATTCCTGAATGAATTCTTGTGCAACTTCCTTGTGTATTATTACAATGTGAAAATGATGACTCGATATTTGTGCCTCCTTACAGCTTCGTTTGCAGCTTCGTTTTCTCTTCACCAGGCACAGGCCTTTGACCTGACTGCCGGGTTGACACCGCCCAACCAACAAAAAACTGTGATCAAAGCTAAAGGCTATTTTTACGAAAGTTCCCAGTTCCCCAATGAATCTGCCAATGTCTCTATACTGGGACTCGCTTTTGCAACCCCTGTTCAAAAAGAAGAAACTCAAAGCCTGGCGCTTGCTGGCCGCGCCGATCAACTAAAAGTATTCCCCTCGCAAAGTAACTATTCCGAACTTTATGATATCGAGGTGGGTTTAACTTACACAAAAATTCTGGGTGAAAAAAGGCTCTGGGCTTTCACCGGCAGCTATGGCTCAGCCAGCGACAAACCTTTTTACGACCCCAGTGTTAGTACGATTGGATTAACCGCGCTCTACGCCTTTCCCAAAGATGCGATGCGAAGTTGGATTTTGCTGGTGAATTACTCCAATAATCGCCCCATTTTAAATGAAATTCCACTGCCCGGATTTGCTTATTTTTACACACCCTCTCGAGAATTTTATTCAGTCGTTGGTGTCCCTTTTGCCGTTCTCTACTGGAAATTTTCGGATGACTTCAGTGTGAATTTCTTCACTCTGATTCCTTGGACCGTTAAAGCCACCGTGAACTACGAAATTGCAGGACCCATTATTCAAGCCTACGCTGGCGTTGATTTTTCCCAGATGACCTTTTTACCTTACGGCAGACCGAATCGCTCAGATCGTTTATTCTATGACGAAAAGAAGGCCTTTGTTGGCTTTAAATCTCCAGTGTCAAAAGAGATCTCTTTTGACATTGAGGCCGGGCATGCCTTTGACAGGTCTTTCTTTGTGGCCGAAAACTATCAACGTGATCCCGGCAATGCACTAGAAATTGGCAATGTCTTTTATTTTAAATTAGGACTCAATTCAAAATTCTAGCCAAAGCGCCCTGTGATATAGCTCTCTGTTCGAGTATCCTTGGGATTAGTAAAGATCTGGTCACTCGAGCCGAACTCAATTAAATCCCCAAGATACATAAAGGCCGTAAAATCAGAAACACGAGCGGCCTGATGCAGGCTGTGAGTTACAATAGCAATGGTCACATCTTTACGCAGTTCTTGAATGAGCTCCTCAATATGACGAGTTGAAATTGGATCCAGCGCTGATGTGGGCTCGTCTAGCAGCAAGATCTCGGGCTCTGTTGCCAGCGCACGCGCAATACAAAGGCGTTGCTGTTGACCGCCGGATAGAGCTGTCGCTGAAGAGTTCAAGCGATCTTTGGCTTCTTTCCAAAGTCCGGCTTGTTGCAGGGATTTTTCCACCCGCTCTTCGATAAAAGATTTTTTCTTTACGCCACGAACTTTTAATCCGTAGGCCACATTTTCGAAAATACTTTTTGGAAATGGATTGGGCTTCTGAAAAACCATACCAATTCGCATCCGCACTTCCATCGGATCAATATCTTTGGTCAAGATGTTGCGCTTATCCGGATGCAAAATAATTTCACCTTCATAATTCGCGTTGGGATAGAGATCATGCATGCGGTTAAAACAACGCAACAAGGTCGTCTTGCCACAGCCCGAAGGACCGATAAGGGCCGTAACGCGATTCTCGTGGATCGGCAAAGTCACGCCGTTGAGAACTTTTTTGTCCCCATAGGAAAAAACTAAATTCTTTACTTCTGCTCTTAACTTATTATCCATACTTAGCTTCCATATTTAGCTTCCATATTTCGCTTCCATATTTCGCTACCATACCCAGCACATATGTAGCATGCAAATTTAATTTCCAATCGTTCGCCGGTGCGTGTTTCTATCTAGCATCTTCAATGAGGCGAAGTCCGCTTGTTTTCCTACCCTCTACCACTTCATCTTTTTTCGGAATCGAGACCGCAAATATATGGCGCCACCGTTCATAACCAAGGTCATGAGTAAAAGAATGACTCCCGTGGCCGCGGCATTGGTGTGGAACTCCGCCTGGGGACGCGACAGCCAATTAAACATTTGGATCGGCATGACCGTGAAAGGATCCATCAACCACTCCGCACTCAAATAAGGGAAATTCCCTGCAATCGGTGATGTCGGCAAAAAGGCAATAAAAGTCAAAGCACCGATGGTGATCAAAGGAGCGGTTTCACCTATAGCGCGTGACAAAGAAATAATCACGCCAGTTAAAATGCCACCGCTAGAATACGGCAAAATATGATACCGAATGGTTTGCCATTGACTGGCCCCCATAGCGTAACTGGCCTCACGAATCGTATTGGGGATGGAACGAATAGCCTCACGGGTCGTCACGATAATAATTGGCAAGACCAAAAGTCCCAAGGTCAAACCGGCTGTCAAAACACTTTGACCGAGATCGAGTTTATAGACAAATAATCCAAGAGCCATCAAACCATAGGTAATCGAAGGAATCCCCGCCAAGTTAATGATATTAAGTTCAATGAGTTGAGAGACCCAGTTTTTCCGAGCATACTCTTCAAGATATACGCCGGCAGCAACACCTAAAGGTATCGCGCAAAAAGCCGTGGTGATCATGATACAGAAAGACCCCACCCAGGCTGATAAGATCCCCGCTTTTTCTGGGAAACGCGAGGGGAAGCTAACTAAAAAGTTCCAATCGATTCGCGGAACTCCAGTGATAGACAAATCCACGATAAGAGCGAGCAAAGTCACCAAAGCAAACAACAAGGACAACAAGCCCATCAGGGCAAAAACAAAATCCCAGCGCTGACGTTTTTTAATGTTGATATGCAATTCAGCTTGAGAAAGGCTCATTACTCTTTCTCCTGGAATTTCTTGCGCAACCAAAGACCAATAATATTAAAGCACAGTGTTAAACACAACAGACTTAAGCCCGCGACATAAATAGATTGATAGCCAATCGATCCATGGGGCAAATCCCCCAAACTAACCTGCACAATGAAGGCCGTGATCGTCGCAGCCGGCTCTAGTGGATTTAAAGTAAGGTTTGGCTGCATACCCGCAGCAATTGCGACAACCATCGTTTCACCTAGCGCTCTTGAAATACCCAAAATATAGGCCGAAGTAATTCCGGAAAAAGCCGAAGGCATCACCACACGAAAGGCCGTCTGCATGCGCGAAGCGCCCACTGCAAACGAAGCTTCCCGCAAATGATTAGGAACCGCCCGCATGGCATCTTCACTTAGGCTGCTGACGTATGGAACAATCATCATGCCAATAACCAGCCCCGCACTGAGGACATTAAATCCCCCAAGACTCGGAATAAATTTTTGCAAAAGGGGTGTAACAAATAACAACGCAAAATATCCATAAACAACTGTAGGCACCGCCGCCAACAACTCAAGCAGGGGCTTTAAAACTTCCCGCCAAGAAGGGCGTAAATACTCGCTCAGAAAAGCTGCAGCCACCGTGCCCAAAGGAATCGCTACTATAAGAGCTATAATGGTGGTTAGAAATGTTCCTGAAAGAAGAGGCAAAATGCCGTAGTGAGCATTCTCGAAAAGCGGCGTCCACTCGGTATCCGTCAGAAATTCTTTTAAAGTCACATGCTCGAAAAACGGCATACTCTCGGTCACAAGAATTCCTACGATACCGGTTGTAACCAAAACACTGGAAGCCGCACAGAGAAATAAAAGCGCTTCAATGCACTTTTCCCGCAAACGACGCATCCGCCGAACTGGATGGTCGGCGGAGGTAAATTCTGAAAGTTTTCTTAATTGATTCTGTGACACAGATATAGACTACAACGCCCCTTCGCGCTTCATCAAGTCTTCAATTTTAAGACCGACTTCAGAGTGGCCACCAAAAATGGTGCCCAATTTATTCTTATTCACCGTCTCCAAAGCCATCTCATAGGCCTTTTTAGGAAGCGGAACATATTTCACCTGAGGAACGATCTCTGCTGAATTTGAGATGTAAAACCGAACAAACTCTTTTACTTCTACTTTCTTCAACGAGGCCTCACTGACATAGATTAAAACCGGACGAGAGAGGGGGAAATAAGCTCCAGATTCAACAGTTTGACGAGACGGCAATATAGCTTCGCCTTTTTTAGGTGATTTATCGCCGCCGATGATCCCAAGAACTTTAAGTTTCGCTTTGTTCTCTTCGTAATAAGCCAAGGGCAAGTATCCTATAGCTGTTTTGTCATTCGAAATACCTGTGACTAGCGTGTTGTCGTCCTCGCTTGCCGTGTAGTCTCCACGAGAGGACTTTGACTTCCCTACGATAGCTTCCGTGAAGTAATCAAAAGTTCCTGAGTCAGCTCCGGCACCATACAACTTGATGGTCTCTTTTGGCCAAGCAGGATTCAAATCACTCCATTTCATGATCTTACCTTGTGCCCCTGGCTCCCACATTTTCTTAAGATCACTTACTGAAATTTCGTTCACCCAATTGTTTTTAGGGTTCACGACAACCACCGTAGCGTCATAGGCCACGGGAATTTCTACGAATTTAATGCCCGCTTTACGACAACTTTCCAGTTCGGAAGCCTGTATGGGGCGCGAAGCATTTTGCACGTCTGTCTCGCCGCGACAAAACTTTTTAAAGCCGCCGCCAGTGCCAGAGATACCGACAGTTACGCGCACTTTCCCTTTTTTTAATGTTTGAAATTCCTCTGCCATTGCTTCGGTAATTGGAAAAACAGTGCTGGATCCGTCAATCTTAATGACAGGAACTACGGCATGAACCAAACTAGATGACATAAACAAGGAAAGAATAAAATTCGCCAACATATGTACTCCTTAGATCTATAAGAAACCTAGCACCCTCTTTTGGAAGTGTATTGTTAGGGTTTCTTTAGAATTTAGCTGAAACGCGTCGTAGGAAATCATTTCGGCGGTATTTTAACCAGAATGAGGCCCACCTGGGGACCCATTGAAACAACTTTGAACATTGAGGAAAAGGTTATGGCACCCGAGTCATTCATGGATCAAGATAAGTTTCTCGAAAAAATCAATCGCTTACTCCCAAACACAGTCTATATTTTCGATATCATTGAGCGAAAAATGGTGTGGCTAAATGAACGAGGCCTTGAACTCTATGGGTACACCGTACAGGATCTGCAAATGATGGGAGCTGAATACCTGGCCCTATCCATGCACCCCGAAGACCTTCCTGGAGTAGAAGCAGCCCTGCAACAAGCGCCGAGCTTGGCCGATGGTGAAGTTCTCAATTTAGAATACCGCTTTAAAGATCGAAGTGGTCAGTACCATCGCATCAAAGATCAGGTGACGTCCTTTGCTCGGGGCGAGAATGGCCTGGTTCACTATGTCTTCGGCATCGCCACGAATCTGGAAGATCGTAAAGCCTATGAAGAGACCCTGGAAAAAACCATCGACAAGCTCAACCTCTGCTTAGCTGCGGGAAAAATGGGGACTTGGGAGTGGGACATTAAAAAGAATATCCTTTATTGGGATCCTCGCATGTATTCGCTTCACGGCGTGCCCATGGACCCCTCACTTTCTCCAGTTCATGAAGTCAATGTGCGCATGTTTCCCGAGGACGCACCTGAAGTGAACGAACGTGTGGCAACGGCAGTGAGAGAACACACCGATTTCTATACAACCTACCGCATCCGCTATGACAACGAAGAAATTCATCACGTTAAATGTTATGGAAAATTCACGAACAAAGATGATAAACGAATGTTCGGCGTGGCTTGGGATGAAACACAAGAAATTCAAACTGAACAGCAAATGGCCGAAGCCCGCGCCAAAATGATTTCGGCCGCAAAAATGGCGGCACTTGGCGAGATGTCCGCAGGTATCGCCCACGAAATCAACAACCCTTTGACTGTCATTCAAGCGCGCGCTTTCCAATTAACTCAGATGGTTGAAAATGATAAACTGGATATCGAAACAATCAAACAGGCCGCTGACAGTATCAATCGCACGGCCGATAAAATTGCTCGCATCATTCGCTCGCTGCGCTCTTTCGCTCGGGAAGGAACTTTAGAACCTTTTGAAATTGTACCTATCAAGACAATTATCGACGAGACCTTAGAGTTCTGCAAAACTCGCTTTTTCCATCACGGCATTGAAATTGAGATTGCTCCCTATGACGAAGACCTCGAAATGGAATGCCGGCTCGTGCAACTTGAACAGGTTTTGCTGAATCTCCTCAACAACTCCTTTGATGCTATTGAGACCCTGCCAGAAAAATGGATTCGCATCCACGTCACCCATGATGATCACAATTTGGAAATCAGCGTGATTGATTCTGGAGCCGGGATTGCCAAAGACATTGCTGATAAAATGATGCTGCCTTTTTTCACAACCAAAGAAGTTGGAAAAGGCACCGGTTTGGGACTGAGTATTTCCTCTGGAATCCTGCGCAGCCATAAAGGTGAACTCACTTTAGAACCGACGGCAAAGAATACGACCTTTAAGATGAAACTGCCTTTGTGGCAGCAGAATATTTAGTTTTAGCTATTGGCTATTGGCTATTGGCTATTGGCTATTGGCTATTGGCT
>JBBKWD010000161.1:0-34995 GCA_037968775.1 Bdellovibrio sp.
GAACTTGCGTGGGATCAAGTTGCTGAAAAGCTTTTAGCAAGCCTCGAGTCGACTCCCGACAATCTCACTCTTGATAATATTACTTCAGCGTCTCGATTTTTACTTCGCATTGGGGCATATCGCCGCCTGGTCGACTTCGTCGTTCGTCATCTTGAAAATGAATCCTTTCCAACACCTTGGACTTTTTTTCTCGAAGCTCTTAGTCACAACTCAGAGCCCTTAAGTGCTAAAATGCTGGAGTCATTGCTTGAAGGTATTCGCGAACAAAGCGCCGAAGAAGAAGCCGGGCGCTCCCCGGCTTTTAGATCCAAGAGTCCCGAGTTTTCGGAGTGGAACAACGATCGTAAATATAAAATTCAACATGCCTACCTGAGCAATAAAAGATTTCTCTTAGATCAACTGCTCACATTGCGCACTCAACAGCTGTATGAGCAAGAAAAGAATCTGCTCAGTCGGTTGCAAAAACTTTACCCGGGTGATTTGGAAATTCAAAATGAACTGGCTGAACACAAGCAACGCTATGCTTTGGATATTCTGTCTCGCCGCTCACCGAAACAAAAAACGCTGAGTGAAGCAGATCTATCGCCCTCGGACCCGGCCATTGATCAAGCTTTAATAATACTGATCGAATCCCTTCATGAGCATGCGGAGGCGGATCCGACATTGGCTTTTGATTTTGCCATTGTGGCCTTTATGCTAGATGAATATGAAGCGTGTCTGGAGTTGCTGACCTATTGCGAACCCAGCAGTTCTTTTTATTGGTTCCGTCTCGAAGCCTTATTGAAGGCCCGCCGCTTTGTTCAGGTCTTAAATGAAATTGCCCATGTCGAACTCACCTTGGCCCACGAAGCAGAAACTTTTTTTGCGACGGCTTATTTAAGAGCGCAAGCCTATTGGGGCCTAGGACAAAAGCATTCGGCCATTGAAGTGATGGAAGGTCTCTTGGCCTCTCGTCCTCACTACCGAGCTGGGAATGCGCTTCTGAGTGTGTGGGGGCAACAGTGAGACGCGTCTTTTGGATTCTTCTCACTCCCTTAGCTATTGGATTTTTATTGTTTGCGTTTGCAAAAATGTTTATCGCGCCTCATTTTAAACTGTGGGCCCTACAAAAAATCGAAGCCTATTCTGAAGAAAATCTTCCCGTCCGAATTCATGTCGACAAAATGAATATTCGCCTCTTGAGGCCAGCGGTATCCTTGGAAAACATCACGATTACGCCAAAAGAGTCGCTTGCAGAACTTTTCCCGGAAATAAAAATTGTCAGCGCCACCGCTTATGTGGACTTTGTTAAATTGCTGGGTGGCCGTTTAAGTCTGTCGGCCATCGTTGTGGATGATGCCTCGGCCTCATTGAATTTAGACCCCTTACTCAGAGACACCTCCCCCGCCAAAGAGATTCCGATCGACCAGCTTTTTACAATTTTGGAAGAGCTGCCTCTGCAACGCATTTTCCTACAAAATATTTCCTTGGACGTGACCTCGCAAGACTTGGGACTGGATATTAATCTTCGTAAAGCAGGCCTCTTGCTGACGAATATGGGGAAAAACCTAACTGCCAAGGCGGCTTTCCCCCTTTTGCAAGGCAAACTTAAGAATCTAGGTGATATTCATGGCTCAGTTGACACTCATCTTTACCTGACTCGCCAATCCTTGCGAGTCATTCAATTGGGAGTCCACCTCAATGAGTCTGAACTTTTAGGACGGGGTGAGTTCTCTCGTGTATCGCAAATATTTATACGGCCTTCAGGTGTTTTAAGTTTCTCAGCAAATTTAAAACTTACTGATATCCATGACGAAATTATTCGCAACAGACCGAAATTCAAGATTCCTGCTTTTTCAGGAAGCCTTGAAACAGAAATTGAAACTCGTTTCGATGGATTTGATAAGTTGTCAGCCAAAGCCGACATCCAAACAAAATCGCTGAAGTTCGATAAATTTGATCTTGGCGATGCGCGAATACAGGGTGAATTTAAAGACAATACGATTCATCTTTCTGAAATTGAACTCGATCATCCGTCGGGCCATGCCTCTGTCACCAAGTCACAGCTGAGACTGGATGATACTTTAGATTTTAAAGCTCAGGTCAAAGTGGATAGCTTGGACTTACAGAAGCTTTTCACCTCCTTAGATCTTCCGGGCATTCCAGTCGGCGTCGCGCTCCAAGGCAGCCTCCCCTGCTCCGGACATGTACGCCCGGAATTTCTCCTGCAATGTGATGGCGTGACCTTGTCTGGTCAAAAGCTTTGGGTAAAATCGTCAAGCGACAACAAAGGGCTAGAAATCGTCAATGTTGACAGCCTTTCCGCCAGCGGTTCAGTCACTGTGACAACCAAGGCTGTTCAGTACAATGCTGAATTAAAAGTTCAAGACAACACCGGAACCACTGATGGTGTGATAGACTTCTCAAAAGGATTTCGCATTAACTACAAAACCCCGCGCCTGGATATGAAAAATATCCGCAATCTGGCTCACCTCAAGCTGGAGGGATTCAGCAGTCTTGAAGGTTTTACCGAGGGAGACTCAAACTCCGCGATCTTTGACATCAGAATGAATGCGCGTGATTTTATTTTCGAGGATTTTAAACTCGGAAATCTTGTAACTCTTTTGAAGTACCGCAAAGGTGACTTGATTTTTGAAGATATCGCCGGCGCCATCGGCAAAACCCAATATATGGGTGACCTCACGGTTGATTTGAATCACTCACAACTAAAAGGTGACTTCACAATTCCGACTGTAGAATTACCCGATGTTGCTACCGTCCTTTCGGGCTTGTACAAGTTTCCCTTAGAGCTTTCCGGCAAGGGCACCGCTCGTGCCCATATCCAGGGTCCGTTGAATTTTTGGAAGATGACCTATAACATTGATTCTTCTTTTAAAAATATCGAAATCGGACCTGAAAGTTTTGACTCTTTGATATTTAATGTGAGCGCTCAAAATGGAAACATTCTGGCCGACAAAGTTGTTTTACAAAAAAGTCAGTCCACTTTGAAAGTCAATGGTGGCATTGGTGCCGATCAAGAGTTCAAAATGTTTATCGAAGGTTTACGTTGGAAACTTGAAGAATCCGACACGATGAGCCTTCTCGCCAATAATATTGCCGGCAATATAAACTTCTCATCTGAACTAAGAGGTCATATAAAAAATCCTCAGCTCATCGTCAAAGGTGCTATCACCGACACCTACCTTGATGAGCAAGACCTTCCGAATTCTCACTTTTCAGTTAAGATCAATCGCCAAAGCCTCGGTGGTGACATTCGTATGTTTGGAGATCGCATTCAAGGTCAATTCCAAATGCCCTTTGAAGGCTCTACTCAACCCTTTCTGCTAAAGGGACAAACCAGTCAGTGGGAGTTCTCGAAACTGCTCGCGTTGGTAGGTGGAAACAACTTGGCCGCCGAATACGAGTCTCGCCTGACATCAGAGTTTGATCTACGATCTGAGTCAGGGGATCTTTTCAAAAGCTCTGGTAAAATTGTGGTTGAAGAATTCTTCCTAAAGCGGGGTCAACTGAGCACGCGAAATAGTCAACCGATAGAAATCAGGGCGAACAATGGTGCCGTCTCTATAAAGAACTTCACTTTAACCGGACCAAAAAATCAGATTAGCGTCGTCGGCGAAAACTTTTCGGCTCAAAAATTAGATTTGACCGTTAACCTTCGTTTGGATTTACGCTTGCTACAAATATTTTTTCCATTCTTAGATGATCTCGGTGGCCCCGTCGCACTTTCGGCAACTCTTTCAGGTCCATACAATCGCCCTCAAATTTTGGGTTCGACCTCTCTCACAAATTCCTTTCTGCGTCTTAAGGGCTTTCCTCATCCCATTGAGAAACTCAATGCGGACGTAGCCTTTTCCCAAAGCCGAGTCATAGTCAATAGCATCAATGCTACGATGGCAGGAGGCACAATTTCGGGCGAAGGCGGCATTCAGATAAACGGACTACGTGATATGCCGACCTCCATTCGTTTAGCTCTACAAAATGTCACCTTGAATGTGCCGGATAAAGTGAGAACCAGCGGTAATGCTGAATTACTTTTATCTGGAAAGTGGTTTCCCTTTGTATTGTCGGGCACCTACCACATCAATAGCGGCTTAGTGGAAAAAGAATTCACCGAAGAGCCCGGAGGAGCATTAGGCGTGCGCCAGAGCCGCTATTTACCCAAAGTACTAAGACAAAGTTCTTTTGAGCCGATTTTATTAGATATGCAGATCGCCTTGGGAAAAAACATCCTGGTGAAGAACTCCCTGGTTGATGGTGCCGTCACAGGAAATCTGCAAATTAAGGGCCCACCAACAAATCCTGTGCTTTTGGGCCGTATTTCGATGGACAAAAAATCGAAGTTGATTTTTAAAGATAAAATTTTTGACATTCAAAATGGCGTCATTGATTTTAAGGACCCAAATGAAATAAATCCTGATCTTTATATGAGCGCGACCTCGCGAATTGATGACTATGATGTCACAGTCTTGGCACAAGGACCTTCCAAAAATTTAAACATCCGCCTCACGAGTATTCCGCCTCTGAGTGAGCAGGATATTGTATCTTTAATTGCTTTAGGCGTCACCTCGACAAATCTAGATCAAAATGTTCAGTCGAAAAATCAGGCCGAACAAACAGGAGTCGAAATTGGCGGAGCCATTTTTGCGAAACCCTTAAATAAAGAACTTGAAAAGAATTTTGGTCTGAATCTTCAGCTGACCAATCAGTATGATTCGACTCGTAATATCTCCGTACCGAAGGTTACCTTAAGTCGGCGCCTGTCAGAAAAAATGAAAGTTTCCGGAAGTCGCCCTGTGGGGGACTCTCAATCCTATGATATTAAGCTTGAATACCAATTAAATAATAATATCAATGCAATTGGTTCTTTCGAGTCCAAAGGCACCGAAGATGACCCCCTACTGCAAAATAGCCAGCAAGAGTATCAAAGTATCTTTGGTCTTGATCTTGAGTTTAAGCGAGAGTTTCGATGAAAATGTCCACCTTACTTTCCTTACTTCTATCTGCTGGCCTCTTGCTGAGTCCTTCCGTTTTATGGGCAAAAAAGAATTTGGATCTTTCCGGAGTTCCCCTTGAATTGCGCAATGACCTCATTCGACGTTATCCTTTTGTTGAAACCGATAAGGTTTCTTTAGAGCAAATAGACGAAGTGATTCGCTTCTTGCAATTGCGTCCGCAATTCAACCGCGTCCAAGTTATTGACGCCCCCGACAGTTCATCCTACAAAATACAGTTCGACTATGCGCGCAACATCGGATTTGTAAAAATTCAAGGCGCAAAGAGTCTATCTAATTTTGAATCAGAGTCCACCTTCGCCATCAAATCCGGCGATGTCTTTGATCAGCAAGAACTCATTGAACAAGGCGAAAAACTTCGGCAGCTCTATCAAGATAAAGGTTTTTTAAATGCCTCTATCGACATTGAGATGCCCCCAGGGGCTGTCAATACCGTTGATGTTCTGGTGAAAGTTACAGAGAACAAAAAAACACGAATTTCCAAAATCATCATTCAAAGCCCAAATGAAAACTTAAACAAGAAGCTCCATAAAGAAATCAAGGGCTATATTTACGAAGACTATACCGACAAGGAACTCGGCGAGCTCACTAAAGATATGCGAAAATATTTAGCAAAGAACCACTACGTTCGAGCAGATATTACGGGCCCTAGCTTGGAGTTTAATTCTGATGAGTCCTTGATTCAACTAACCTATCGTGTCGACAAGGTGGATCGCTATACTTTTCAAGCCAATGGCATGCGCTTTGTAAATCGGGGGGATATCCTCGATTCTTTAGATTTAGAAAACTATAATTTCGCCAGCTCCGCGGTGGGCGCCGATCTTTCACAAAAAATTAAAGCCCTCTATCTTTCTAAGGGTTATGCCAGAGTAGAAATCAATGTCGAAGAGAAAGCCACAGAGAAGGCCTTTGAGCACGAGATTGTTTTTAATATCGAAGAAGGTCCGCAAATTAAAATCGAAAATATAATTATGGGCGGACGCTTCAGCAAGCCCCCCAAATACTATATCGACTTCATTGAAGAGCACAGTTCCAAAGTTATTGCGGATCACTTTTACAACAAAGACGACTTTGACATCGGACTTCGTAATTTGACCTTGGAACTTCAAAACAACGGCTATCTTTTGGCGAAAGTTCTTTCAACGCGGTCTCAGTACAACAAGACTCGCGACAAGGTCACTCTTTACGTGAATATAGACGAGGGGCCCTTAACCAAGGTAGAGGCTATTAGCTTTGAAGGAAACACAGCCTTTCCAGAAGCTGAGCTTTTGAAAGTCACCAACCTGAAAATCGGCGCCTTGCGCCTGAATCAAATTGAAAATGCCGTTGCCGAAATTAAAAACTACTATCAGGAACGTGGCTATATCGAAATGCTACTCTTGAACGAGCGGGACGACCTTGTTCGATACGACGACAACAACACTGCTGCCACTCTCCACTTTAAGATCTACGAAGGGCCTCAAGTCCATGTCGCTTCCATCATTCTTGAGGGAAATACCTTTACGAAAGACTCTGTCCTCTTACATGAGCTTGAGTTCAAGGACGGAGACTTGGTTACGCCAGCGAAATTAGAAGAATCTATTGCTCGACTTCAAAGAACCGGATTTTTTAGTTCGGTAGAAATTAAGACCTTAGAGGAAAAGACCAATGTCGCCAATCGAACCATGTTAATTAAAGTCACCGAACGTGATCCTGGATTATTTTTGTTAGGCATTGGCGCCACCAATGAACGAAAACTCACTATACGAGGATACGCAGGAATCGCTTATCGGAATCTTTTTGGTACCGGACGTGGAGTTTCACTTCGTCTCGAAGGAAATTACAATGTCCCCGATATTCGCTATCTCGAAAGCCGAATTGTTTTAGGTTATATTGAACCCTATATTTTCGAGACGCGTGTTCGAGGTCGAATCAATATCACGCGATCTCAAGAGGTGACGGACTACGACCTTAAACAGGTGACCGAGGTCAATTCAACTACTTACTCTTTTGAAAAAGATTTTACCTCCCATATTTTAGGTGTCTGGGATATCTGGTCCCTCGCCACATATCGCGACTTTGGCTTGGACGACACTTATCCTGAAGAGTACAAGCTGGAGCAAAACATTGCGACCACGGGCCCCTCTGTTGACCTGGATTTCCGTGACAATCCCTTTGTGCCTACTAAAGGGACACTGACTCGGGTGAATGCAGAATATTCGACTCCTGATATCGGAAGCAGCTCGACCATTGAATATTGGAGATCCACTGCCAGTCTGACACTCTACAACCTGATTGATCACTGGCAAAAGCAGCCCGTCGTTTGGGCAAACCAAGTTCGTGGTGGATATATTAAAAACTTAAGCTCACTAGCAAATGGCGGAATCCCTTGGGATAAAAAAGGCTTTACTCTTGGAGGTCGCTCAACCGTTCGAGGATATGAGGCAGGAACACAAGAAGTATTCCCAAATAAAGAAGACCTAGGAACAGACAAATACTTCCTAACCACAGAATCCTCGATGTTCCTGATTAAGTCAGAACTGCGCTTTCCTGTTTACGGAAATTTAGGGGGAGCCGTTTTCTACGATGGCGGAGCCGTCCTCATTGAGGATCTTGAATTTGAAAAATCTTACCGAGCTTCTGCAGGTTTTGGTGTTCGCTACAACACTCCAGTGGGGCCCTTAAGTCTTGAGTTAGCTTGGAAGCTGGATCAGCGTCCCGGCGAATCCCCATGGCGATTTCACTTAGCTATCGGCACATTTTAGTCGCCGCTATCTTATTAGTCCACAGCTGAAATAAAGTTTCCTGAACACTTAATCACACTCACAATACCCACGATGTTTTGATCTTGCATCAAGGGCGCAAGGCAAACGTGTTTTGTGGGAACTTTTAGCTTTTCCAGTGAAGCTCTCTCTATCATGAAATGTTCTGGAATATCCGGAGCAATCGGCGTCTGCTGTTGTCCAGTTACAATTTGATGTGCAAATCCCAATAACTTTCTCGTGATATCATCATCGCGGGAATAGAGATTGAACCAACTTCGAGAATAAAGATCCTCAATCGTATAGCTTGTGAATTCGAAAAAATTCACAGTCCGAAAATACTGAGTTTGGCTGAGCGCATAAAACTCATAGACCATGCTTCCACTCCCCCCCTGAAAAACCCGAGAGTCCATATCGAGTTGAAAGTGTTCCAAGGCCTTTGCAACCAAAGCCCGTTCATCCCGCAAAGACGACCCTTCTGCAATGGTACTACGGCAAATTTCAAGATAGTTTTGTAAGTGCACAATTGCTAAGGACTGTTCATCCTCGTTAAGTGCCTGAAAAAATGGCATTGATGCCAATTGATAAGGACGAACAAGCAGCCCCTCACTTTCAATTAGGTGGCAAAAATTTTCAGCTAATACCCTGAATTGATGCACAAGCTCTGTCATAGTCACCGTACAATGTGATTTTTAAATTATATTTTGTTTACATATAGGATAAAGAAAATGCCTCCTTGAGGAAGCATTTCCATCAAATAGACTATCTTGCTTTGCTGCTCGCAAACTTTCTACGAAGATCCTGAGTGACCTCTTGAATCGTAGCTGTCAGCGTCACCTCAAAAAGATCTTCGGCAGAAACTTTATAAAGTTCGCCTAACTTTTTAAGTGCGTTAATCGGAGGATGAGACACTCCGCGCTCCCAGTTTGAAATAAACTGAGGTGTCGAGTAGCCTAATTTATCAGCAACGTCTCTCTGAGAAAGCCCCGCTGCAACTCGCTTCGTTTTCAAAAAATCCGCTAACATATTTTTTTGCTTCATACGCATTCCACCTAGTGAATATTTAGAATAAACATAATAGAACAGAAACGACAAGCGTTTGATTACCGAGTTACGACAACTTCAGCTTTTTTATTCAAGCTGTCATCATAACCACTGCGAATCAAACCTCTAAACAAATACAGTATACACGAGTTATAACAAATTACTTCTTGTTTTTTTGCACCTTTCCTAGAATGGGATCTGCAAATGGATTATATGAGGTAAAATCAGAGGAGATATCACAATGAGCGCTCTAAACAAATACACGGCCTCACAGAGCTATCATATTACAAGTTTACTCGTAAACCCGATGGGCCGGCTCGGGCTCTTCGGCACCTTAAACTTGCTGCAAGAAACAGCGTGGAAACATGCGGACAACCTCGGATTTGGCATGAAGGCTATGGAAAAGCATAATCTCTATTGGGTTGTCACTCGACAGATTTTAGCTATGCGGGAATGGCCGCGCTATGGCGAAAATGTAAATATCTCCACCTGGCTCCGCCCCCCTGAAGGGGCCTTCGTGGCGCGCGAGTTCCTGATCACCGGAGACGAGGGGCGTGAAATCGGCAGCAGCGCAACTTCTTGGCTGGCCATCGACCGCACTTCAAAAAAAATACTTCCCGCTGGCAAGCTTTTCGACTGGAATGAAATAGCCACTGAAGCCAGCACCGGCCTGGTCCCAGAAAAGATTCCTGCGGAAGGGGCTTTTGAGAAACTTGCCAAATTCCGGGTGCGCAATTCAGATTTGGACGTCAATCAACATGTCAACAACACCAAATACTCCCAGTGGATTTTGGATTCAATCCCTTACGAAAATCACAAAAATGTTTTGCTTAAGAGCTACTCCGTAAATTTTCTTGCCGAAACTCATCTCGGTGATGAGGTCCGCATTGAGCGCAACCTCAGCTGCCCCGTGCTTGACGAGGCCGCCTCGGGTGAGACAATCTATCGAGGGATGCGCGTATCGGATGATCGCGTGCTCTTTACCGCGATCCTAAGTTGGGAAAAGAAATTATGAAATCTTTAGTTCCATTTAGCAAAACGCCCCAAACGGATTTATTTAAGGTAGCCGCCGAAGCTTATTCAGAGGGTGACGACAGCTTGCTTTTGGAATTTAAGATTACAGGCCCCTTAGCCCTCTTGATATTCCCACAAGGTGACGGAGGCGAGGACCGCCAAGACGAACTTTGGAAGCACACCTGTCTGGAGGCTTTCTTAGCCCAGGATCAAAATAAAGAATCCCCTTATTTAGAAATCAACTGCGCTCCCAATGGCAGCTGGAACGCCTATGAGTTCAGCAGCTATCGTCAGGGGATGAAAACTTCAGCACTGATTGTGACCTTGGCTTTACGGGAAGCCCATACCGACGAGGCATTTTTCCGCCTGCGAGTTCTGGGCGCCCCCCTCAAAGGTATGAAGTGGGCCTCCCTAAATTTGATTTTAGAATTCCAAGACGGCAGTCACTCCTATTGGGCTCTGACCCATACAGAGAATAAGCCTGATTTCCATTCCAAAACAGCTTTCACTGCAGCTCTTTAGCTTCGAAATCTCTCGACGCTCAGGACTATCCCTCGTCTGTTTCTTGACGCTTTTTCGTGCGCAAGTTAGTTTTGGCAGGCTTTAATTTAAAAATTCAACGCGCCGCCTTATGCTGCTGCTGACCTTCAAGGAGAGTCCATGAAAAAACACGCCCTTCGCGTCTATCCGTCTAAAGAAAAACTCGATCGTAAAGACCAACTCGCTTGGAAAATGGCAGAGATCGCAACTGACGCTGCCCCGATCAAAGCGGATGTTTTGGATATGGTCATCAATCGTATTATCGACAATGCTTCTGTTGCTATCGCAGCAGCGAATCGTCGTCCGGTTGCTTCGGCACGTGCCATGGCTTTGGCACATCCACGCAATGGTGGTGCGGCAGTTTTCGGAATGCCGAATGATCAAAAATTTGACTGTGAGTGGGCGGCTTGGGCAAACGGAACAGCAGTTCGTGAATTAGATTTCCACGATACTTTCTTGGCGGCAGATTATTCTCACCCTGGTGATAACATTCCACCTATCTTAGCGGTGGCTCAACAAATGAACAAAAGCGGTAAAGATCTTTTGAAAGGTCTTGTAACGGGTTACGAGCTGCATGTTGATTTGGTTAAGGCCATTTGCTTGCATGAGTTCAAAAAAGACCATATCGCTCACTTGTGCCCGGCTCAAGCAGCAGGTATCGGCACAATGTTGGGTCTTTCAACTGAAACTATTTTCCAAGCGATTCAACAAGCCGTGCACGTTTCTTTCACGACTCGTCAATCACGCAAAGGTGAGATCTCTTCTTGGAAAGCTTATGCGCCAGCACATGCTGGCAAGTTGGCGATTGAGGCTGTCGACCGTGTGATGCGCGGCGAAGGTGCACCTTCCCCGATTTATGAGGGTGAAGACTCTGTGATTGCTTACATGCTTTCTGGAAAAAATGGAAAATACGAAGTTCCATTGCCAGAAGTAGGCGAAGAAAAACGCGCCATCCTTGAAACATACACCAAAGAACATTCGGCTGAATATCAATCTCAAGCCTTGATCGACTTGGCTCGTAAGATGAAACAAAAAATCACGAACTTCGATGATATCGCAAGCATCGTGATCCACACCTCACACCACACTCACTATGTGATCGGTACGGGTGCTAACGATCCACAGAAAATGGATCCTACGGCTTCTCGTGAAACTTTGGATCACTCGATCATGTACATCTTTGCGGTGGCCCTGCAAGACGGCACTTGGCACCATGTGAATTCATATGCTCCAGAGCGCGCTCAGCGTGCGGACACTGTGGCTTTGTGGAATAAGATTTCAACTATCGAAGACAAAAACTGGACAGCTTGGTATCACGAGCAAGATCCAGACAAAAAACGCTTCGGTGGAAAAGTTGAAATCACTTTCAAAAACGGTGAAAAATTGGTCGATGAATTGGGACTTGCTGATGCGCATCCGGCAGGGGCTCGTCCGTTTAAGCGCGCCAATTATATCCAAAAATTTGACACTCTTACTGAAGGCATTATCACAAAAGACGAGCGCAATCGCTTTGTTGGCTTAGCAGAGAACTTGTCAGATTTGACAGCTGCTGAGATCCAAATGCTAAATGTGCAAATTCCTATAGAAAAGCTTATCAATAACAAACGCGACACCAAGGGGATTTTCTAAAAGGTACGCCGTACCTTTTTGGTGTGCGATGTGTTAAAGTAAGAGTCAACAAATTGGAGATCTTATGTTGTTTCCTGAACTGTCAGCCGCAGATAAAAGAAAAAACTTTCGCACCGCTCTGAAGTCCGGAAAACTTTTACAGTTTCCGGGCTCTTGGTCGCCGCTTGTGAGCATGGCGATTGAAAAGCAAGGCTTTGATGGAGTTTATATTTCAGGTTCTGTGCTTTCGAACGATTTGGGTTATCCCGACATCGGCCTGACCACACTTTCTGAAGTGGCGCAACGGGGCCGTCAGATTGCGCGCACGACCTCGCTTCCGACCATCATTGATATCGACACCGGCTTTGGTGAACCGATGAGTGCCACTCGCACCGTTCAAGAGATGATCGAGATGGGACTTGCGGGTTGTCATATTGAAGATCAACTCAATCCGAAGCGCTGTGGACATCTAGATGGCAAGGCCATTGTCGGCACTGACGACATGGTTCGCAAAGTGGCAGCGGCGGCTCGCGGAAAAAAACTGGATCCTAACTTTCTTTTGATTGCTCGTACAGATGCGCGTGCTGTTGAGGGTTTAGATAAAGCCATTGATCGCGCGAAGGCTTATATCGATGCCGGAGCTGATTGCATTTTCACCGAAGCTCTTGAGAACGAAAAAGAGTTCGAGAAATTCCGCAAAGCTGTCAGTGTTCCCCTGCTTGCCAATATGACAGAGTTTGGAAAAGGTCGCTTGTACACTTACAAAGAGCTTTCGGACTTGGGTTATAACATCGTGATCTATCCTGTGACGACATTCCGTCTGGCGATGGGCTCGACTGTGAAGGGCTTGGCAGAGATCAAAGAAAAGGGCACGCAAGAAGGTCTTTTGGATCAAATGCAACATCGTAAGGACTTGTACACCTTGACTCGTTATGATGAGTATAATGAGTTTGATACGAGCATTTTTAATTTTAAGCTGAAGTAGAGTTTCTATCTTTGAAATCTAAATGAAACCCAGCTGGAGACACCCGCTGGGTTTTCTTTTTTAAGACACCAGCCCTTGACCAACAGAGCACAGGATAATAGCTTCCCCCCCATGCAGAAACTTAAAGTTTTTCTTTCTGACAGCTTCAATCCCCATCTGAACCTCGCCACAGAGGAGTGGATTTTCCATAATTTGGATCCCTCCCAACAGATTTTATTTTTGTGGCGAAACGAAGAAACCGTGGTCATTGGGCGCAGTCAGAACCCGTGGTCCGAGTGCAATTTGGCGCAAATGAAAACAGACAGTGTTCACCTCGCCCGGCGCACGACTGGCGGCGGGGCGGTTTTCCATGACAGGGGCAACACCAACTTTACTTTTTTATCGCCCAAGGAATCTTATAAGCGAGACAACAACGTGCAAATTATTTTTGATGCCTTAAAAACTTTTGGCATTTCGGGTGAAGCCTCGGGCCGCAATGATTTGCTGATTCCCTTTGCCGATGGTCCACGCAAATTCAGTGGCAGTGCTTATCGTGAAAAAAAGGATCGTGCCTTTCATCACGGAACACTTTTATTGCACGCGGATCTTTCTCGGCTTGGAAACTATCTAACACCAAATCCTAAAAAACTTCAGGCGAAGGGAAAAGAGTCGGTGCGTGCGCGCGTGGCCAACTTGAATGAAGTCGTTCCGGATATTCATCATGACAAGATTGTGCCTGCGATGATTGAGGCCTTCGAAAAATTTTATGGTGGAAAAGCCGAAATCGAATACCTCACAATGGAAAGCTTAAAGAAAATTCCCGAGCTTAAAAGTCAGTTTGAAAGCTTGAGTTCTTGGGAATGGCTTTATGGAAATACTTTGGAGTTCACCCACAAGATGGATGACTACCTTTCACTAGGCTTTTTTGATTTTCAGTTTCAAGTGGAAGATGGAATGATCAAGGATCTGCATATCTATACCGACTGCTTGTATCCTCATTTGATTGAAGAATTGAAAGAAGGCCTTATCAAGCAGGCTTATAACAGCGCCAGCGTCGGCCCTGTGATGCGATCCTTGCGCGAACAACACCCTGACCTTATCGGTGGCTTGACGGAGCTGGAAGCTTGGCTGTGTCGGAATATTGAGATTTAACTTTATATCTAAGGTCCGTGAAAGCAACACCTCGAGGCAGCAAGAAAACTTTTTCTGCCAAAAAACACTCCCGTGTCCCTCAGAACTATGTATTCCGAAAAAGTCCTCCTTCTTTAGGTGTTCAGGCCGCTGATTCTCTTCCATTCTAAGGCAGAGCTTGAGCACAAGGAGGATCCATGAATCCGAGAAAAATGACTCCCCACCCCTTACGACAAGATGAGGACTGGGAACGCACACCGACCTATCAAACTGAATACGACTACAACAAGGAACGGGTAGTTCGCCACAGGAGGCGGGACATCCAAGACCCCAGCTATCTTATTCCGCATGACTACCACCAACCGCCCTACGACCCAAATGCACCAAACTTTCGAGGATCCAGGGAGTATTCAGAAGAACTCGATCGCCCCTACCCACGGCGTGGTCGCAAGGAGGTCCATCCCGGTAAGTACGAAGAGACTGAACGATCCTATGCCGGCAAGGGACCTCGAAACTACCGCCGTTCAGACACGCTCATTGCAGAGGAAGTAAATGAGATGCTCACCCGTCACTCCTCTATAGATGCTACGGATATTTTAGCTGAAGTGAAAGATTCCGAGGTTTCTTTAACAGGAACTGTCAACGACAGACGAATGAAGCATTTGGCAGAGGAGGTCGCTGAAAATTGTTTCGGAGTTCGAGATGTCATCAACCTACTTCGTGTCAAAAAATTTGATGCATTCACTCCCCCTCCGCACTGAATTTTTCGATTTATTTCAAAAAGAGTTAGAAAAAAATCCAGAAGAAGACCTAGGAGAAGTCCTAGGTCTTTTAGTTTGAAACACCTCGCTCCAAATCTGTTTGAAACTCACACAAAAATTAAAGAATTGCTCTTCACCGAGTTCCCCCTAGTTCCTCCTCCCCCACAATGTTCGCTCCCTGATTCGGAAGAAATGACTCGCGGGCAATCTTTTTGAGATCCCCCTGTTCACTCTCAAGACTTTGTGAAGGCTGCTCTGAAGTTTCGACTTTTTTAATTGGAGCTGCCTCGAGCACGACACGAGAAGCCTCTTTTTCGCTCATCATGCTCACTTGAATTCCTGCTGGGAAAATCATCTCGCGCGCATCATCCGGCAAAGAAATACCCGCAGTTTGCAGCGCATCCTTAGATTCGGTGATCAAAACGGAACGAATTTTTCTCCAACTGTGCTTCTTGATGTTCACCCAAAAATAAACCCCTAAATTAACCGTCGAAGATCCCAGGCCCTCAACAATCACCATCGAATCTATTTCTTTAGAGACCGAGGCGTGCCGCCTTAAGACCTCCAAAATAAGACCTTGGGCTTCTGCTACGGACTCATCCTGAGCGATCCCCACCTCAAAGTTCACTCGCATATTCGGATTGGCGGTCTGGTTCTTCACAATGCTGTTAAAAACCAAAGAGTTCGGAATCAAAACATGATTTCCATCGTAATCAATTAGAACTGTTGCTCTTGTAGTCACGGAATCGATTACTCCCTGATGACCCAAAAGCTCCACGACGTCTCCCACACGATAGGGCTGCCGCACACTTAATATTAAACTTGCCAAATAGTTCTCAAGAATTCCCCGAAAGGCCAACCCGAGGACCAACCCCAAGATTCCAGTTCCACCGACAAGAGTCATAGCAACTCGGGTCAGGCCCCCAATCTGAAGAACCGTATAAATGCCAATCAAGAATATCGGGACAACCAAGGCCCGAGAAATAGTCATCAAGAGCAAGTCACTGCCGATACGCAATCGCAGAACTTTACGTATCAACTTTGCAGATGACGAAGTCACAAAGAATGTCAGTCCAAGCACTAATAAGGCCAGAACGATGAAGGGAAGATTTCGAGAAATGCTTCGAATCAGTTTCGCGACCTCTTCTTTGGCGGGACTTAAATCAAAAAAACCCAATGCCCGTGGCTGCACCTTATTAACAACGGCAATCACCCCCTCGGTCCGTCCGGTCATCTCTTCGGCCCACTTGATGTGCTCGAGATTGTCGCCTACTCCTTCAAGAATCACGATACCCGAATCGACAGAAACGGAGAGCTCTGAAAACCATGCGGAGGCCTCTAAAATAGAGGTCAATCGTTTTTGAATTCGATGATCTTGCGTCACTTTGCTGACAGCAACTGCGGGCTCGGCTGAATCAGCTGCCATGGCGGGGGACATATTTAAGCAGGACAGGAACATTAGAAATATAACCATATCTCAGCAAAACACCCGGCCTTCTCATCGTCTAGATAGAAAGGGGAAATACAAACAATTTGGGGAGAGTGGACCGAAAGCAAGGATTAGACCATTAAGGGAACTCTTCAGCATGTCAATTTACCCACGAACGACATCACTGTGATCTTCCTAATTTTTCGCTCTTTCAATTTGGAGAAGGATTATACTCACCCCCTTTTGCTGTCTAAACCGTCTAAAGATCACTTGGATAAACCAACTCATTTTGCTATAACTCGACAATGCTGAACTGCCCACTTTGCGAAACAGAAGTCCAAGAACTCAACCCACCCACGTCGATTTTGCCGAGCTGGATGCTTCTTCACATCAGCGAGAATCCTGAATGCGCGCTTTTGGCTGATACCGATTTAGTAGGTGAAATCGCTTTGTGTGAAAAGTGTGACCTGCGCTTTTCTCGGGAAGACGCTTTTTCTGAAGAGTTCTTTTTGAAAAAATCCTATCTCCGCAAGTCAGAGTCCCACTTTGAGGACGGCGTCACCGGGATCGAATACTTTCATAACAACGGCAAAAACGGCTTGCTATATCTTTTGGTCGGAATGATTTTAAAACAGCACCTGTTTGAAACCCAGCAGGGACTCAATCTTTTAGGGCCCGCTTTTGAAAAGCTTTCGAAGGATTATCTTGGGCGTTATCTAGAAGAAGAGAACTACACATTCCTCTCGTTCAAACAGGTGGCAATGGAAAGTTACTTTACCTATCCAAAACAGATTCACTTTGAAAAACTCAACGCCATTGAGGTACTGATACTCGGCTATCAATTCATCCTGCTGACTGATCAACGGGAACTTCCGGACACATCACCCTTTTTAAAAATCGCTCGGGTAAAAGATCTTGTCGTGATCCTGGATGATGAATCCACCGATCCGAGTTTTAAGAATATTCGGAAATTCGCAAAAACTTTCTTTAGCTAAGTTTTGATAAGTCTTAACGACGACAGCAAACCTTGCCATCCGCAAATCCGTTCCAAACCAGACGGAACATTAGGGGGCTGGGGATCCGATGGTGGCCAAGTGATTACTGTCGGGAAATAAAAGTTTGCAATTCATCAACTGCGACAACTTAGCCTGGTGACCAACTTAAAAAATACCGAAATTTTGCAGAGTAATGTTGACCCTACTGCGACTCTGGGGTTTGTTGACTGAATGAAATCATTTATCCCACATCTTACTTTTATTGTGGCCCTGATCGCCACAATGGGCAGTCTGTTTTTTGGTGAGGTGCTGAAGCTTCCGCCGTGCACTCTTTGCTGGTACCAAAGAATTTGCATGTATCCTTTGGCTTTCATTCTAGGTGCAGCACTTTGGACGGAAGATCGCAGCTATCTGAAATACGTCATGCCACTGTCGGCGATCGGCCTTGTGATCTCAAGCTATCATGTGTTGCTGTATTATGGGTGGCTGGAAGAAAGCATCATCCCGTGCAGCACAGGGGTTTCTTGCACCACCAAGCAAATCGAGCTGCTCGGATTTTTAACAATCCCACTGCTGTCTTGGATGAGTTTTATTCTAATCAATATTTTAGGCCTCATGGAAATACGCTTTAAGGAGAAAAAAAGTGAAATCAAATAAATTATTTGTGACCGGCATCGCCGCTGCGACACTCATCGCTTTTGGTGTTTTGGTCTTTTTCAATAAACCAAACACGGAAGTAAAAGCACCTGCTACGAATGCACTTCAACTTTTGATAAAGCCCCACAGCCCGGTCATAGGCAATCCAGATGCGAAAGTCACGATCGTTGAATTCTTAGACCCGGAGTGTGAGGCCTGCCGCGCGATGCATTCGATCATTAAAAAACTTCTTACTGAATACGAAGGCCAAGTAAAACTTGTGATCCGTTACATGCCACTGCATGGGAACTCTAAATTTGCAGCCGCAGCTCTTGAAGAAGCACGTGAGCAAGGAAAGTTCGATGAGGCCTTGGATGTTTTATTTGATAAGCAGCCAGAATGGGGCGATCACCATCAACCTCGTCCGGAGATGATTGCGCCGCTGTTAAAAGAAATTGGTATCACGGGTGATTTAGACCAAGCCACTTTGATTGCAAAACATGGTGCTAAAATTGATATGGACCAAGCTGACGGAATGCAGCTGGCGGTACGCTTAACACCGACATTTTTCGTAAATGGTGTTCAGCTGCCTGAAATTGGGTATGGTCCGGTGAAACAGGCTATTGATATTGCGCTAAGTAAATAATTACTAACAAACTAGTGATGGCTCGAAGTCACCAGGAACCACTTGATCGTTTCTAAATTCATTCTAAAACATGAGCTTTGCGACCGCCACGCACCAAATCTTTTGCGTGTTCGCGATCAATCATCATTTTGACAGTTTCAAGGGAACGCTCAACGAGCGCCTGCGCACCCTCGCGAAGATCTTTACTATCCACAACTTGAATGACATTCTCCTGCATGTCTTCGGCCGTCCATCCCCGGGAGTGAGCAATATAAGGAAACGCCGGGAAGGAGCAGCCGATCTCGGCAAAAAAACCAAGAAGCTGACCTGCGACAGATTGTATATTGTCTTGGCCTCCCGTAATTATGAGGCAGACGACCTTATTTGAAATAAGCTGACGATTTGCGATCGTGATTTGATTTTGAATGCAGTTCATACGCTCAACCATTTTGTAGTACAACGAACTTGCGTTACCCCAACGAATTGGCGTTGCTACGACTACCACATCCGCCCAGTGAACAAAGGCCTCATAGACCTTTTCCATTTGATCTTCTGGGTCCATTTGAGTGATCGAACAAGGCCATGTACAAGCGTGCGCAGCCTTTGAATAGTATCCCTCGCAAGACCGAAATTTAAGCTCACTCAAACGGATGCTTTGTGTCTCAACCTGGAAGGAATCAGAAGCATGTTTTAAAGCCACATCCAGCAAAAAATCGGACGTCGAAAGGCGAGGGTTATTTTCGTCCATGTTTGTAGTTGAAATACCCAAAACACGAATCGACCCAGGAGCGCGATTGGCCTCGCGGGCAAGAGGGTGTGGCGCGTGCGGAGATCTGTGTCTGGAAGTGGCCGATGCCAAATCAATTAAAAGATTTTCTCCCTCAATCTTTAACGTATAAACTGGAACGCAGTCGGACTCAAATCCAGGTTCGCCGTTGCCGCTTTTATGGTGAAACTTCCAATTGTGCCACGGACATACGATATATTCACCCGCCAGCTTTCCACGTCCAAGAGGACCGCCAACATGATTGCAATAGCCCGATACGGCGGCAAAATTGCCATTCAAATAAGAAAGTGCGATTTTTGTTTTGCCGATAACAATTTCTTGCAGTGGACTACTCGCAAGTACTTTTATTTCACCGAGTGTATGCCATTCATGCTTCTTCATGCTTTTTATATATGAGAGAATATCTTTGAATGACAAGCTGTACTTACGACACCGGTCTCTGCGTAAACATGCCAAAATGCATGCAGCGAGGAATGGAGAGACCGGCATAAAACCTAGGTGCACAGTATCAAACGACTGAGTGACCACCGTGTGCGAAATATGACCTTAGGAATCTAAAAAAAGTGACCTGGTAAATATTTTTGCAAAGAAAAATCGAGCCAACATTGGAAAATAAAAGATATGCTCACAATGGCCTGACCCGATTTTCCCAATAGTGAAGATCATTCGGACAATTTACATTCAGTCATTCTGTGGGGCTCCGATAAGTCATCATGGGACGCGTTTCAACAAAGACATCTCTGCTAACTTTGACATTCCTCGTTCTATCTTGGACGCTCGCAGGATGTACTTTGGATATTTCGGTCTTAAGTGACCCCTTAACAAAAGATCTGCCCTCTGTTTCCGAGCCCGTCATTGATGGACCCGATAGCGGCACTGAGATGCCCTCGGCGGCGTTTGGTATTTCTGGCATGGTAAGAACCAACATGAGTCGGGATCTAGCCGGCGGCGCTAGCGATTCAGCACAGTCTGCTGCCGTACAAAGCGACGGCAAGATAGTTGTCGTCGGCACATCGGAAGACTCCGCACCTATTGATTTTTCCGTGCATCGCTACGAGGCAAACGGAAGTCTAGATACCAGCTTTGGAGATAACGGTGTCGTTGTGACAGACATGAACTCGGGCAGCTATGATTATGCTGAGGCCGTGGTGATCCAAGGTGACGGAAAAATTATTGCGGTTGGCCGCTCCACTCTTTCTGGTATTTCCAGATTTGCATTGGCCCGCTACAACACCAACGGCAGCCTGGACACTTCATTTGGCGGCACCGGAAAAGTTTTTGCTGGGATCGATGGCATCACCGTCCAGGCAATGGATGTGGCTCTTCAGTCTGACGGAAAAATCGTGGCCGTCGGAAATACCTTTACCGCCGGAACAACAGATTTCGCGGTCTTTCGCTTTAACACGGATGGCAGCTTAGATACAAGTTTTGGAGGAACTGGAAAAGTCAGAACAGACACCGGCTCCAACGACACAGCAAGAAGCGTGGCTATTCAAAGTGATGGAAAAATTGTCGTGGGTGGTTTCTCGGGAATCTCGGGGAACAATGACTTTGCCGTTTTTCGCTACAACACAGACGGAAGCTTGGATTCAAGCTTTGGTTCTGCAGGAATGGCCTTCGTCAACATCAGCGGCACAAATACAGATATTGGCGACAGTCTGGGCCTACAAAGTGATGGCAAAATAGTGATGGTCGGATGGCACCTCGTTGGCATCCAGATCTACCTCGCCATCATTCGCCTGGACAGTGACGGAGTCTTGGACACTACCTATGGAGCGTCCGGCAAGGTCACCCTAGATATCACTGCGGCCTATTGGGATCAGGGAGTAGAATTGGTTGTCCAAAGTGACAACAAGGTCGTCGTTGCCAGCAGTTCCTATGTCGGCGGGTATGAATTTGTCACTTTGCGCTTTAATACCAATGGGAGTTTAGACACAAGCTTTGGAACTACCGGCAAGGTCGTGACAGGCTTTGCCGGCGGATCGCGAGACGTCGGCTATGGGGTTATTCTGGATGCAAATCAAAAGATCTTAGCCATCGGTAGTACTGATCTATCCGGCGACTCCGACTTTGCCCTTTTAAAACAAAATACGGACGGAAGTTTGGACACAAGCTTTGGAACAAACGGGAAAAGTTACGGAGGTAGTTCTAGCTATAGTTACAGCACTGATCAGGCCTACGCCACTGCTCTGCAAGAGGACGGCAAACTTCTGGTCGCTGGAAGTTCCTATGGCTCTGCCTCAACCGACTTTGCCCTGGTTCGGTACAACATAGATGGCAGCCTTGACTCCACCTTCGGCACTGAGGGTAAGATTCTAACAGATCTCGATGGTGGCTCTCACGATTATCCATACGCCATAGCACTTCAAGATGACGGCAAGATCGTTTTGGCGGGTTATACCTCTGGAACCTACAATAGATTCGCCTTGGTTCGCTATCAAGCAAACGGCAGCCTGGACACAACATTTGGGACTGCAGGAATTGTCATCACTCAATTTGGCGCAAACTCTGCAGACTTTGCCAATGCCGTCGCCGTCCAAGAGGATGGGAAAATTTTAGTGGTCGGTACGTCGGATGTAGGAATAAGCACTGACGTGGTTTTAGTTCGATATCTCTCAGACGGCAGCTTGGATAGTTCATTTGGGACTGGCGGAAAAGTATTCACAGATGCCGGATTTACAAATGCGGAAACAGCCTCGAAGGTGGTTCTACAAAGTGATGGTAAAATCTTGGTCTCGGGCGCTTCTTATACTGGTAGTTCAGATGACTTTATGGTTATTCGCTATACAACGACCGGCGCCTTAGATCCTAGTTTTGGAGTGGCAGGAATCGCACTTATCGATGTTGATTCAAATCAGAATGACTACCTTACAGACATAAAAGTACAAGCAGATGGGAGCCTGGTTTTGCTCGGAAATCACTCTGCCTCCGCATCCGACGATATCGCTCTCGTGCGCCTAACTTCTAGTGGATCTTTAGACACATCCTTTGGAAATTCAGGGAAAGTAATCTTTGGTTTTGCCGGAGACACATCAGACTACGCCAGGGCACTAATAGTGAACAGTGTTGGCCAAATATACGTGGGGGGCGACACCAACCCATCCGGACTCTATGATTTTACAATCCTAAACTTTAACCCCGATGGCTCACTGAATACCTCCTTTGGTGGCGGCGCGGGCTGGGTCGTGACGGACATCTCTGCTTCTAGTTCGGACCGACTATATGGGATGGCGCTACATACAAACGGCAGCCTCTTTGCGGCAGGGCGAACCTCTCTTCTCGCTGACGACTTTGTGGTGATAAAATACAATTCCGACGGAACTCGCTAGGCATCTCAAATGGCAGCTTAGAATTTTGAAGCAAACACCATTGGAGAAATCCAGTCTGCTCCTAAGATGTAGGCATAAGAAGGACCGTAGCCTATTCGTAAGCGCATGATTTCAAAGCCCCTGCCAGACGGGGGCCTTGTATCGAACATTCGGAAAGATGTCCTTATGCGACAGAGCCTTTACCCTACCCCGGGGCTCTCGCTAAAAGAAGACATGTAGATTGAAAGCTTTAAGGGAGCGGATCAACGTAGGGGGCTGCCTCCAGAATCGAAAGATGCTGGAGTTCGATCTGACCCGCTCTCAAAATAAACAGTTTGGGGAAACCCGTGATCTTGGCTAGAATCTTGTTCAAACGCTGTATAGCTACACGCACTCTATTTATCGAGGTTTCGTCTCTATAAAGGCAACCCATGGCCTCGCTAACATCGTCAACGCTGACGACCTTACGATTTACAAAGAGCTTTAAGATTACCCTTGCTCCTTGTTGCCTTTTTAAACAATAAACATGACTTCCAAAATACAAACTTTCTTCTTTTAGCGCAATGCTTAGGGCTTGTTCATTCTTACTAGGCAACACCCCGTTTAAGGAGGCATTCCACTTATTAAGCAAAACGGCCTTGGAATAGGGATCACAACTCTCAAGTAAAAATATAAATTGCTTCTTCATACCCAGATAAATATCTGAGTCCGTTTCTCGGGCCATTAATATGGATAGAACTCTAAGGAGACCCAAAAATGAAAAGTCTGACGCTTTTTCCATAATGCTCTTAAAGGTGGGCAAAGGCACACCCCCTACGCAATCTCTAAGTATTTTTTCAAATAAATCTAAATCCTGATCTTCAAATTTCTGCAAAATTTCTTTAGATAAATTCACCATGATCCGGTTACTAAGGCAAAATTCAAAATAGTCAAAAGCCACCAAACGCAAGTCCAATGGATTTAAACTTTTATTTAAAAGAGTTTCGAATCGGGTCTGCATATGTAGATGACCGAATAAAACACCTTCTGCAAGCATCAGCGAATGCTCAATTTCGATTCCGACATTGGCATTCTGAGTCTTTGCTTGCAGAAGCAAACGATAGTAAGCGGCCAACTCTTGCTTGATTCCGAAAGTTCCAGTCAACCGAACAATTTGACAGTACACTGGTAACAGCTCATTGGCGTCTTCGGCCGCTTGAACTGCAGCAATTTTCAAAGACTTCAAGGCTTTCGAAATCTCACCCTCTTCTTCTTGAATCTTCGCCATGAATACAAGACTGTTAATTTTACTTTTTGAAGACAGCAAACACTCGACTTCACCGTACACCCGCTCAATGGAACGTAAAGACTCTCGAGTTTTCCGAAAATTTCCTGATAAATAATGGCAAGCGGCTATATCACATTGAATACCGATATAACTTCCATAATTTTTTTGTGCTTTTTCAAATAAAGCTAAAGCCATGTCAAGATTTCCCTGATAGAAATGCTTCAACCCGTCTTGGTGCAAAAGAATTCGCTCGGCACTCATGGAGTGACCTCGTTAGTATTTTTAAAGTTCCTCAAACTAATTTTCCGGATTAGCGTCTCTATTGCTTCGCCAGCATCCCCATTCAGCGTGGCCCCTTCTAGTCTATACGTTTTTAACGCTTGAATAAGCTCACGAGAGTTTAGGGACAAAGCTTCTTCAGACTGGGGAGTAAATCCATTGTTTCCCCATCCGCTTCCAACACGAGGGCGTGGTCCGGAGCCGGATGTTCCCCCCAAAAAAGAAGAACTTACTTGTGGAAGATACATTTTTGCACATAAATTAGAGGCCGAAGTAACCGTCAACAAATCTAACGCAAGTGACTTCTCGGCATTTTCAGATCTAATTTCAAAAATATCTTTAAATGGTAAAAGGGATGGGATCAAACGCACTAAGTCCTCGGTGCAATCCTGAGGTAAAGACGTAATCCGCTTCTGCTCAAATCCCAGATCCCATAGAACCCAAGATTCCATGGTGCGTGCGCGAAGGGCCGTTAGCGCGTAAGCGATATACGGATTACTTACAGCTTGAGCAAAGCTCTTAAAACTTACAATGTCTTTTACATAAGTAAACTTATCAAGATGGTCCCGCCGACCTGTACCTAAATCACCAACAATTCCATCAGCAAGAACACTTGTCTCATGAATCAAAAGTTTATAAAAATTCGCATCGTTTAAGTGTGCAGGATGAAACATTAGATATGTCACGCCATAAGAATTGGTCCAACCAGAAAATTCAAATTTGAATTGGTCAGAGACAATCAAGATAAACTCGCGCGCTCGTGCTCTATAAGATGCATCCGTTTTGTCATCACCATTTATTACTGAAAAAATTGAATCTGAAATTAAATCGTCTTTATAACCGCAATATTTCCCAGCTTTCTCTTGCGCCTTTGGTGACAAGCCAAAAGCCTTCAAAAAGCTGACCCGTGTTCCAACATCATCATAACAAAATAACTTACCATATCCAGTGGCCAGAACATTCAAAATAGCCTGATCAAGAGTTTGCGCAAGACCCGAACCTTTAGTTGAAAAAACCACAGCGCGGGACGAAAGAAGATTCGGCATCTCTTTATATCGCATTTGAGATGAAGGGAACCTATTTAGAATCTCTGAGGTCGAATGAAAGCCCGTTGATAAATATTGCTCTAACTTTAAAGGCCGCGGAGACAACCAGCGGAAAGAAGGACGATTGCGAGCCCCTTTTTTATAGAAATAACAATCATAGAGGGTCGGCGTCTCCTTTTGATAATCCAACCATATGCCCACAGCTTGATCTCGGCAGATATCTGCGGGGACATCGACTTGAGCATAAGCAATGCCCACCATCAAAATAGAAACACCGAAGATCTTATAAGTACTCTTAAAAAGCCAAATCATAACTAATATGAGTGCAAAAACCTGGTGCGCCAGAATATCTATATTGGACTTGAAATCAAAACTACGCATACATGCAGTCTCCGCGATACAACCGTCAATTTCGTTTACATCTAGCACGTTCTTTCCTCTTTTTGTGGGTGACCTTCGTTTGCTAAATACAGCTGCTCCCGGTTATTGAGCGAGTCTGTCCATGGAAGCCTTCCAGATGCCCATCCATGGGCATCTGGCCTAGGTGCCTTTAGCTCTAGCTATATTCGAAAATTTATCCTTTCCACGCCAGGATGGCGGGGAAACAGCTAACCAAGAATGGTGGCGCGCTATTGTCTCAGCAGGACCGGAGGCATGAAGTCGGACTTACAGAACCCAGCTAGCATACGTTGAAGCTTCCTACCAGATATAGACGACAGCAAACGAGCAAGCGGAGTATCCTTAACGGCAAATTCCTTTTGCTTGTAGAACTTCCAAAGCGGCCACAGCCGGCTCAAGTCCATCATTTTTTGATTCCGTTCGGCCACCTTCAAAAAGAACTATGGTCTTAACCTGGACCGATCCATTTTTATCGCGCTGAATGAAACTTCCTACCACATCAGATACGAAAAAGTAGTCTTTATAAAATACATCTGACCAAGAAGGACGGTAAAGTGCTAAATAACCCTCACCACGCGTATCAATTTCCCCTCTTACGGTTTGAACTCGACAGCGATTGTATGTTTGTGAATAGTCCATTGCAAAGCTTGAAACTGTAGAGACTAGTAACAAAGTAAATAGCGTTAGATGGATACATTTTGGTTTCATATTCTTAATCCTATACCCTTCGGCAATCTCGGCGGGATGAATTTCCCTTTGTCCGAGGCAAAGTTGAGCAAAAGATATACTTCGCAATGGCCACTTGGAAGGCACACTTGGGCACATCTTCGCTGACGAACTTTTTGACAGGAAAGTGGGCACCTACGGCAAAGAAATGAATAGCCAAAGGTCTCACCAATTCTCGGCGCTGAATGGAGTTAGCGGCGTCTGAAGAAGCCGGAGACGCCTTGCTTGTTGTTTTGTTGACGAAGCATCGACACTTCACGGCGGGCTCGGATGAATTCGGGATCCGTTGCCATACATTTATCGAATGATTTTTTTGCGCCCATGACGTCGCCCTTCATTTTATTGAAGAGACCGATCACAAATAGGAATACTAATCCCCTGCGCCAGACAACAAATAGAAACTGATGAACTAAAGACTCTTTTCTAGTGATGACTCGAAGCCAAATCCACAACCATATTAAACACCAAAGCACCCGGCTTTGAATCTTTACTATCGATGCAGAAATAACCCACACGCTCGAACTGATAACGATGCTCGAGTGTGGCGTTCGCTAATCCCGTCTCAAGCTTTGCACTCTTAATCACGTTCAAAGAATTCGGATTTAAATTCACCTTAAAGTCCTGATCCGCAGGAACATCTTCAGGGTCCGCGACCTTGAAAAGTCTGCCATACAGACGGACTTCCGCTTCGATACAATCTGTGGCTGACACCCAATGAACGATGCCCTTCACTTTGCGACCATCCACGGTGGGCTTTCCACCCAAAGTCACCTGGTCGTATTCACAGCGCAACTCGACAACATTTCCTGCAGAGTCTTTGATAACCTCTTTGCACTTAATCACATAGGCATTGCGCAGGCGCACTTCTTTGCCCGGAGCGAGTCTAAAGAAATCCTCTGTTGGATTTTCCATAAAGTCGGCCGCATCAATATAAACTTCCTTGGTAAACGCTAATTCGCGTTTACCCAATTCTGGTTTTTTTGGATGCACGGCTGTTTGCACGATTTCTTTATGACCGTCTGGCAAGTTTTCAATCACCACCTTGATGGGATTTAAAACAGCCATACCACGATGGGCGACTTCGTCTAAGTGATCGCGCACGCAGCTTTCCAGAATATCGTACTCAATGATGCTTTCGGCTTTCGAAACACCGATACGCTTTGCAAAACGACGGATCGACTCAGGCGTATAACCCCGGCGACGGGCCCCTGAAATAGTCGGCATTCGAGGATCATCCCATCCGTTGACGAGTTTTTCTTTTACCAATTGCAAAAGTTTACGCTTACTCATCACCAGGTAAGTCATATTCATACGCGCAAACTCGTACTGGTGCGGCTCTCCTGGGACTTTGACGTTTTCGATACACCAGTCATAAAATGGACGGTGATCTTGGAATTCCAAAGTACAAATAGAGTGCGTGATCATTTCTTTGGCGTCAGACAAAGGATGAGCAAAGTCATACATAGGGTAAATGCACCATTTGTCACCCGTACGATGATGCGGCACCTTGCGAATACGGTACAACAAAGGGTCACGCAAATTCATGTTCGGTGACTTCATGTCGATCTTAGCGCGCAAGACGTGCTCGCCCTCTGCGAATTCACCGTCACGCATGCGACGGAAAAGATCCAAATTTTCTTCAACAGATCGTGTGCGATGAGGACTGTCTTTACCTGGGTGAGTAAAGTCCCCGCGATACTGACGCAATTCTTCTTCGTTCAAAGAGTCGACGTAAGCCTTCCCGTCTTTGATCAATTGCTCTGCGGCTTTATAAATATCTTCGAAATAATCAGAGGCATAATAAAGGTGTTCACCCCAATCAAAGCCCAACCACTTGACGTCCTCTTGAATGGACTCGACGTATTCGGTGTCTTCGGTTTCTGGATTGGTATCGTCAAAACGCAAGTGACAACGACCTTGATAATCTTGCGCTAAGCCAAAGTTTAAACAAATCGACTTCGCGTGACCAAGGTGCAAATACCCGTTCGGTTCTGGCGGAAAGCGAGTGACCACCTGGCCCTTGATCTTACCCGTCTCGATGTCTTTTTCGATAATGGCTTTCAGGAAATTGGCGGCTTCGATTGGTGCTTTGTTGTCTTTTAGCTTATTCATAATTCATTCCAGTACACTCTGCCAGGCGGATTCTTGTCAAGATCTTAGCCTTTTTTAGACCCGTTTAGGACGACCAGATGCGAATGAAAATCCTCTGCAGCCCAACATCCCTTGTCATTATCCCGATGATTCAGCCCGCAGGTGACAAGCTCCAGCGCAAGAGAGAAAGTATTCAAACATTCAGGATAAGTGTTCATTCTTGAACCATGCAGTACTCGGGGAGCTTTTTATGTCCAAATCTTTGCGTTTTTTAACTTTGAGCTTTTTAGCAGGAGTTATTTTTATGAATTTAGAATCCGTTAAAGCAGACGAAATTAGTATAGGCAAGAAAGCGCCTCTTTTTAAGGCCCAAACTCACGAGGATAAAACCTTTGATATGGCCTCGCGGAAGGGTTCGTGGACGGTGCTTTATTTTTATCCCAAAGCTGGCACTCCGGGCTGCACCAAGCAAGCTTGTGCTTTCCGCGACGCCATCGATACCATTCGCTCTCAAGGGGCGGAGGTCTTTGGCATCAGTTCTGACACCGTTGCAAATCAAGCGGCTTTTCACAAAGAGCATTCGCTGAATTTCACTTTATTGGCTGATTCCGACAGCCATATTATTAAGCTTTACGGAACGAAGATGCCACTCTTAAGCATGTCGAAGCGTTGGACCTTTATCGTAGATCCTGAACTGAATATTCGCTGGGTCGAAAAAGACGTGGATCCGGCCCTGGATGCCCAAAAAGTAGCGACCGAAATAGAGCGCTTAAAGAAAAAATAGCTAACGCAAAGCTTCGCTGCCCTTATGGCGCCTTCCCCCGCTTGACCGCCCCTGTCCAAGGTACTAGCTTGAGCCATTACTTTACTTTCATTTAACACGCCGCACACCAAAAAGGTACGGCGTACCTCTAGGGAGAGATTATGGCTGAGTATATTAATCCGGATTATGTTCCTGAACCAGAAAAGATGAATGTCAAAAAGGGTCTTGAGGGCGCGGTTATTGACACCACTTCTGTTTCTAAAGTGAACCCTGATACGAACTCTCTGATCTATCGTGGTTACCCTGTTCAAGACCTAGCAGAAAATTGCACTTTTGAAGAAGTCGCTTACCTTATGTACAACAGTGAGTTGCCGAACGCGGCTCAACTTGCAGACTTCACAAAAAAAGAGCGCAGCTATCGCGATATTTCAACAACTCTTTTAAATGTTATCAAAGCATTGCCACAAAAATGTCATCCGATGGACTCTATCCGCACGGCAGTTTCGTTTTTGGGTTGTGAAGACGCTCGTGTTTGGGATTCCTCTCCTGCAACTGATATGGATAAAGCGATGCAGTTGTTAGCAAAAATTCCAACAATGGTTGCTGCTGACTATCGCTTCAAAAAAGGTTTAGACTTTGTCGCACCAAAGTCTGACTTGAGCATTGCAGAAAACTTCTTCCACATGTGTTTCGGAAAAGTTCCTCAAAAAGAAGTTGTAAAGGCTTTTGATGTTTCTTTGATTCTTTATGCTGAGCACAGCTTCAACGCTTCGACTTTCACGTCACGTGTTGTGACTTCGACGCAGTCAGATCTTTACTCTGCAACTGTTGCGGGCATTGGCGCTCTCAAAGGACCTTTGCACGGTGGAGCCAACGAACAAGTCATGCACATGATGATGGAAATCGCGGATCCGACGAAGGCCGAACAGTGGATGATTGATGCTTTGGCGCAAAAGCGCAAAGTGATGGGCTTCGGTCACCGCGTTTACAAATCAGGTGATTCACGCGTGCCGACTATGAAAAAATACGCGCAAGTGATGGCCGATGTGATCGGTGAGCAAAAATGGATGCAGATGTACAACTCACTTGAAAAAGTGATGGTGGACAAAAAGAAAATCTATCCGAACTTGGATTTTCCTGCCGGTCCGGCTTATCACATGATGGGTTTTGAGATTGATTTCTTTACGCCGATTTTCGTGATGGCAAGAACAACAGGTTGGTCTGCACACATCATGGAGCAGGCCGCACACAATCGTATCATTCGTCCTTTGAGTGAGTACATCGGTCACGAGCAAAGAAAAGTTGCTCCGATTTCCGAGCGTCGTTAGTTTTTAGATTCTGATTTTTTCCGGGCCCTGCAAGCCAGAAAAGACTTCCATCTCTTGATGGAGGTCTTTTTTTTGCCTTCTGGCAAAGAAATATATGTATTGCTTCAAGCCTCTGATCGAATAGGTGCACTCTGCCTGATTTTTCTTAACAATGAATACGTCTCTAAACACGACCAACTGACTGAAACATTGAAAGACAAAAAAGGGGGCTTCTATGATTGAACCCGAATTTGACCGACATCGCCAACCGGAAAAACCAAAGCGACCCAACAAACCTCGATCTTTTGTACCACCAAATCCTGAAGTTTCAAGACCCGAGGTGGGGACGAATATCGATAGTCAGTCGAAAAAAAACACGGCCATAAAGAATGCAAATGAACACCTCAATGACCGAGGCAAACAAAAAATTCGTCAGGCCAAAATTACCGAACCTGCCGTCGCACCTATCATGAATCCGGTGCGAGTGATGTGCCTGGCCTTAGGCATCTCGTTATTTTCCCTGGGCCTCATTGGATTCGTTGTTCGAGATTTGGCTCAGGCTCACTTGAGCTATTGGCATAATATGATTCATGTGGCCACTGGCTTTGGAGCTGTCATTGTGGGATACCTTGGCTATCAAGTCAGCCGCTATTTCAGCCTCGTCTTTGGCACCGTCTACGGATTACTCGGAGTTGTGGGCTTCATGGTGGGCCAACGCGTGATTCCCGGAACCGGAAACTTAACTGAGGACAGTCGACTTTGGGTACTAAGACCTGAAGTTTTGGAGTTCGGCACTGCGGACCATATTATTCACATTTGTATTGCAGCCTTGTTTTTGTTTGGTGCCTATCTCGGAAGCAAAAGCTTGCGCAGAAATTCACGTCGAGCATAAATTCAAGCAAAAGGACGGCAGCACAGCTTTCCGTCCTTTCGTTTTCCTTGAATTCAAATTAAATACCGACATGAATTACTTTATGATCCAATTGAATTCGTTCTTGGTTATAAGCTGCAACGGTTTGATGCATGCTAGATTCAAAGTCTTTATCTTTTTGCGCAGACTCCACGGCCTCTTTAGAAATGCTCAATGATAAAAGGTAATCACTCTTACGCAAAAGGTTTGCAAACTCGAACTCTTGGAATTGCGGAAGCTTCCCCTGCTGGCGACGCAATTTCATTAACTCCGCCATCTTAGACAAATGACTGCGCATATCCAGAGAATAATCTTTTTGAATATTACCCATATTGATGTTTTGACGCCAACGACTCCAGGAACTCATCGAAGACACTTCTAAAATTCTGCCCACAGATTTATCTAGGATATCAGCCTTGAGAGAGGCTCCTTGTAAAAGATTGAATGCTTTTTTATCGATGGCCATTTTTGGGGCCGAGGCGACTTTTATCGGCTGTCTCGGTTTGAGATGCATTTTTTTTGTTCGAGCTTCAGTGCCCTGAAAGGCCATAAGTACTGATACAAACAACACAGCTAAGCTTAGGGGCGTGAAATTGAAATTCATCGATAGACCTCCGGGTTTCGCACTGTTACCAATACAAAGCCCGTGCCTGTCTCATTTTGAGTCTTATTATTCGGAGGCAATACTCCAATCAATGGTCGAATCGCGTGAGGGCCACTGTCTGCCCGCATCCCACATCGTGCGAATCCAGAGAACTGTTTCATCGATGGCCGCATCCATATGGCTCTCATCAATAACGACGGTGGGTACGGAGACATGCCCTATATAGTTTTGCGCATCATCAAAGGGTCCTTCGATCATGACCAGGCCCTTGCAAAGCCCCTCGGTCTCTCGAATCGCGCGGGCCAAAAATTCGGCTCCCACGCTGACGCCGACACCAATAATTTTTTCGCGGTCGACACTTTCTTGTTGTTCCAAAAAATGTAATGCGGCCTTAATATCCTCCACTCGTTTTGCCGGAGATTCCCAAGGGGCCGGGGCCGTTTCATCATCGCCATAAAATCCATGGTCTAACACCATGCAGGCATAGCCATGGCGACTGATGGCCTGAGCTAAAAACTCAGTCACCTTTGAGGTCGCCCCCGTCATACTGCCTTCAAAGAGCAAAGCTGGCAGAGGATCTTTGGAATCAATATCTGGCAAATACAAGGCGGCTTCCAAAAGTCTTTCGTGAGCTGAAAATGTTACGGTAATGCGCATAAGGCCTCCAGCCCTAAATTTTAGAACGTGAATGCCCGGCAACGAAGACTGAGGCTTTGAATTTGTAAGAAAACATGAGAAAGAATTTTTAGATTTGACTCAACTCGACGGCGTGACCGTCAGGGTCTAGGACGATCGCCTTTTTTCCATCCGGCATTTCTGTGGTTTCAAGGACACAAATGACACCTGGCACTGATTTCAGATCTTCAACGATCTTTTCCAATTCGGCGACTTTGAAACCCAATTGAAGACTGGGAACTGGCGAGCGCTGCAGGGTCTCAATCGAATAAAGTGTGAACTCCAGTCCATTCTGCGTGGCGCGATGTACTTCACTCCCTTTGTCAACTTTTGCCGTTTTGAAACTGAAGCCCAATCGGCCATAAAAACCTAGCATGTCCTGTAGCTGTGGGGTGTTTAATGTGATAGAAGAAATGGATAAACTCATGCGTCCATTATCTAAAGCGAGGCGAAATGAAACAAGAGAAAATTTATCTCCGTGATTATAAAGCACCTGAATTCGCTGTAAATTCAGTACACCTTGATTTCCAAATAAATGAAGACTTTTGTCGAGTTCTTTCCAAAGTTGCAATCGAACGAAGCCAGGGATCCGATGCCTTGCGTTTGAATGGGGAAGACTTGAAATTGGTATCGATCAAAATCGATGGCCGAGAGCTTTCCTCCACTGAATATGAAGTGGGCAAAGAAGTTTTGACGATCGCGACAGTTCCGCAAAAATTCGTTCTTGAAGTTGAAACTCAACTCGAGCCTCAGAATAACACCAGCCTCGAAGGTCTTTATAAATCAAGTGGGATCATCTGCACTCAGTGTGAGGCCGAGGGTTTCCGTAAGATCACTTACTTCTTTGACCGCCCCGATGTGATGACCAAATACACGGTCAGCATTGAAGCCGACAAAGCAAAGTACCCAATCCTGCTTTCAAATGGGGATCGTTTAAAATCAGAAGATGTCGGCAATGGCCGACACAAAGCCCACTGGAGTGATCCACATAAAAAACCTTGTTATCTTTTTGCCCTCGTTGCGGGTGACCTCGGCGTGATTCGCGACACCTTTACCACGAGCTCGGGTCGCACAGTAAATTTAGAAGTTTATGCTGCCCACGGGAAACAAGACCGTTGTTGGCACGCGATGGAGTCGCTGAAAAAGTCTATGAAATGGGACGAAGACACTTTTGGGCGCGAGTACGATCTCAATGAATACATGATTGTCTCGATTGATGATTTCAATGCTGGTGCGATGGAAAACAAGGGATTAAATATTTTTAATTCTCGTTTGGTTTTGGCGGATTCGCAAACAGCAACCGACACCGACTTTCATAACATTGAGTCCGTCGTTGCCCATGAATACTTTCATAACTGGACAGGAAATCGAGTCACGCTAAGAGAATGGTTTCAGCTGTCTTTAAAAGAGGGACTCACTGTTTTCCGTGATCAAGAATTTTCGGCCGACATGACCGACCGAGGCGTGCAACGCATAGAAGACGTGGACTCTTTACGTTCGGGACAATTCGCCGAAGACTCGGGCCCAAATGCCCACCCCGTGCGCCCCGAATCCTGCATGGCCGTTGATAATTTCTTTACCATGACGATTTACGAAAAAGGGGCCGAGCTGATTCGCATGATGCAAACCATTGTGGGCCGAAAAGGTTTCCGCAAAGGTATGGATGAATACTTCCTTCGTCACGATGGCCAAGCAGTCACCACCGATGATTTCGCGGCGGCTATTTCAGAGCCGAATGAAAAGGATTTTAACCAATTAAAACTTTGGTACACCCAAGCAGGTACGCCGTCGGTGCGCGTGCAAGAGCGCTTTGATTCGAGTACTCAGGAATACCATTTAACTTTGGAGCAAAGTTGCAAACCCACTCCGGGCCAAAATACTAAATTGCCATTTCATATCCCCTTGATGATGGCGCTATTAGATCAAAATGGCACAGAGCTGAAATTGCAAGCAGAGGGCCTTCAAGTTAATTCTGATGGTCAGTCCGTGATTGAGCTTAAACAAAAGTCTGAAAGTTTTGTCTTTAAGGGAATCAAAGAACGACCGGTTCTTTCCATTCTGCGCGAGTTCTCGGCCCCCATTCATTTGAATTGGGACGCCAGCGAAGACGATCTCTATTTCTTAATCGAAAATGATCCGGATTCATTCAACCGTCGCGAGATGACTCAAAAAGTCGCCTTACGTGTCTTTAAAGATTTGATTGCCCAAGCCCGCAACAAAAACGCCAGCCTTGAAGTCGATGCGCGTTTCATCAAAGCGCTGACAAAAGTTCTTCAAGACAAAGAGATGGACCCGGCGTTTAAAGCAAAAATGCTCCAACTGCCAAGCAGTGC
>JBBKWD010000162.1:0-44862 GCA_037968775.1 Bdellovibrio sp.
ATTACCCACCACTAAAACCCGAGACCCGGCACTGTTGGCCTGCTCTAAAGTGTTTCTAAAAAGACCTTGGCAACTTTTGAAAGCTGATGGGGGATAGGACATTCAAAGCCAATATTGCCTCCTTTTTTAGGATGGAATTTTGCCCCATCCAGTTCTTCCGACCACGACTTTGACTATTTGATGAGTTTTTCCGGAGTCGAGCAAGGGGTTTTTACCGATAACCGGGGATTCTTGAGGATTCCCGTTCGAACGGATCCCACTTTGGATACGCCGATCCATTCAAGGTCATTTTTTGTCCAAGTTCTGAGGGCTTTACTCCTCAAAAAATGTTTGCTGATAGTCATCCCACGCCGAGCACGGCGGACCTCTGGCCGATTTTTTTGAACCAAGCGCTTGCCAAAAAAGATTCCTTGGCCCGCTTGAATCTGAAACGTTCTTCCTTTAGTCGCTTCGGTTTTTGGAAGGACGACGCTTAGAACACCGTTTTCATATTGAGCTTCGATCTTATTAGTATTGATCGTTGGTGGGAGCGTGAAGGTTGTTTCAAACTTTCCATAATGTCGCTCGTGGCGAAGAGTAGATTTTTCGGCTTCTGTTTTTAATTCACGTTGGCGTTCATCAGCGATAATCAACTAATTGCCCTGCACCTCTCAAGTCGCTCGATGTGTTTCTCCATTTGTTCTCGCATCTTTTTCGTTTCTTCAAGAGGGTCGTTACTACCAAAAAAATTGTCGTTACACAAATCGTCAAGGCTATCCTTGATTCCGCTCTGCTGTCTTAGAATGTTGTTATATATAATTTCGTGATTTGCCTCGCTTGGATAAATGCTTTTTTGCAACCAGCTATACAAATGCGAGCAGTCGTTGTCGGGAGCTGTTGATGCTGTTAGAATCTCGGCAGTAGAAGTTTTTTGCAAAAATTAGAGAGGATCAGCTATGCAAAATAAGAGTGCAGATCCCTTTCACGAAAAACGCAAAAAAACAGATAAAAGTCTTGAAGAAGAGCGACATAAAACTGATGGTTTTATTGATGACAAGAGCAAAACCATTGAAGACAAGTTAGATCAAAAAACGCAGTCGAATAGACTCGAAGCGGATAAAATTAGGGAATCTGATCGCTCAGAAATTAAATTATCTGCTGGTGACGAAGTTTTAATACAGGAGCGTGAACGTGCTGACAAGGCTCAAAAGTTGGCACGACAATACGAAGATCAGATTAGAGAGAAAGAAAGATTCCAGAAACGCTTAGCGGCTGAATCCCTACTCGGTACTGAGCGTAAAGACACAGATATTAATCTTCTTGATGAAAGAATTCGTACCGATGAAGTTTCGGAAAATGAAAAAGCTTCTCATGATTTAACAAAAATAGCTCTTATGACAAGAGACCAGTTTGTTAGCATTGTCAGCCACGATCTAAGAAGTCCAGTCGGTGCAATTTCGATGAGTGCCGACCTTATCCAAGAGGCTCTATCTGAAAAAGAATTCGATAAGGAAAAAATTTGTAAGTTTTTAGAAATTATCTCGCGTAATGCCGAAAATATGGATCGCATGATAAGTGATCTTTTGGACGTCGAACGGATGTCGAATAATAAATTGGATATTCATGTTGAGCTTTTGAATGTCTCAGCCTTACTTAAGGAGTGTAATAATTTGTTTGCCCCTATCGCTCTAAATAAATCTTTGAGTATCGTCGTTGAGCAGTCTACGGAACAACTTATTGTAAGTGCAGACCATGATAGAATACTTCAAGTGCTGTCCAACTTGATCGGAAATGCTTTAAAGTTCACCCCGCAGGGAGGAGTGATTACGCTTTCTGCGAGAAATAGAAATAATGAAGTTGAAATCTCCGTTGCCGACAACGGCGCTGGAATCGCCGATGAAAAAAAGCTTAAAGTTTTTGAAAGATTCTCCCAACTTAAAACCAATGATCGTCGAGGACTCGGCTTAGGACTATTTATTTCTAAATGGATCGTAGAGGCACATGATGGTCAAATTTATGTAACCTCTGAAGTCGGCAAAGGAAGTGTCTTTAGCTTTACGCTTCCGCAGCTATAATTTTTCGGTTTTTACTTTGGGTAGAACTATTTTTCTTCAAAAAACTAGGGCTTCTCCAAGCATGAGAAATTTGGGAGTTTGCGCGAATCCGGCCTCAGATTGCGAGTTTGGTTGCGAATTGATGATACCTGACTCGCCCTTAATTTGCAGGGAGGTGCGGACATCAGTTTTAACTTCTTGGAAGGTGGCCTCGTTTAAATCGCGAACTTTGATTCCGGTGCATTCGGCGGCAAGTTCCGCAAGGGCTCGGCACGACCGCAGGACAAGTCTTTTCTCAAGACTTGATCCCTGTGCACTGCGAATGGCGTTCAGCTGTAACTTTGCCTGGCGAACTTCTCTGGCTGACGATTTAACTGTCTCAGCTAGAGAAAAGGACCCTGCGAGAATTGGATTACTGAAATCATTTTGATGAATGCCATGAGTCTGCGATCGGCGCTCTGATTCAAACTCAGGATCGGACCCTTCAAGCAGAACTATTTCAATCTTTGAATGAACATTACTCACAGCCTTGGCAGCAAGAGCGATTAAGCGCTCAATTAAGGCGCTATGGCGTCACTTTTAAACGCGGTCGATCGCCTGTGCAGGTTCGCCAAACAACTCAGCTGAGGGACTAAGGCTTCCCTTGACTGACCCGACCTATGGTTTCAAACAACACTGTTTTTCGAATGGGTTTAGTTAAAAAAGTAACGCCCGGTATTCTGGCGGCCCGCTCAACGGTTTCTGTTAAAGCGTCGGCCGTAACCAGTATGATGGGCTTTGGCGGAAGCCCAAGAGCCGACTCATGCGATCTCACTTTTTCAGCGACTTCAAAACCATCTAATAGTGGCATACGCACATCAAGAATTAACACATCAGAGGCTGTGCCCATATAAAGATCCATCGCCTCTTGGCCATTTAAGGCATAACTTGTTTTCCAAGGCTGACCGGCAAAGTAGGCGGCATAGAGCTCTTGATTGCCAAGATCGTCATCCGCAACAATCAAAGACAAATCTTCCCGAATAGCAGAGATGATTTCCCTAGCCGAGGTGTCGACCTGCGATTCTTTCTTTTCTGTGCGTTTCCCTGTGCGTGTGCTCAGTCCGACGGCGGTTAAGACGTCAGAAGCCAGTACGGGGCAGTTGTCTAAGATCGGAATGGGGAGTTCGGGTTTTAGATTCAAAAGGCTATTGCGATTTCCTAGGATGGTCACATTTACTTTTGTGCTTAACTCGGTAACGGTGTTGATGCAAAAGCCAGGCGATTCTGAATCCAACACGAACCACTTGTCAGCTAGAAATTTTGTACTCGCAATGAGCGAAGGGAGCTTTGTCTCTAACATCAAATTGATACTCGAATGCGACCCCAGTACGGAAAGTGTTTCTGCAATCAGGGGGTCTGAGGAGACAACAAGAATGCTTTTATAAGATTTATCTGGAGATTTGTAGGCGCCCGTCCAGCTGGAGGAGTCAGGAACCTCGAAGTCCAGGTCGACCTCAAAGAGAGTGCCCCTTTTTCCTTGTGAGTGGGCGTCGATTCGACCATTGAGTTTGCGCACCAGTTCTTTGACGATCGCAAGACCCAAGCCGACGCCTCCTTCTGAGAGGACATACGAACTCTCAACTTGAAAAAAAGCATCAAAGACTTTGCCGATTTTGTCTTTAGGAATACCAACACCGGTATCTTCAATTTCAAAACGCAGAGTCATTTTCCCAGCGGTCGAAGAATCCAAAATTTTAACTCTTAAGGCTACGTATCCCGAACTGGTGTACTTACAAGCGTTCTTTAAAAGATTGAGTAGGATCTGTCGCAAACGACTGGGGTCTCCGACAATGAGTAAAGGAAGATTTGCTGGGAAGTGCGTGTAAAAGCGAAGACCCTTTTTATGACAGTCTTGGCCAGTGAGCTTTGAAATCTCACTTAAAAACTGGCTGAGGTTCATTTTTTTCGGATGTATTTGCAAATCATTTGTTTCAGACTTAGCAAGATCCAGAAGGTCTTCAATCATAGAGAGAAGGTGATTTCCAGAAGAGCGCATACTACTCAAATATTCTGAAAGGTGCCGTTTCTCATCACGTTCTTCACACAGGTCAATCATACCTAAGATCAGATTTAATGGGGTGCGTATTTCATGACTGATGTTTCCGAGAAAACGATTCTTTCCCAGCAAGGCATCTTGAAGCTCCTGATGGGTGTGCTCCAATGCCTGGGTTTTCTCAATAACCAATCGACTTACGATTCGGTTTTGTCGAACCAGAACTAAAAACAAATACGACACGATCAAAGTGATCAACAAACACATCGCGGTGGCAATGAGAGCTAAAGAAAGTTGATTTTCCGAGGCTAAAAAATTAAAGCGAAAGTTAATTTTTACGTCCGATTGTGGAAGTCCCCCAGCGAAAAGATATTGGTGGCGTGAGCTGCTTTTCGGCTGCAGCATATTTTTTTGTTTAACAGCTCTTTTGTCACCACTGTTAAAAACAGTCCACGTCGTCCCAGATTCTGGATCCGTCACATCAATTGTTTCACCTGGGCGCAAGTCGACTTTTTCAAAGAGGCTTGCCAGAGGGGCTGTGAAGACAAAAATAATATTACTATTGATTCTGGATTTAAGAACCAACGACACCCGCGGCATGTTGCTAACTTCATGAAGAACGCCACGGCTATATTCTTTTGCAGAAATAATATTCTGAATGGACTTCAGCAATAATTCAGAAGTGATTGTCTTGGAAATTGGAGCGGGTAACTGGGATCCTTTAGCGTCGACGCGAGCAAGCAGTTTTAATTGCGATAAGGAACTCGCGGATTTACCCGGAGTAGACCTCCATACCGTAAACCGTTGAAAAATCGTGTAACGCAACGACTGCATAAGGAATCCGCTGTCTTGCTTATAGTCGTCTGGACGAGAGCCAATATAGTCCTCATAGGATTGAATTCTTAACATGCTATTTGAAAGCAATAGGTCCAATTGGTTAATGATCTCTCGCGATCTTTGGGCAGAGTCATCTATAAGTTTTTTATTCTCGATACGATTGAGCTCTTGATAAACATAAAATGAAGACAAACTTCCCAATAAAAGAGTCAAGACGGGTACCCACAGCAACAGCTGTTTCGTTCTTTTAAGCAGGGCCGACAGAACCTTGGAGAGCCTATTGAAGTCGAATGTGTTGTTTTTCATAGGTTTAGTTTGTCCAGATCAATTTGGCGCTATGTTAAATGCATTTGAAGATTTCTTCAAACCAATTTAAATTGAACTTGGTATCAAGGATCTAGGCTTATTCATAGGAAGTACAGATTGAACGGAAGGGATAAGACTATGGTCGAAAAGGAACTGGAGCATGTCAGCACTCAATTATTCGGAACCTCAGGGTTTGATAAATTCGCCTTTCAGCATTTGATTGAAGATACGGCTCCTCTCGTTGTTTTAAAGATATTGGCTCGGTTTTACGTCTCGCTTCAGGACGCCGTTCTTTTTATTGAAAAAGGGGTCGATGAAGGTGACACACTGGAGATTTGGAAAGTCTGCCATAAGCTGACGGGCTCCTCCGAGCTTTTGGGCTTTAAGGACTTTGGGAATAAATCACGGCGTTTGGATATTGAACTTAAATCAATGCCCGAATTGGATTTGCATATGGAAGAAATAAATGAATATTTGATTCATATAAAATTTCTTGGGCAAAAAATATTAGAGAGCTTTCCTCAGCTGAAAAATTATTTGTGAGTAACGGCTTTATATCCGGCACTGAGCACAGTTTCGATTTTTACAGAACTGTTAGAAATTTTCTTTCTGAGGTGACTCACGTGGGCGTCGACAGTTCTTTCAGAGACAAATTTCCCATGTCCCCACACTTGATCAATCAATTGATCGCGGGAATAAACCTGTCCCGGGCGTAAGCACACGGTGCGAAGAATTTTGAATTCAAAAGGCGTCAGCTCGACTTGCTCGGTGCTAGCATCCCGTTTAATTTCAACACTCATTCTGTTCGTATCAATGATCAGATCACCAATCAAAATCTGCGAAAGATTTTGCTGTTGAGTGCTGGCCGTGCGCAGGCGGGCCTCAACTCGGGCGCGTAGCTCGCTCGAATTAGGTGGCTTTGAAACATAGTCGTCGGCACCAATGCCAAAAGCGGCCACCTTGCTCAAGACATCATCATCAGCACTCAGAACAATAAAAGGGACGGACTTCGTTGCAAAGGCTTCTTTCAGTTCAGGCAAGGCTTTCATGCCATTTCCGTCGGGAAGAGAAATATCTAGTAAAACGAGATCGAAAGTTTCACGGCCACCTTGGACTAGGCGAAAAGCTTCGCTGAGTGATTGAGCCTGTATCAAAGTGTGACCCTGCAGGACCGAAGTCAGGTAGATGTAGAATTCCGCACTATCTTCGACGCAGAGAATTTTCGCCATATTATCGAGCATTTAAGCAACGTTTTGCGAAATCATCAAATGAAATTAGTAAAAAGACAAAAACTAAAGACGATCCTTTACATAACCAGGAGGTGATCTATGGAAGCATCGCAAGAGATAGAAAAGGATTTAGCAGTACAAACCCACATCCCAATGGCACTTTTATTTGATGCCATGGCGCCACTTAGGTTCTTAGTCGTCGAAGACGATCAATCTCAGTGGCCGCTTTGGGAGAGTATCCTGAAAACGACTTACCCGCGGGCTGAGATCGAGTGGGAAATAGATGAGGGACGGGCTGAAAGGTTATTGCGTCACGCTTATCAAACGAATCAACCTTATAGCATGGTTATTTCGGATGTGTTTTTAGAAGGCTCGGGTACAGGCATCGACTTGTGGAAACGATACGGCGATGCTGCCGCCCATTTCGTCTTTGTCAGTAGTTTTTCGATGGCTAAATTTGATGCGCTCATCGCGTCACTTGCAAACACTCAAGGGGGGCTTCCCTTGTATCTTCAAAAACCACTTTCGGCGAAGACTTGTAAGAAGGCCTTGCAATCGGTTCTTTAGTGGACGGTTTACTAAATATAAATAAGGGAGTTCGTTTATGGACAACATATCTTTTTCTCCTGCCTTTGAAAAATTCGAAGACAAAGATCAGCTTTTGGTTGTGTGCGGGGGCGCTATCGAGAGGATCACTTCTCATGCTCCCTCCGACGGCTTGATACAAATGAAACTTGATTTTGACGGCAATTATTTTTCCGTTCGAGTCGAGTTGATTTCGCAGCAGTTGATGTTGGAGTTCGAGGCGCGTGCCAGCAGTCCGTTTATTGCCTTGGAAGACGTGCAAAAAGCGAGTCTGGAAAAAATAAAGAAATGGTCAGTGTCCCGAAAGCTCAAGGTAGCCTGAGAAAAGACATTATCCCAAGGGAGGGGTTTGTGAGTCATCGTATATTAGTGATCGAAGATGATCTCGTATGGCGACCGATGTGGGAGGCGATTTTGCGCAGGCAATTCGTCGACTATCACCTGGATTGGGCCTTAAGTAGCGAAGAGGCAAAAATTTTCGTAAGTAAGAGCATTCAACATCAATTCGAGTACAGCTTTATAGTCGTTGACGTGATGTTGGCTGGGGCAGAAACAGGTTTGGACTTTTTAGTGTTTAAAAAAAGATACCTGCCCAGAACGCCGCTGATTGTGGTGTCTTCATTTGAAGAAGACAATATACGATGCCGCTACTTTAAGTTGGTCGAAGATGTGATTGTTTTGACGAAGCCCTTGAATATCCCTAAATGTGACCGCGCTTTTGATAAAATATTTGGCGCGGGTACAATTTGAGAAATATTAAGCTTCGGTTTCAACAATCCACGTGTCCTGTTCGTCGAATAGTTGCGCCAAAAGATCATCCTCAAAAAGATGATCGCCTTCAAATAACTCTGCCAACGAGAGGGATTGCTCTGTCAGTTCTTTATAAGACGCGACTTTGCTGAAGTATTCCTCTTTGGACATCTTTGGTTTTTTGAGGGGCTTGGTGACAACTTTTTGTCCGAACAAAAGAGTGTCATAGCTATAGGAGTTAAACACCATGGCTTCAAGGGCCGTAAACGGAGATCCTGTTCCAAAATTTCCGGCGCTTAAAGGCGGTCGAGCATTGAAAAGGTCAATGACCACTTTGGCGTCGCCAATCTCAGTGTTCTCATTGCACCACTTCCAGAAAAGGCTGTTGTTTTTCTTGTTGTACTTATAGTGCATGCCTAAGAACGAACGGAAGGTGTCCCAAGTCGCGGCAATTTCTTGATTGAGTCCTGCAATGGAGCTGGAGTCCTCGTGGGAGTTCGGCATGAGTTTGCAAAGACACATGATGCTGTGGACAGCGGTTTGGATGGCAGTGGACTCTAAGGGTTCAACAAAGCCATAGGCGTTGCCGAGTGCAAAAACATTTTTGTTCCAAGCTTGGCGATGGCGCCCCGAGCGAAAATGAACAACCTTGTAGTTTTCAAAGTTGCCAAAGCGCTTGCGTGCTTCGGCAACAGCTGTCGCCTCATCACAGAACTGCGAGGAGTGCACATAACCGTGGTGGTTTTCGTCGCGCATCGGAATAGTCCAACACCATCCGTTGTCCATAGTGGTGACAAGAGTGTAGGCATTTACGACGCCATTATTGGGAAGATCGAAGGTGATCGCTTTGTCCGTAATTAGAGTGGACTTAAAGGGAATAAATTCGGTTTCGAGAGACTGACCCAAAATTTTTGAACGGAATCCAGAGCAATCAATATAAAGATCATACTTCAGTTCTTTGCCATCCTCTGTGACCAAAGAGCTGACAAATTTATTTTCATCTAAATTAACTTTGACGACTTCGGCGTCAATTATTTGAATGTCTCTTTCACGCAAAGTCTTATTCAGAAAGCCAATGAGCTTTTTATTTTCAATATGGTAGGAAAAGGGCACACTGCCAAGGAAAGATAACAAGTCGCCATTTTTTTGGCGAACGACAGGAATTTTATTTTCGTTCATAAGAACCGACGGCCAGTTCGCATTCTCAATCGAATTTTCGTAGTAATAGGATTCCAATTGATGGCCGGCGAAAAAACTAAAGTTAAATTTGTAATCACCAGGGCACCCCCAGTCAAAACGAATTCCGAATTTTAGAGTGGGTTCGACTTCACGAAAGAACTCAGCAGGATCTATTTCAAGGGTTCTGTGTAAAAAAGGCACGATCTCTGTGGTGGTAGATTCGCCGACGCCGATAACTGGAATCTTGCTGGATTCAATGACCTGAACTTTGATATTCGGGTGATGTTTTTGCAGAGCCAGGGCTGCCAGATAGCCAGCGGTGCCACCGCCTAAAATGCCGATCGTTTTGATTTCCGTTTCGGGAACGGGGCCGAACTCAAGATAGCTTAAATCAAAGGCATTTTCGATATTGTCTGCAAGTGTTTTCATGGGTCGCAATTTGCTCTGGAATTCAAAGAATTGCAACTTTTGGCCAAGGAGGGAGTTGCCCTTGAAAAAGTTTTCAGGGGCTGTCAAAAATAAGAGGAGGCAGGGGCCTCCTCTTCGGTGTCTCTTCGGGCTTTCTTGGGGCTTTCTTGGGACTTATTCAGATCCGGCAATTGAATCGATATGCCCCATCTTGCCTTGCTGGAAGTCCAAAAAGGCTTGGCGAATTTCAGCCTCGGAGTTCATAACAAAGGGTCCATAGCCCACAATTTGTTCATCAATGGGTTCGCCACCTAAAAACAGAACTTTTGCTTCGGATAGAGCCTCAATTGTGAACTCGGTCCCATGAGGATCCAGAGCCGCGATTTCTGCTTCACCAAGGGTTTCACCACTGGCCAGCCTCACTTGTCCGTTTAAGACAAAGATTGCGGTCGTGTGGCCCTCGGGAACCTTGAAGCTTGAGGTGTGTCCTGCTGTGAGCTGCAAGTCCCAAAGATTGATCGGCGTAAACGTCAGGGCTGGTCCCTGGGCATCTTCATAGTTGCCGGCAATCACACGAATGCGACCTGCACCATTTTGAAGTTCGCGTGCGGGGATGTCCTGATCGCGAAGTCCTTGATAGCGGGGCGAAGTCATTTTGTCTTTTTTAGGCAAATTCACCCACAATTGCACCATTTCAAAAGCGCCGCCATTTTTAGCAAAGTCAGCCCCGTGTTTTTCTTCATGTACGAGTCCAGAGGCGGCTGTCATCCACTGCACGTCACCGGGCCTAATCAGCCCACCACCGCCGGCGGAATCCCGATGCTCCACTTCTCCTGAGTATACTATAGTGACTGTTTCAAAACCGCGATGTGGATGTTCGCCGACGCCGCGAATATGTTCGGAAGGCGAGAATTCAGCAGGCCCGGCATAGTCCATCAACAAGAAAGGAGAAAGCTCTTTTGCTAAATCATTGTAAGTAAAAATGGAGCGAACGGGGAAGCCGTCGCCGACCCAATGTCGTTGTTCACGTTTTTGCGAGAATATTAGTTTTTTCATAGTTCGTCCTTTCGTTAAGAACAAGCTACTCTCATTCGAGACTGATGATTAGCCTGTCTAATCAAGACACACTGTCTTAGGGGGCGAACAATCTGTGAGGCGGACTGTGTTATAGGCAATAGTCATTTTCTCTAAAGTATTGATCGCAAAGAATATTGGGATTGCGGCAATCCTGATCGTTACCAGACCAATAGTTACCAGTACGGCGGCAGAATTTCATGCCGCCATCATGGACGACAGCGGTAAACTCACCTCTGGCCGTTGTGGAGCCCTTAAGTGTCATTTGGTAGGAAATTTTATTTTCGCCTCCATCAAGTAATGGTTTTTGCAAAAGGGTATGAATCCATAAATTCACTTGTTTGGTGCTTTGTCTATTCGTGGCATTGTAATTCACGGTTTTACTTCGTTTAGAGCCATCAACGTGGCGAGCTGTCAGCGTGACCTTATCTGCCTTGATCGATGTAGGGCCTTGAAAATAATCATACTCCCCGGAGATTAAAAGATCGCGACGGCAAAAAGCGTGAGCATAATTGGGAGTCGTGCGCCCTTGGCAGCGAACATGGAGCTCGCCCTTTGCCACAACGGCCGTGAGGTCATTGCCTTTTTTAAAGCCTACATCGGCATGAACAGAAAAGGTCAAAAGTAAGCTTGAAAAAAAAATTGAAAATTTCATATATCACCTCGTTAAGTCATCCTGGCACCGATATGACGAGGTGGCAAGTTGAGGCTTTGATGATCTTCTGAGCTGGTGCCGAGTTGTGCTATTTTATGTGATTGGTTGTAGGCAAATAATCAAAAATACTAATCTAAAAATTCTAAGCCGACTTTAAGTAGATTCTCTTCAAGAACTTGTGCCCATATAATTTGAGCTGACATCATTCCCAGCCGTCCTACTTGCACTCGAATGATTTGTCCTTGTTTAAGTGTTTCGGTGGTTCTAAAAACCAAAGCACATCCGGAATAAGATTCATTTAAAATAATCCCGACGGCTGCCGCATGAAACGGCTGAGAGCCCGAGTTGAAATCAATAAGTGCATGGTCAAGAGGGTCCGGTTGGAAGCGGGTGGATCTCATGGCGTAGTCTCCTATTGTCTTTAGTCTAACTGAATAGTTTATTTTAGCAAGGCAGACGCCTGATCATTCCACGGACTTCCGGCATGGTAGTATCCTAGGGGGATGAATCTCAAAAACAGACACTTTTTTAAACTCTTTACCAAGAGTCTTTTATTGTTTTCAATTTTTGTGATTCAGCAAGGGGGCGCCAACCAACGGCCATTGCATAAAGCCCTCCATTGGGTGGTCCTAGATTTTCCACCTTTTCTGTCTGTGTCTGCTGATACCGATGGAAATGTCGACATAACCAAGTCGTCCGGTCCGATTGCCGATATTCAGAAGGAGCTTGTGAAGGCTCTCCCCGAGTATGACCATAGTTATAGGATTGTCAGTTTCATGCGCGCGCAAAAACTTTTTGAATCTCATGCGCAATATTGCACCATACTTTTTTTTAGAACTCCGGAAAGAGAAAAATATCTTTATTTTGGTGAAATGATGGCGACCACGACGCCGCCAGGATTGATTATAGATAAAACGCGAAAAGATCTTTTGAAAAACTCGATGGTCGAAGGACGGGTAGATTTGCCAAAGCTCCTTGCTTCCGATTTTCGTTTGGGTATCGTTCAAGGTAGATCGTTTTCTGGGGAAATAGATACGATGATTACAAAGTCAGAGCCGTCTATTTTTAAACTTGTTTTGAACCAAACAGTGGGGCGCCTCTTTTTGATGCTGAGAGCAAATCGTTTGGACGGTGTTTTGGCCTACTATTTAGAATTTAAGAATGAGCAGGAGCGTAACCCTGCGGCAGGGAGCCTTCAGTTTGTCAGTATTCAGTTGCAAAATCATACGCTGGAGCTGCCCGTGGCCTGCGAAAAGTCGCCGTGGGGAAAAGATATGACAAAAAAGATTTCACAGATATCAAAGACACCAGCTTTACAAAAGAAAATCTATATTTTGCTTAAGCAGACACTTCCACCGGAATTCGAGAAAGAAGTGGAGTCGCGACTGAGCCCTCATCAATAGCCAAGTTTTTCACCCAAAGCCGTGTCAGCGGGTGAGAGAAAGTTCTTTGAGCTACTTTAGGAAAAAGTACCACAGCACATTCATAGTTCAAACGTTTGACGGGATCCTGAAAGTTATAGGCTCCCAGACGATAACACATTTCATGCACACGAAGATCCATGCGAGGTGTGCCCAGGACAGCGTCAGCCGAGGATTTATCTAAAAACTTAAGTCCCATGCCGGTTATAATCTCACCCCATGGTGTTTCCTGCAATTGTCGCCTCCACTGTGGAGCAAGCGTAAAGTATTCCATAGTCAAGATGCGCTTAATTTTTTCGGAGTTCAGTCGAGTCGGAGAGCAAGTGCCCAGGGCTTGAAAGTAGGCATGGCGAGTGGTGGCTAATAAAGATAAATCAAAAAAGGTAAAAAGATTAAATCCAACAATTTCATCTTCAAACATCAAGACACCCACATGATGGCTTCGAAAGAATTCGCCGGGATCGAGTATTTGTTGATTTTTGCGGGCCACCTGGGTGAAGGTTTGATCCCACATATCAAACACTCGATTGAGCAAATCCGTATATTGCTCGTCGTGGTGATGTAGGTTGAGGTGGAGATAGTAAAAACCGTGCATAAAACAAGGATGGCGGAAGACATACCAATAGCAGAGTCCAATTTAGAGACAAACAACAAAAACTTGCTTTAAAGCCAGTGTACTAAGAGTAAAAAGTGCCGAATGACAAGGACTCTGAGCCGAAGGCAATGAAATTTGGAATCGAAGGTGGGGTAATTTGGAACCCAAGATGAGAAAATCAAGCCATATGTTTTTTCTGTAAACCCGCACACAGGGCGACACCGGCCAGGATCACATACCACAAACTCAAGATCCATAAGAGCAATAAGGGGAGAGCGGCAAAAGAGCCATAGATCGTGTTGTAAGCAAAAAATTTGAGTGTCAGAAGGGCAAAGCCTTTGTGAACCGCATACAGAGCCGTGGAGGCGACTGCGGAGCTAATGAGGGCTGCCTGTGTGTGAACTTTGACAGACGGTACCAGTTTGTAAACTAAAAACAAACACCCAACCAACACGGCGCTGTTAGAAATGCTTGCGGGTATCAAACGACGCACAAATAGAAACTGTTCCAGGGAATTAAAGGCGACATAAACGGCCAGCAACATAGGCAACGCTAATATAAAGGCCCACTGGTACACCAATCTGGAAAACAGAGAGCGGGAGACCTTTCTATTCCAAACCCGATTGATGCCCACTTCCATGTCGTGTAACAAACGAATGGAAGTGATCACCAGTAGAATCACCCCGGTAGTTCCAAGTTTACGCGCACTGATGTTTCGTAAAAAGATACGGATAAATTTAGAGACATCGCTGCCAGCGGCCTCCCGCATATATTGCAAGAGCAGTCCTTCGACTTTTGGGTAAAAAGCCTCAAGGCCCCCGACAGATTGAAAGATGGCAAGGACGACTGCGATAAAGGGAACCAGGCCTAGAGCCGTAGAGAATGAAAGGGAGGCCGCGACCAAGCGGAGTTCGCCGTCTTTGACTTGTTGGGCAGTATCCCGCAAAACTTCCCAAAGCCGCTTAAAGCCAAAATCTTTTTTGAACTTTGAAGTCATTCCCATTTCTTTCAATTAAGGCCGCATCACAATAAGGATCGTGTTCAAAGAAAAGATACCACGAGTGATCAGCAGCCTCACCCAAATACTTTTGCTTTTCTTCCATCAAGGTCAAGGGGTGAAGGTCATAGCCCATCAACCAAGGAATGCGCACATGGGAACTCGTTGGTACAACATCTGCACAGTACAGCAGCGTCGTTTTGCCATCGGTCACTTTCACCATCTGTTGACCTCGGGTGTGTCCGTGCGAGATCAGCGTGGAAATGCCCGGCAAAATATTTTCAGTCGGGCCTTCGAGTAATTTTAAAACTCCGGCATCAACAAGCGGTTCAAAGTTCGCAGCAAAGTAACTCGCTTTTTCGCGAAAGTTTGGTTGGCTGGCGGTTTCCAAATTTTCCCTTTGAGTCCAGTACTGAGCCTTCGAGAAGGTCGGAGCCATTTGGCCATCGCGTTCAGTTGTCGCGCCGCCGGCATGATCAAAATGTAAATGCGTTAGAATCACATGGTGAATGTCATCCGGCTTTAATCCAAATTTGGCCAAGGATTTGAGTAAAGAAGGTCCATCGTCTTTCAGGCCATACATTTCAGTGAATTTGTTGCCGAGCTTTTCGCCATATTTTTTAACGAAGTCAGCGCCATTACCTGTATCGATCAAGATATTGCAGCCAAGAGATTTTAACAACAATCCGCGTGCTTCCATGCGAATGCGATTTTTTTCGTCCGGCGGATTACTTTGTTCCCATAAAATCTTGGGAACGGTGCCAAACATAGCGCCGCCATCGAGGCCGAACTCTCCCGTGGGAATAGCGCAGATCTCGTAGGGTCCAATCTTTATCGTTTTTTCTTCGACCTCAAATTTGTTTGGAGTCATCAGAAGCCTCCTCGTCGGTTGCGTTAGATCCCGAATTCGATTCTGAATGGCCTTCGTCAGTTTCTAGCGGGAAGGCGTCGGGGTTGATCGTCAATACCCAGCTCTTAAATGCAGTATACACCTGATCAATGGGACCAGGGGGGTGGACTGGACCCACATGCAAGATCAGTTTGCCGGGTTTGGCAAAGATGGCCCCTTTCGGCCAAAGATCCATATTGCCCTCAAGGTAAGTAAATAAAAGGGGCGTTTGTGTCCGCTCTGAAAAAATCGAAACGCCACGTTTGAATTCCTGAATTTTACCATCTTTAGACCGAGTGCCTTCTGGAAAAATAATCAACCACATGCGAGGCAAATCATTTAGCAAGCGAATGATCAGATTGATGGCCTCGCCTTTGCGATCCTTGCGATCAATGGGAATCGCCCCTAAGCAATGCTGCGAAAAAAAGGTGAACAGAGGATTCGTAAAAAAATAATCTTTTGCCGCAGCAATGTACACATCCAGCCAAAAGCGACGGGGAATGGAGGCCGCAATAGATACGGCATCCAGGTGGCTTGCATGATTAGAAATAATAATAAGCTTAGGTTGCGTGCGATAGAGCTCCTTAAACGGAGTGCCCTTCACACTGAGGCGAATGTAAAACTTAAAAAAAATATTTTTAAGAATAATCGACCAAACAGCGCGGACACAGACGCTAAAAAAGTCAATATGACGTGTGAACAAAGGCAAATGCTTCAAATAAGTCGGCAGCTTTGTCCATTGGTCATTTTCGTAGTCCCAATCCTTCATAGAATAACCGTCATCACATAATAATAAATGGGTGCCACGAATATCAATCGATCCACGCGGTGTAAAAAGTCACCACGACCAATGATAAAAGGTCCCACGGTTTTCATGCCGGCGTCTCGGCGCACAACTGTCATGACGAGGTCCCCGACAAAGCCCCCTAACGAAGCCACAAGGCCTGCCGCCAGCCAATATTTGTCGGATCCATCGGGCAGCAAAAAGCGCATAGAGCCCGCCAAAAAAATTGTCAGCACAATCGACACGGCCGTACTGCCCACGGTTCGTCGCGCATTGATGTTGGGAAATAAACGCCAAGTGCCAATATAGCGTCCGACAGCCAAGTTGGTATTATCACAAAACTCAGTCAGAATGATCAGGTACATAACTTGAAAAACGCCGTTTGGAAATTTGAGAATCAAACCCAAATGCATGAACGACCAACCCAGAAAAATAAAGGCCAGCAAGGTCAGCGACATATATTGAATCATGCGCTTATAAGAGTTTCGTACCAAGGGCACCAAGCAAGCAATTCCCAGAACCGCCATGGGCATCGCATTGTATGCCGCTAGGCGATCGGACCAAGCGCAAATTGCCAATCCTATGATGCCGGCATAACAGAGGATCACAAAATAGCTGCGATGAAACATGCCCATGATTTGAAAAAAGATCTTGGCTCCTGCAATTGCCAGCAGTGTCAGAAAAATCAAAGGCCACGGTTCTGGTAAACCCATTACCAGGAACATGATAGGAGCCGCAATCAGCCAGCTTTTGATGCTCGCCCAAGATTGCACAAAGTAATAATTTTTTTTGCGGAACCAGAAAACGACAAAGCCCGAAGAAAAAATAATCGAGAGAACGATCAAGACTGTTTGGCGATATATTTGGGATTCCCAGGCAGTGGGCATAGCCATCCGAATCGGAAAGTCAAAACTGAAATCCATTATTTAGCATCCTCATCGATGTTGTACTCTTTAATTTTTTTATAAAGATTAGAGCGCGAAACTTGCAATACCTGGGCGGCAGTTTCAACGTCCTGTGTTTGTTTGAGGCAAGAGCGAATTACATGTGCCTCAAAGCCGGAAACAAGTGCTCCCAGGCCCTTGTTAAAATCAATGACGGTGTAAGACGGGGCTCCCGCTGGAGTCGCTGCAGGCTTCAACCAAGCCGCCACATCTTCGTCGCGAATAAAAGGCAAGGGTGAAACCAAGCTCAGTTGTTCGCACACTCGTTTCAGTTCACGCACGTTCCCGGGCCAGTTGTATTTTTGTAAAGCTTCCACACCATCGTCGCTAAAAGTTTTATTTCGGCGAGGACGTTCAGATTGCAAAAAGTGCTGGGCGAGTTCCGCGATATCTTCGCTGCGGTCCCTTAGAGGTGGCAGCTGAATACGTTGCGAAGCCAAGCGATAGAGCAAGTCTTCTCGGAATTCTCCGTCGGCCACCATTTTGTCTAGGGGCTTATTGCTTGCACCAATCACACGCACTTTGACATGGGTGCTATCTTTGGCTCCGACTCGACGAACTTCGCCGCTTTCTAGAAAGCGCAAAAGTTTTGCCTGCAAAGTCAGCGGCAGGGCTTCGATCTCATCTAAAAACAAATCTCCGCCGTTGGCCGCTTCGGCCAAGCCTACTTTGTGTTGATCAGCCCCAGTAAATGCACCCTTCACGTGACCAAACATTTCTGATTCAAAAAGATTCTCTGGAATGCTGGCAAGATTCACGGCGATAAAGGGTCGTTCACCTTCTTGTTCGTGAAGTAAGCGTGCGGTGACTTCTTTGCCGCATCCCGTTTCCCCTTCGATTAGCACCGGGCTTGTCTCGCCCTTCAGATCGGCGATGCGTTTACGGATATTTTGTGAAGCCTTTGATGAACCCACCCAGCGCGTGCTGTGACGATCGGAGTTGGGATCAAAACTGCGCAGGGTCCACAGGGCTTCGATTTTCTCGAGCACTAATTGCACTTCTTCGGGCATGAGTGGTTTGGCGAGAAATCTTTGGGCACCAACTTTTAAGCAACTTTCCATTAAGGGGCGGCTCAAGTCGCCTGACATTGCGACGACTTCGAGTTGATTGTTGGCCTTTAAGAGTTTCTCAATGATTTGAGGTCCCACTGGACCTTTGCCTGGTTCCAAATGCATGTCGACGAAGGCGGCATGATAAAAGCGTTCAAATTGAACGGACTCCATCGTAAATGCAGAATGGACTTTCCAATGCGCAGGCAGGCACATTTTCAGAGCCTGGTGAATCAAGTTGTCATCGTCAACGATAAGGAGAGAAAATACTCGAGTTGTTGCCATAGGCATTAGCATCTCTCGACCAAAGGTCTTTTGCTACCCTTAGTGCGCATGGTCAGTAGTAGGTCAATTGTGACTCAATAGTGACGATAGCCAAGTTTCCATTTAAACTGACTGCGCGGAGGGACTCCCATGAGTGCATTGAAAGTCTTGTTAGTTGAAAATATCCACCCCAAATCAAAAGAAATCCTCGTGGCTGAAGGCTTTCAAGTGGATTTGATCTCTTATGCGCCCTCTGAAGAAGAACTTTTAAGAACGTTGCCAAATTATGATGTGATTGGAATTCGCTCCAAGACGGAACTCACCACGAAAGTGTTAGAGGCCAATAAACATTTGGTTGCAGTCGGTTGTTTTTGTATCGGGACAAACCAAGTTCATTTAGTGACTGCGAAAGATTTGGGTATTCCAGTTTTCAATGCTCCTCATTCAAACACTCGCTCAGTTGCTGAGTTGGTGATAGCTGAAATGGTGTCTTTGTCGCGTCAGTTGGGCGATCGCAATACCAAAGCGCATAGTGGTGAGTGGATGAAGTCTGCAGACGGCTCGAAAGAAGTTCGCGGAAAGACCTTGGGCATTGTGGGCTATGGTCATATTGGCAGCCAGGTGAGTGTTTTGGCTGAGGCGATGGGTTTACGAGTGATCTTTTTTGATACCATAAAAAAACTTCCCTTGGGGAATGCCTCAGTGATGGGGTCCCTAGAGGAGCTTTTAAAAGTGTCTGATTTCGTCACCTTGCATGTTCCAGAAACTCTTGAAACAAAAGATATGTTCACGAGTAAAGAATTGAAGCAGATGAAAAAAGGTAGTTTTTTAATTAACGCCAGTCGTGGATCTGTGATCGTGATTCAAGATCTCGTGGCGGCCTTGAAAGAAAAGCATCTTGCTGGCTGTGCCATTGACGTTTTTCCGACGGAGCCGGCTTCCAATAAGGAAACCTTCATAAGTCCCTTGCAGGGACTGCCAAATGTCATTCTGACTCCGCACATCGGTGGTAGCACCGAAGAGGCGCAGTACTCCATCGGGATGGAAGTGGCTGAAAGCTTTCGACGATATTTAAAAATTGGTTCATCAGCAGGGGCCGTGAACTTTCCAAATGTCGACTTGCCTGTGAAGCAGGGGACCTCTCGGGTTCTAAATGTCCACCGCAATGAACCGGGGGTACTAGGGGAAATCAACGGCCTTATATCGAAGGCGGGCGCCAATATTGAAGCTCAATTCTTGTCGACGGATGAAAAAATTGGATACCTGGTCATGGACCTGCACTCGGCCCAAGCGCATAGCTTAGCGACAGATATTGGAAAACTTTCTCGGTCCATCCGCACCCGGGTCGTTTATTAGACTCGGCGTGACAATTCGAGGGGATTTGTGGTACCTCCATAGCCGAATACAAACGGTTCCCGGAGGTTCCTATGAAATTGATTCTTTCAGCAATTCTTATGTTAGCAGCGGCTCCTGCTTTGGCTGCATCTGATTATTCTCGTGGTTTTGATGGTTCTAGTTCTGGCGATTTCGTCGTTTTTTATGCTAGCTGGTGTGTCGAAAACCAAGTGGCTTATCAAGACGTTTCTGGCCAAGTTGTGATCCGCGAAAACTGCGCCAAAGAAGGTCTGACTTGTCGTGATGTTGAGCAGTATCGAGGTCGTCAGTACGTTCATAGTGCTATGTGTGTTCAGGACTAGTTCCTAGGTTTTCGATTCGAGTATAAAAAGAAAGACCGGTTGCGGTTGGTGGAACCCACATTTTAAAAGATGTGGGTTTTTTGTTTTTGGGGCTAGTGATGAAATGGGGCGGGCTAAGCATCCGAAGGGTTTGTTATCGCGGAAAAAGGCTCCCGGAGGGAGGACTTTTTTATATCTAGGCAGCCTGCATCGTCTGATACAGCATATAGAGTCCCAATGCAAAGATGAGCCCCGAGACGGTTCTTTTAAAAGTTTTGATCGGCATTCCTTTTAACAACTTCGTTCCCAACAAAGTCCCGATGATCACGCCCACAGTAGAAATTAAAATCCACTTCGCGCTGCCCAGAATTTCCGAAGACTGATACCAAAAATAAACCGGCATGCGAGCAAAATCCACAATCAGCCCAATCGCAGTTGCCGTGGCAACAAAACTCGCCGCTGAAATATTCGCCCCTAAAAGAGCCGCGGCACGAATGCCACCTTGATTGCCAACAAGGCCTCCCAGAAATCCAGAAATACCACCTGCAACCCAAGATTGAGCCCCGCGAAAGCGCATTCTTTCAGAGATGCCCGTGACGCCGGTAAATCCCGCGAACAAAAGAATCGCCGCAAAGGCAAAGCCAATTTCTAGAGTTGCAACCTGACCGTGCAAAAGGGCCCCCAATAGGCCGCCAACAGCACTGGTGATACCAAAGCTCCACAAAAGTTTTTTGTCGACATGCGACCGCAGCATAAAAAATCTTAATCCCGTCGCCACAAGGTGAGGGATTGCAATGATGGCAATGGCAAGCTTCGGGCCCAGGGCCAAACTTAAGACAGGTGTCAGGATGCTGCCAATACCAAAACCGGCAACAGAGGCAATGGCAGAGGCGATGATGGCGGCAGTGAAGAGAATTATTTCAATAGTCATTTGCAGTGTTCCATTTTTTAGATACTAAAGCACGCCGTCAGAGGTGAGATCAATTGAAAGTTTTTGAATAAGAGCGACCGGTTTTTTCTTGCACGGAACGATTGATTCCGGCCGCGAGTAGGGGGCTGATGTAAAAATTAACTTCGGGTTTGTCCTGTACCATCAATGATCCAGCGCGGACTCGTGAGCTCTCGCAGTCCCACGGGGCCACGAACGTGCAGTTTTTGAGTGCTGATGCCGAGTTCTCCACCTAGGCCGAATTCAAAACCATCTGTGAAGCGGGTAGAGGCGTTCCAGTACACCGCAGCCGCGTCGACTTCCTGTTGAAAGAGACGGGCGTTGTCCTCGGATGAGGTCACGATTGCTTCAGAGTGTTTGGAACCATGTTGTTCGATATGAGCCAAGGCTTCATCGAGGTTTTTGACGACGCGACAGTTTATGATGAGATCCAAATATTCAGTGTCCCAATCTTGAGGTTGAGCTGCCGATACACGGGGCTTTCCTTCGAGGATTCTTAAACTTTCACGATCTGCGTGCCACTCCAAGCTGTTTGATTTTGTCGCTTGATAAAGTTTGGGTAAAAACTGAGCGGCTACTTTTTCGTGAACGAGAACCGTTTCGAGGGAATTACAAACGCCGGGTCGTTGAGTTTTGGCATTCGCTACAATTTCTGTGGCCATATCGAGATCGGCATCTTCATCAACGAAAGTATGGCAAAGACCGCGATCATTTTTTATGATGGGCATGAGTGCCGTTCGCTGCACAAAATCGATAAGTTTTTCGCCCCCGCGTGGCACGACGATGTCGATAGAGTCTTTGCGTTTTAAAAGAGTCTCGACCAAGGCGCGATCGTAGTCCTCAACTCCAAAAAAAGGAGCTTTCGTCAGGCCACTGGCCTGTAAACTTTCACGCATAAGTTTATAAATGACTTCGCTAGTAAAGCGCGATTCAGATCCGCCACGCAATAAAATCACATTGCCAGATTTAAAAGCCAAAGAAAATGCTTCTAAGATCACATTTGGGCGAGATTCAAAGATCATAAAAATCACGCCCAAGGGGGCGCGAATCTTTTTAAGTTTTAAACCATTTTTAAAAGTCTGATTTTCAATCAGTTCACCCACAGGATCTGGAAGGGTTGCGACCTGGCGCAGGCTTTCCAGCATTCCGTCAAGGCGCTCGGGACTTAAAGTTAAGCGATCGCGAAAAGCTGAAGTCGTGTCGGCGGCTAATTTCTGGAGATCTTTTCTATTAGCTTCCAGAATTTCAGCAGAACCATCCTTGAGATTTGCGGCTAACTGTATGAGGGCACTGTTTTTTTCACTCGGTGTGAGACGCCTTTGAATTCGCGCCGCCGCTTTTAGGTCTTGCAGTATGCCGTCTAGACTATTGATCAAGCTCATGACGGCCTCCGAATTGCGTACCAATAGAAAGGCCCTTCGCAATTTGCAAAAGATTATTCGGTACATCCCCACGTACAAGGTGAGTGGTAATGCCGGCCTTTAGCGCGCTATCGGCCGCGAGAAGCTTTGAGTACATGCCCCCAGTCCCGACTTTGGAAATCGCTTTGCGATCAGCCAATGCAAATTCCTTTTTGCTTACGCGTGCACGAAAAGGAATTAAGTTGGCTTTTTTATTCTTATTTGGATCCGCATCAAAAAGCCCATCTACATCTGTCATAAGAACAAGACGTTCGGCCTTCATCATTATGGCTACTTTAGAGGCTAACGAATCATTATCACCGAAGCGTATTTCCTCTGTCGCCACCGCATCGTTTTCATTTAAAATAGGAATGACTTTCCATTTTAAAAGTTCGCCTAAGGTGTTTTGCAAATTTTTACGTCGAGTCGTATCTTTCATGTCCCCTGCAGTTAGCAGAACTTGCGAACCCAATAAATTGGAGGCTTGCAAAGCTAAAACATATTGGTCCATCACCAGAGGTTGACCGATGGCACTCAAAGCTTGTTTTTGTGGAAGAGTGCGCTTTGCGGATTTAAAATCTGTGCGAGAGATCGCCCAGGCAATTGCACCCGACGTCACCCAAATCACTTCGATGCCATGCTTTTTACGAAGTTCGGCTACTTGCTGCATCCAAGAGCGCATAAGCAGAGGGCCACCATCGCAAACCATTTTACTGCCAGCTTTGATGACCCAACGACGAATTTTCTTTGCCATAACTTCATACCTCTCTGTTGAGCTTAGGATGCTATATGAATCGCTGCAAATAGAATTTCGAGGTATCTTCCGGGGATCAAACTCCGTGCCAAAGCTCGATCGTTATTTTTTTGGTAAATTTTTAAGTAACAAAGGAGATAAAGTTTTCATTTCATCTTGGTTCGAGCCTATAGGAAGGCCAGAAACCCCAATGACCCAAGCCGATAGTTGGCGGAAACAAAAACTATTTCTCCTCTGCGTGCAAGCTCAGCAGCCGTAATTATCTTGGTTTGAGGTAGTGGCCCCCGATATGTGTGTGGCTTTTTATAAATTTTTAATTCTTGTGGAGCGGTCTTCGCGTATTGAACAGGCATCAATATTGTTCTTTTCCATTGTTACCTTGGGCGACAACAATTTAAACAAGCCAAAGCAATTCGCTACTTTTGCATTTTACGATAGAGAAACTGAACGAAGGAATCAAAAGAGCGCGTCGGTAAAATTTTATATAGGAACACTTGCAAGCCAACGCCTTGACCCGCAAGGTATCGGTCCTTTGGTTTTTTTGCATCGATGGCTTTTATTATGACTTTGGTGGCGCATTCAATTGGCGAAGCATATTTATCAGACCACTCAACAAGACGATAGAACACTTTTAAGTATTTAAAATAAGGGCTTTCGGGCGTCGGTAAGTTTTCTTCGAGCACTCTTAATCCTTTTTGCCAAATAGGTGTAGCTATAATTCCAGGCTGAACGAGCACCACGGGAATGCCGAAAGGCGCAAATTCACGGCGCAGGGAATCGCTTGCCCCCTCGAGTGCAAACTTCGATCCAGAATAGGCGCTGAGGTAGGGCATCGCAATGACGCCGGCCAAAGAACTGATATTCACAATACGTCCGCCTTTTGTTCGTAAAAGAGGTAAAAAAGTTTTAATCATTTTCAAGGCACCGAAATAATTGACTTCAAAGATATCTCTGCAGGTCTGTAGTGAGTCTAACTCGAAGCAACTGCCACTTGCGACTCCCGCATTATTGACAAGAATAATAGGACCAGAATTGATTTTTTGAACTTCACGGCTAAGTTGTGCGATATGAGCATCGTTGGTGACATCCAGAATAACCGCTTTGATATTGGGCCCCAGAGTATTTAGTTTTGCTTGAGCTTCCTCAGTTCTGACTCCGGCAAACACTTGACGTCCTTGTTGGGCAAGGACAGTTGTCAGCGCTAAACCCAAACCTGTAGAAGCTCCGGTCACAATGTATGTCTCAGTCATTTTGTTTTCCTCGTGTGTTTTGGAGATGACATATTCGGGAAATAGACTAGAGTAGTCAACATGGAGTCGTTCAAACCCTATCATATTTTTTGGGGCCATCTTCAGGCCCGCACCCACCGGCCCTTAGAGTTATTTTCTCACTTTGCAAAAGTGGGTAAAAAAGTTCAGCCTTTGCGATATCTGACAAAAAAATCTTTTTTGGTGAATGATCCGGACTGTATTCACTCTATTTTGACTCAGGGAAGTGAAAAGTTTGTTCGGGGCTTTGGCTATAAGCAAATGATTCCTTTTATGGGAAGTGGATTAATCACGTCCGATGGCGACTTTTGGTTAAAGCAAAGACGGTCCATGCACTCGGCATTTTCTGGGAAGCGCCATGAAGATTGGTTAAAAGTCATTAATGCTCAAGCAGATTTATTGGTGGAGAAATGGCTCTCACAGGGGCCTGATAAAGAAATTAATTTTTCTCAGGATATTACTCGGATGACAATTCAGGTGATTTGTCGAACGATGTTTGGTTTCGATTCCAGCTTTGTTGAGGGTCGAACGATGGCAGCTTTGGATATTATCACTGACGAGGTGTATTTTCGTGTCTTGCGTGTGTGGCCTAGGCTGAACCCGAAAAAGGAGTCTAGGTTTAAATCTGCCGTTGCTGAAATCCGCGACATTGCGATGGAAATTTTGCAAAATGGTGAGGCTCACGAAGGTTCACTTTTAAAAATTTTAAAAGAAAAGATGTCTCCTGAGCAGGCTGTCGACGAGATCGTCACAATGTTTTTAGCGGGTTTTGAAAGCAGTTCTTCAACCTTGGCTTGGACTCTCGTTCTTTTGGAGCAAAATCCGGAAATAAAAAAGCAACTCCGCGACATTGTGAAAGAAATAGGTCCGGGATCTTATTTAACTTTAGAGTCTCTACAGGATCTTCCTTTTGTGAAGGCCTGTATTCAAGAGACCATGCGTCTGTATCCGGCGATCTGGGTTCTGGCCCGAGAAAATCCTCAATCAGAAATATTGGGAGATCTCAAGATCCCCGCTGGTTCCATTATTCAGATCTGCCCCTACAGTCTTCATCGCGACCCGTCGCTTTGGCCTGATCCACAAAAATTTGTGCCGTCTCGTTTTATAGAATTGCCCGCGGAGAAGCGTCATAAAGGGTCGTATATTCCTTTTGGTGTGGGCCCTCATGTTTGCATTGGAGCACAGTTGGCGATGATGGAGCTGCAAGTCAGTCTTTGTAAAATTATGGGGATCTTGGATATTCAGTTGCTGTGCTCAGAAATTTTGCCCGAGGCCCGAATCACTCTTCGTCCTCAAACAGCGGTTAAGGGATTTGTAAAAAGGCGGGGACCATGAGTTCCTTACTTCAGAATTTTTATGTGTTACCGAATGGTATTCAGATTAAAAATCGTATTGTAAAGTCTGCGATGACGGAAGGTCTGGCTTATTCAGATCAATTGCCGAACTCTCTCCATGAGCGTCTGTATCGGCATTGGATCGAGGGAGGAGCTGGCTTACTTATTACCGGTAATGTCATGGTGGATCCGGAGCAGTTGGAACGCTCTGGAAATATCGCCTATCGACCTCAGAATAGAAATCTTTTTATTCAAAGATGGCAGAGACTTCTTGCAGAGGCTCGCCAACAAAATACAAAAGTTTTCATGCAGATTTCCCATCCCGGACGGCAGTGTCCTGGATATGTCTGTAAAAAGCCTTGGTCTCCCTCGTCAGTTAAACTTGATTTTCTCGGTAACTATGGGCAACCCAAGGAAATGACCGAAGCGGAAATAGAGACGACTATAGAGCGATTTGCAGAGCTCGCAGTTGTGGCGCAGGAGGCGGGGTTTGACGGAGTTCAAATTCACGCCGCCCATGGCTACTTGGTAAGTTCTTTTTTGTCACCCTTAACGAATAAGCGAAGGGATCGCTGGGGAGGCAGTTTAGAGAATCGGTCTCACTTTTTGCTTGAGATCGTTCGTGTCGTTCGCGAACGCACTTCACCGCAATTTGCTTTTTCCATTAAGTTGAATATGCGTGATTTTAAAAAGGGCGGATTCTCTTTAGGGGACTGTTCTGAGTTGATAGGAATTCTTAATAATCAAAAAATTGATCTATTGGAAGTGAGTGGGGGCTCTTACGAACAACCCGTTCTTTTGGGGCGTCCTTATTCGGAACTCGACGAGGGGGCGACGTTGAAGTCGAATGCATATTTCGAATCGGAAGCTGTCCAAATTCGAACACTTGCGAAGATGCCCTTGATGCTAACAGGAGGAATTCGCTCGTCCACGTCTATGCAAGCCTTACTTAATCAGAATATTTGCGATTTTGTAGGCTTAGCCCGACCCTTTTGCTTGGATCCATCTGTTGCAAAGAAAGTTTTAGCGGGAGAAATAATTCAATTGCCCGAAGAAGACCTTCAGGTTTTTCCGAAGCTACGGCCACACCGCGAAGGACAGAAAACTTCGATGAAAGCCATATTAAATGTTTTGGGAAGTTTGGCGTGGTATTTTTGCCAAGTAAAAGGACTTGCAACGGGTCGTTCGCGCCATTCCTTCGGAGCCAGTCGCGCCCTTTTACACTATTTCATTGAAGAACAAGTTAAGGCAATTAAACTAAAAATTCGCAAACGCCTCGGTCATTGATTGCTTCAGCATCGGCGAGCGAAGCACATCGGACGGTGCGTGGATATTGCCAATGGCAATGCGTATTGGCTGGTCCAGGTCTTTCATAATCTTATTCATAGACTTATTCCAGCGTTCTAAATGGTGAGAACTGATCAGGCCTTTATTCAGATACCAGCCGGAATACTTTTCGATATAGTTAAGCATCGCCAAGTGACAGAGTTGTTGATTGAGTTCAGTAGAAATATCCATTCTTAAACTAGATTGATTTTTAAGCATGGCTTTAAAAACCAGATGGTGAGCATGAACTTCTCCCAGCTCCAGAGATCTATTCACTTCATCATTCCAGATTTCAAATGAGTTCTTTTTCTTAAGTTTGCCAATGAAAAAAGAAGTCTTAATGTCCCGGCACAGAATCGTCTCTCGCTGTTGAATGAGCTCAAAACAAGCATTGACATCCATAAGCGATTTTTTAAATCGCAACTTTCCAGTAATAAAACTCTTGGACCAGGACTGATTTAAGATCAGGTCTTTTGCTATCTTTAGTTGAAGTATTTGATTGTCTCCCTCTGCGGAAACAATTCCGAATACATAGTTGAGGTATTCGATCACCCGATTGTGGCAAAACATACCTTGTGCGCCCAAACGTTCGCGAAGCTTTAGAAAAACTCCTTGGCCAACGGAAGATGAAAAGTACTTCGCAAGACTGCAGTATTTCGTCTTTTCATCATTCTGTGAAATAGGATCGAGATGGTATATTCTGAGAGCTTCATCATAGATGGCTCGAATGGCGAGGGCATTTGCAAAGGAAGAGTAGATATCTTTCTTTTGATTGTTATAGGAAAGAAGCGGAACATCTTTCTGATCGGGAGCAAAGGTTCGCTTTTGTGAAGCATAATTAAATGCAATTTTACATCCCACAAGAGTTCCTGTTGAAATGGCCCCGGTAAAACTCAACTTTCCGGCTTGGACGGCATCTATAGCTGCTAAGAAACGTCTCCGTTTGGAACTTACATTTGAGCGGAAGGAGCCGTCATCTTCCAAAATGCTTTCACTTCCTAACAATATGAATTCTTTTGGAATCTCGACATCTTTGAAGCTGGTAACGGCGTTATCAAGATGGTAGCCAGGCTTTTCGCCCAAAAGGGTTACGCGCACTCCGGGAGTAAGTTCGCCATGGGCATCACGCAGGCGGACAATGAATGGAAAGACACCACAGTCTTCGCCTAAACTTACGAGGCGAGCAAAGACAACGGCAATCTTTGGAACCTCAGGGTGTCCTGTGTTGGGCATATACTTTTTAGCTTCGGTATTTTGAGTGGTGATTTTAAAGGATTGGGAGACCGGATCGTAGTGGGCCGTAGTTTGCAAATTAAAGAGATTATTTCCGTAGCCGAGCTCTGTTCCTAGGTAAACTCCGAAACTCTTTAGAGTTTCCAGCTCTTGAAGGACTTCATCAACTTTCGGAGTTCTTTTCGCAAGACGAAGTATTGTTCCCATGCACAAATTGTAGTGAATGGACATGATGGTCATCAGAGTGCCATCAACGCTTCCGACCCACTCGTGAAGAGTCTGCAGCTTCTCGCTATAGTCGAGGATGTCCTTCTCGTTGATTTTTAATTTTTGATTGAGAATTCGAAAACGTTCGTAGGAGAGTCTAGCGCGATCAAGCCAGCAAAGATTTTCATGCGAATCAAATAATGGAGACTTTAAGATATCTTGTAATTCGGTCGTGACCACAGAATTCCTCTTCGAAAAGAGGGAGCCTAACGGAAAAAAAGATTTAAGGCCAGGCATAAGCTCGGAGGAATGAAATAAAAACTCGCAAGGAAAAACGAGTCTTCGTCTGGTTGAGTAAATAAAAATTTGTTAGATTGTGTGAATAAAAAGACTCTTTTCGCCGCGAAGTCGGGGAGCATAAATACCATGGGGGGCTCTTTTTCCAGCACTGGTCACCATGGTGACACAGGCAGATCGCGGAAGCTTCAAAAGAGCTTTCACTCGGACCTCATCAAAGCCCTCCATAGGACAAGTGTCATATCCAGCGGCCCGGAAGGCCAGCATCATATTTGCACATGCCAGGGCTGTTGTTTTGTGGGCCCAGATTTTATTTCCGGTATTTCCGTATGGACCCCGTGGCACTACTCGAAAAAAACCTGCGATCATGGCCGCCAAATTTTTTAAGGGACCTAAAACACCTAAAGGACCATTTCCATAGACGGCGGGTACAAGTTTATTATAGTAGTCCAAAATACTTTTTACATTTTCTTTATAGGAGGCAAAGTATTCAAGATTGATTTTTTGGCCAAGGGCCCAACGATCCGGTCGGGCAACACAGACGATCAGCGTGGGAGCCGTGCGTGCCGCAGGCTGATTGAGGCAATACATTTTTAATAAATTCTTTTTCTCTTCAGTTTTGACCCAATAAAACTCCCAAGGTTGTAGATTTGAGGAATTGGGGGCCAGAGTTGCGAGTGACAAACATTCTTCAACAACAGAGTCAGGAATAGTTTCCTCGGTGTAAACTCGCACCGAACGACGTGAGTGCACGACTTTTTTAAACTCATTAAAATCGCAAGCTTCGGCTAATTCCGTGTAGCGAGTTTTGACGGGTTCAGTAAAGACATTTTCAGACATGTTCGACCTCTTTTTCTGGATCTTGGCATTCTAGAGTATCAAGCTTCTACAAGCAATGAGAGAGTCAGCTCGCCTTCCCTAGGATCTCCCTGAAAGAGTGGGTTCGCATAAGGCTATGAGCATATTTTATTCGCAGAGCAAGTTTTCGTAGGCGTGGGATTTTGCATTTTTCTGAAGCTTTTTTAATTGGATTGATGATATGGTCCGGATCAAAAACTTTTTTAATTCCACGCCATGTTTTGCAGAAATAGACCCTTTGTATTTACGAACAGCTTCAAACACCATCACATCGACTTACGGCACTTTTTGACGAAGTCTCTTTGCTCATGCCTTCATGCCTAAACGGCGGGACTTTTGAAGTCGCGACCGAAATATCATTTTTATAAGGGGAGTACTGCCCTAACGACTCTGAAATGCCTTCGCGATAACGCCAGAAGGTGGTGCTGACTAAGGTCACCCTAGGTGGTGCTGACTAAGGTCACCCTGCCAGCAAGACCCAAACACCTATTCCTGCAATGACCGCAGCTATGCCCCGAACGAGCAGCCGGCTTTTTTGTATTCCTAAAAATTGAGTCGTCTGAGGCGTCGCAAAGGGGAGAGTAAATAGAAATATCGATAAGACTATGAGTGCTATACCGATTGCCGATCTCTGCGCAGTCAGGGCCAAAGCCACTAGTAAAGCATTCCAGCTAATTGTAAAAATCAAAAATGTTTTCTTCCATTTGTTTGAAAGCCGAAGATGGGACTCAAGGTCTACTCGATGTTCGGGTTCTACAAAGATAGTCTCATCATTTTCCGTCTTACCGATCGCAATGAGTCCATTTGATTCGCGACCAGTCCATAAACTTTTAGGCATATTTTTGCTCCGTTATCTCTATTTTAGAATCGTACTTTGTAAAAGGGACAGTTAAAAGAAGTAGTGCGGCGGCCATAACAAGAAAGAAGCTACTAAGTCCATGAACCAAGACTATTCCAAAGTGGAATAGTATCCCAGGTATGAAAAGGTACTTTCGAATGTTTTCAGACATGAAAAGGCTCATCGCTAAAATGGTTTCAAATATTAGTGTTCCCCATGTAATCAGGGCTACTCCGAAGGCCGAAACTAACACTGGCATAAGTATCGGAGCAATCCAAGAGGGCATTCCATGAATTGGGTGTGCTAGCCAATAATAGGATGCGGTTCCGTTGGTCCATTCGGAAACACTTAGCTTCGCAGTAGCTGCCTGAAAGTAGATCATACTGACTTGCAGTCTGATAACCCAAAAAATTGAAAGAAAAAGAATATTTAGGTAGGCATTTGAGGTTCCGAAAACACTCTCCATCCATTGATTTTTGCGTTTATCGAAAATCAATATGGGGATTAAAAATAAACAGAGAATTGAGTTAATTTGATCGCCACCATCAACGGTCATGCATGAGACCGAGAGGCTAAATGATACCCACCATTGCAATACAGACGACCACCGAGGAAGGAATCCACTGATCGACAAGAGCAAAATAGCGACAGCTATCAACTTTGCCAAGCTCAAGTCGTTTCCGCAGATGCTGAAAAGACTGACCCTCATATGCAAAGGAAGTAGTTCGCTCGATGCGGGAATATTTAGGGGGTTGATGAGGTCAACAATATTTGTACCTAGAATTGTGCCCAGGGTACTGGACGCGAGCAGTGTCCGAACAATAGGAATTTTCGGCCCACCCAAGTTCAATTTGTTGGCGGCGGTTTGAATTTGTTTAAACACGGGTGATCCTTTTTTTACATGTGATGAAAAGATGAATGCTTTTTCCGGGCATTTGTTTTCTATCGATGAGTTTGGCCCACGCCCATGGAACCGTGTCTGACATTGTGATTAGAATTTCCCCGCAAAGAGACGGGTTGGCGACTGTATTTTCTAAAGTTATGGATTTGATTTTTTTCGCAGAATCCAACGAAATACAGTTCTGTATAGCTTCGGGACAAGTTGACCACTGATCGTCGCCAATATGGCGCAACAGAGCACTGACTTCTACCATTTGAACACGATCTACACGGTCGAAGCTTGTCAGCGGGTTGCTGCGGTTCGCTATTGTCGAAAGTTCATGAGGGCCATTTAGGTGATCGATCGAAAATATGGTCATTAAAGGTTCACGACAATTTTTCGTAAAAAAGGCCCATCCCTGTGGAATAAATGCAATCTGAAAGTTTTTCGTGACACGAGAAATTCCAATAGGGCTTTCTTGAATACTGCTCAAAAAAACTAAGATGATCAATACCGTCCAGGAACATGCGATAAAAGTGGTGAATATTTTTAATCGGATAGTCATAAACGTTAGCTCCAAAAAAAATGATTAGTATTGGCGGAAATTGATCAGCGATTTCGTCAGCATTTCCCTTTCGAGATCTCGTTGGGGACGGCAAAATCTATCTCTATCTACAGCAATTTTGATTTTTACGGCAATTACTACAGCTGCCATTGAGGTAACTGCAACGACATTGTGAACAGCCGCCGCTGCTACGGCCACGACAGCTGCCGCGACTGTAAAAGCTTGTTGGTTCCCAATAATTTCTTTTGAAATAATTCTTTCTGCCGCTTCAAGTTTGGGATTTAGAGTTCTCAGCGCAAGGTTCGTTTTTTTATACATATCATTGACTAAACTAGCGACCTGTACCGGGTTTTTATACTTCATTTGGTTTTCAATTTCTCGGAAATATCCAGGGTTGATTAGCTCGATTTGGTAAATTACGTCTTTTGAAAGTACGCGGATTTCAGCTTTTTCCAGTTCAGTTCGCGCATATAGATCAATGTGGTAATTAAACTTAATTTCATCGATTTGGTCGGCAACAGGTCCATCTCCGAAAATGACGGCATTAAAATAGTCTTTTCCGATTTCAGAGGCATTTGCGTTCAGCGATACGGCGCTCAATAGGATCAGGAACAATAGCTTTTTTTTCATAATATCTCACCCCAGTGTTTGGTTTTCACAATCAGCTTTGCAGATGACGTACCACCGGATTTTGGAGTCAAATCGAATATAACAAGTCATGACGGCGAGTGACCCGACATTGTCTCCATTATTGGAATCAACATTGAGACTGGGGATTCGGGTTTAATTCTGAGTAACATGACTTCCTGTGCGTTGATTACGGAAGTAAGCTCCAAAGCTTGAAATGGCCAAAATATCTAACTTTTGAACACAGAAGTTGTGCTCAAAATATATAGAATGCAAAATATTCATTATTAAATGATCAATATAATTATGTATTTAATCGTTATTGCGTGCTCATTTAGTCGCTGCTATTGAAATATAATATAGTGTGCGGCATAGTCTGGCTCAATTATGAAGCAAGATTTGAGCACAAATATTCAGGTATGGGATTTCACGGATGCGGTGGCTTTTTTAAAAGCCTACTACGAGCAACGCAAGCGCCATAGCATCCACTTCTCTTACGCGGTTTGGGCGGAAGAGTTGGGCATTAAGAGCCGTTCGTTCTTGCGCCTGGTCTTGGTCGGCAAACGCAGTCTCACTGAAGACGTGGCGGATCTTATTGTAAAAGCGATGAAGCTCAATCAATCAGAAACAAAATACTTCACTCAATTAGTAGCCTTGTCTCGCGCAACAACTTTAGGGCAAAAAGAAACACACAGTCGCGAGATCGCAAAAATGCATGAGAAATTCGCGCTCAAGAATCACGAGAATCTCGAGATCTCGAAAAAGGACCTTTTTGACTTCTTGTCGTCTTATCGCATGCCGCGCTTGCAAGTGCTTTTGACTTTAAAAGATATCGAAAAAAATGAAACGAAATTAGCGCAACTTTTGGGCATCAAAGAAACCGAAGTGGCTGCGCAGCTTTTGATCTTGCAAAAAATCGGCTTAGCAGCAAAAGATGCCGATGGCCAGTGGCAAGCCAAAGAAGGCCAAGTCGCAACACCTGATGTATTAGGCAACGTGGCTTTACAAAGCTTTCATCGCAAAAGTTTAGAAGAGGCAGTCGAGGCGATTGATTTACCGAAAGACACACGCCGCTTTCAAAGTCTGGTGATGCCATTAACACCAGAACAGTTTCAGGAAGTGCACCAGAACTTGCGTTCAACCTTAGAGAAAACTCTTCAAAGTTTTGAATCTCAAGAGGGGCATGGCAAAAAAATTTATCAAGTTAACTTAAATATAATTCCGGTAACGGGACCCATCCTCCGTGACGAAAGTCACGCGCCAGTGGGAAGTGCCGACAGGAAAGGTTCTTAGTATGAAAACACTGACACTTATCGCATTGATGATGCCGACCATGGCATTCGCAGCTCCGGACTCAGATGCGCAATTGAAACAGAAACTTCAGGTACAACGCCAGTTTGATGGCGGAGTTACTGTTCGTGCTGTTGATAAGAAATACGTTGATTCCGCAGTCGCAAAACTCGGCGGCCGCGCAACGGTGGAGTTTAGTTCTAAAGATAAAGTTTCTTTGGGCGGCGTGATCGTCGGCAGTGGAGCGGATGGACTTGTGAGTCGCACGAATACTCAAGTAGGTGCGCCGATTGTTGTAACTCCGCCAGTTATTCCTAAAACGAGTATTACGGTGGTAGGTCGACCGAACTCCAAGATGCCTGATTCTTATTGCGTCGCGCAGGTCAAGTTGGGGGCAAATGGCGAGGTTTTGACAAATGACTATTTTCAATTGAGTACCGACAACTATCTCTTGACGTTTGCAGGAAGCGCTTCGAAGTGTGACTCGCTCGGCGCTCCAATGAGAGTGAATGCTGGAAGATATATGATCACTTACAACAATACATTTTACGTCGTGGACCTCAAACCGCATGAGAATAAAGTCATACCGCTTCGTGAAGTGCAAGTACCGAAGTATGACGGCAATATAAAATTTCAGCTTTACAGAAACTTTAGGACAGCACTGGAAGTTAATAAGGCTCTTGTCATGATAAAGAGTGATTGGGCTTTTCGCGGTGAGGCAGAGAGATATACTAAGCCTTCCATTCTTGAAGCTGCACTTTCAGAGCTCATTCCTGGAGCGCTTGATTCTAACAAGTTGCCAACTCTTGTTGATATTAAGCGAAATGCATTTTATTACCTCGCAACGGTAGGGGTATTTACGACTATTGCCAATGATGGTGAGATCATCTCAGTGTTGCCCGGTGAATATAATATTCTATGGAGGTTTGGCCAGCAATACGACTACACGACAGGAATCCGCGTTGATTAATTTCACTCCGCTCCTTTTCTTCACTCTTTTTGCAAGCCAATTGCAGGCCGCGACATTGCCGCGTCCTGCATTCGACTCGCAAAGAGTATTTAGATTAGAAGCGGCACAAAGCGCCACAACGTTAGATGTAAAGGGTGTGGATGCTTTTATTTTTGAAAAAGTTGTTTTAAAATGTGAACGCAGCCATGCTGAACTTTCAAGAGAGTTACAGGACCTTGTCGATCGGCCAAACTCATCCGTAATTTTAAGTCTGCAGGATTTATTTCCAAAATTTACTTTTAGAAATCTCAAAGGCCTGCAAATATTTTTTGATAGTTTTGGTTCACTGACTTCCGCATTTCGCAGTTTTTACATTCCCGCGCAACAAAATATTAAGGCAACGATATCGTTGGACTGCGCTAGAGAAAGCCGCTACCTAGTTCCCAGCTTACTAGGCCACGAGCTAGTTCATCACATAAATCAGAGCCGAAATATTTCGCCATGGATTGATGAGATGCTCGCACAAATTATCGAAGTCCGTATCAACGGTGAATTCCCATTAAATCGCTATGACGTTTTGGCTCAAGCGAAGCAAGTTCCCAGCTTTTTTGCACGCGATAAAACCTTTAAGAGCACGCAAGAGTACGCTATCAATGCGCTCTTTGGTGCCTACATTTCGCAAAATTTTGGTGGCGTTGAGTTCTTAGGTTCGCTACCTAAAGGCACGCGCACGCTTTCTGATTTTACAGGTGCACTTAAAAGCTTCACAGCGGGGCGGGCAGAGTATGACTGGATTCGTGATTACCTTGATCCGCAATCCTTAGTTCGTCATTTTGTTTTAGCTTTAAATGTGAATTTGTCTGGCCTCAACGGGAGCTCTATTTTTCAGGTTCCGGGGTGGAATGGCTTTTCAAGTGAGAGCTTGGTGAAATCACCGGGCACCTTTACTTTAGAGCCCGGTGGGTTTTTAAGAGTCAGTTCCAAATGGTCTGGGAAATTGAAATCACTATCGAATATGGTGCCACTTGAAACTTATCGTGTTCTTAAATCAGGCGTTCAATTCAAGATTCAAAATTTGCCCGAAGCGGTGAGCGAAGGGTGGGACGAGAACACCCTGATTATGATCAACACCTCCGAGACTGAATATTTCGAAATCCAATTGAAGTGACCTGGTCGGGCCTCAACTAGCGTCCCTTTGACCTAAATCACTTTCCCTGTATTGATTTTGATCCGGATCAAAAACTTTTTTAATCCCACGCATGATTTCAATTTCAGCTTCCGAGCGTGTGAATTTTAAGAACGACTAATTTTTTTAGCTACAAGTGAAGGGTTCAAGAAAACGAACTCTCACAAACCTGACCCATTGGCCGAGAGGGTTTTTCCAAAGTAAGATCGGCGCCATATTTTTGAACTCTTGAAAAGTCGCTGGTTCAGCACCCTCGGAATAGTCTTTTTCGCCGACACTTTCTGTTTCTTTGTTTTCAAACTGGCTGTTCGAGTTTTGATAGAGCTTGAACAACTCCTTCAGCATCGGATCGGGTGCGAAGTAAAGCTGATCACCATTAAAGGTTTTGCCTGCTGTAACCAAGTTCCTCTTGTCAAATTTGGGTTCTAAAATGTCTAGGAAGTCAGCGGGAAGGCCTGAACAGTCAACAGAAGCGTGATGGGTATATCTATATTCGTACTTCTTAGAGATACGGTTCCTTTGGTATATATCGGGACTGTATTTGTAAATCGAGTATATGCCATCTGGCTTTTTGATGAAGAATACATTGCGAGGGCGGTTGCTAAATTCGTCAAACTTTAATGCATGCGACTGCTTGAATGATTCTTGTGCCTTGCTGTGTTTTGGATTTAATGCATAAACTTCCCATTTGGACGAAGCATTCTTGAGTTTTTCAAAATTCGACTCATCTAAAAAATCCGTTTCATAAAGAAATTCAATTTTTTTACGACTATCTTGATTGAAGAGGATGGCCTTGGGAGCTTCAAAACCAGCTAACTCTGTTTTTGAATCCGTTTTTAAATCTAACTCTAAAGCCTTAAATGGATTCATCCCTTTTAAAGGATTTTTTCCGGCGGCTCCATACACACGATCGGCCCAAGGAGGCTCTGCTTGAGTTGCCTTAGTTATCAAAACCATTTCTTTATCAGTTCTAATAAACCTTTGATATTGAATATCATCCCCACAACTCGGAGGTGGGTAGCAGGGGCCTTCGAATTTCACTTTCAACTTAGTTAATATCAAAGGGAATCCCTTAAATGAACCCTGCTCGATCACGCCAATTTTCTTGGTGGAAACTCCAATGTGAAATATTGAGTCCCCACCCATTTCTACCGGTGCCTTGAGGCTGATTTTAATTTCAGCGTCAAATTTTTCAGTGGGGCTAATCTTAACCGTATCTCCAGCAATAATCGCAGGCACTTCGGCGGCATATGATTTTACGCTCCCTACAATTATCCAAGTAAATAGAAAACGAAGGACCCAAAGAGTGTTTCTTATTGTAAATTTATTCATATTTATAAGAAGACCAACGTTTTAAAACAAAGGAAAGATGTGAATATATTCTAGACACTGGCCCAGTGAATTAGCAGTACGCCAAGAGCTATTTGCTAGCAGATAATTTCGCGAGTATGCAATCGCCAAAAAACCGGGATTCAAATCGCGGTACCGGTTATTAACTTGGGAAATCGCGATCTGATTTTTTGGGTTTTACGTCTTTCGGAGGCATGCCGTGATATCTGTTGTCTTGAAATAGGTATCTATTGTTTGTTTAAACGAACTTGCCCGTCATCCGAAAGGTCCCTGGCCCTTGCTTCTCATAGTAATTACCTATCCAGACATGACTGTTTCCGTTCAATGGGTAAATTTGAACGTAACCATCGCCCCCATAGACTTCGACAAAAAGGGCTTTGCTCTCTGAAACTTTCATAAAATTTTTGAGATTGCCGCCGCCGGTAGATCGACTGAATGTTTTTCCATCAGCTTTGTTCGATAGTGACATGACGAGGTAAGCATTTACCTTTCTGCGATCTAAAATCGTAATATCCAAGCGCATAATCCAATCAAATTTTTTATCTTTTCGGTCTAAAGATGAAATTTCACCCAGATAGGCGCCTTCAATTGCAAGGGCATCGTCAAGATTTATGGGCCCAGAATTTTTTAGCGCTGCAATTTGATCGGGTACCTCCAGCTTGCGCAGTTCATTTAAGGCTTCTGTTTCATCTTTGGTGGCAAAAAAAGCGGCTTCGTTTCAAAGCCATTGATTTTGAGATGGTGGTGGCTCCGAAACTTCAGGAGTCGCAGCCTGAAGCGATGGCTCAGGAGGTGGGGGAGTTGATGCCGGCGACGGGTTTGAGATAGCGCAGGCCGTATTAAGGAGGCTTGCTTGAGTCGGTTTATATCCCAATTTTAAGCCCAAATCGGCTAAAAATAAAGTGACTATCTTTCCAAGAATTTCGTCTGCTTTTTGATAGCGATCTTCTAAGGATTTAAGATTTTGGTATTCTAGAAAATCTTTTTGGGTAAGTTCAATGAGTTCATTTTTTATGGTCTCTTCGGTGTTGTTGCGGGGAGTTTCATAATTTTGACTGGCCTTGAAAGAAAAAAATCCAACAGATATCAATACCGATAAAAGTGTGAACAGCTTGAATTTTGATTTCATCCAAAAATATTACGAACTATCGGCATCGAATGTCAATCGGAGTCGTATGGGATTCGGGCTCTGACCTCATTCTGGATAAGAGTTCCCACATGAGAGTCTCTATATCCAAAACCAGTCAATATTCAGGTTGGCGATTTCTTCGGAAGGAGAGTCTTTCACTATCTGAGAAATCTCCTGAATCGCAGTCACGAGCTGTTCCCGAATTTTCTCGAAGTCCTTTTTACTGATTGAGATATTTGCAGTGAACATCATTTCTTCACTACTGAGGCTTTCAGATTTTTGGATCGCAGCGACTCGCCAGTTGGAGTGGTGCTTGACGAGAAATGGAGAGCCTTTTTCGATATGTGTGGATTGCACCGTTGGTATAAAAATTCCGTTATTTGACGAGACTAATCCTGCTTCCAACAGAAAACGAAGGATTTCCTGGACTCGCGAGCGGGGAATATTGAATTTCTCGACGACTTGCTCAAGCGTTTTCCCACTTTCTAGCGAAGTGAAAATATGAATGGCTGAATATAGACCGCTTGAATAAAAAACGGACCTTTCCAAGTCGGTGAGGCTTCTGTCTGTGCGAATGCGTTTAGATATTTCTAAGGATGACTTCTTCATCTCCTCACGCTTTTCACGAAAGTAGTCCTTGAGGTCGTGAGTGCCGGCACGTTCAAGTTGCACGAGAATGAGAAAGTAATCGGTTTCAAGTTTTGGCAGCGCTAGATAGTCGCAAACGCGTTTTGCTTGCTCTAAAGAGAACTCTTTAAGGCCCGACATCACTTGAGAAAGCATCGTGGAATTAACGCCCAAATGATCTGAAATGCGTGAAAGCTCCCCACGTCCCTTGTGGGGACGGGACTTGATTTCACTCTTTAAAAAGGCGCGATAATCCTTAAAATCGAAAATAGACATATGCCTATATTATCGGCTATTTAGGTCTTAAAGTTTAGCTTTTGCTAAAATTTAATTGGTCAAATTTAGTAAATACATAATGAAACCAACAACGCAACGAGTTATAACTTGGTCCAGAAACTGAATAACAAACTAACGGAGGTCAAATGGAACTCAAAAAATCACTCAACGCCCTTATGAAGCTAGCCCTAGTCGCAGGCATTAGCTTCAGTATCAGTTCGTTGTCCCAAGCAGATGCCAAAAAAGCGGTGGCTGTTAAAAGTTTAAACAGCAAGCAAGGCCAATTGATGGGTCAGATGAACAGTGGAGGCGCGAATCTTTTGAACGGACTAATGATTGAAGATTACATCAAAGCTCCCCAATTTGATCTAAGGGCCTACGATGAGATCGACCTTGTTTTAACCAAAATTGCTCGCATAAACCCTTGCTATGCTGATGCCATTCGAAGCGAAATCGAGAAGCTAACTTGGTACTTCATTCCTACTGAATTAAAAGAGGTTTCCCAGTCTATTACGGGCCTTCCTTTTTCGTCTGACCAACTTGCCATACCTGTTCTAGATAATGGCATCAACGAAATTTGGGTGGATGCAAATAAATATGAAGCTCTCGGAGACTTGAAACAACAGGCAAAGCTCTTAGCTCATGAAGCCTTCATAGGCCTTGGAACGCCAGAATATGTTCGACCAAAGAATCGAGTCAAAACGGCAAAATGGGCTACGGCATTCGCTCGAAAAAACACGGGATTGATATTCTCAGGCCACGTTGAACATTTGACCAAAAAAGAACTGACTGAAAAACTTCAGAGCATCGGCTGGGATGTTAGGGGACTTTCAGTTTGTGAGAGAAAGGGAGAATAGACTATGAAAATCATGACAAGCTTATTTGTTATCTTTTTTGCGGTGACCTCCCATGCAGGTCAGTTCCCTCAAGTTGAGTGTTTCATTGAAACTTATGAAAGCCCCTCAGCCGGCACACGAGGTGAGGAAGATGAGATCGTAGGAGAAAGTGAACTTTCTCAAGAGAAAACGGTCCCGCAACATCGCGATTTGAATCTAAAATTTCAGGGAATCAAAGCCAAGGTTTTTATTTCACAGGGCGACTGTGCAACGGGATCCCCTGCTTGCATTAGCATGAAGCTAAAGTTAGGGGAGGTTGTATCGCAAACGGAAATCGACCTGCCTTACAGTGCCAACCGTGTGCATCTATCTATGGATAGCGCAAAGAAGTCGTACTCTTTATTATGTGATATCGATGCTTCTGCACCAGGCGACTGGGTGAAGTTCCCAGACCAGGCTGAGTAGTTGAAGTTCTAAAAAATACCCTTCCTAAAAAGAGGGGTGTTTTGCGAGCCACCTAAATCACCTTGCCCGGGTTGATAATATGATCCGGATCAAAAACTTTCTTAATCCCACGCATGATTTCAATTTCAGCTTCCGAACGAGTGAAGTTCAGGAAAGACTTCTTCGTTAACCCCACACCATGTTCCGCAGAAATGGAGCCCTTGTATTTACGAACAGCTTCAAACACCATCACGTCGACCTTGCGGCACTCTTTGACGAAGTCTTCTTTGCTCATGCCTTCAGGGCGCAGGATGTTGATATGCAAATTGCCGTCACCGATATGACCGAACCACACAACTTCCCAAGTTGGGTAAGCAGTCGACAGAATTTGATCCAAATCTTGCATAAAAGGCGGGACTTTAGAAATTGCGACTGAGATGTCGTTTTTATAAGGCGAGTACTTGGCTAACGACTCTGAAATGTCTTCGCGATAACGCCAAAAAGTCGTGGCTTGTACATCCGACTGACTGATCACGCCGTCTAAGATCCAACCTTCTTCCAAGCCCTTTTCAAAAACAGATAAGGCTAATTCTTCGTCTTGCTCTGTGCGAGTTTCGACTTCGGCTAATACATAAAAGGGACACTCACTCGAAAGGGGAGCGGCCAGTCCGGTATTTTCTAAAACTTTTCTAAGCGCTTTGTCCGAGAACATTTCAAAAGCCACAAGAGTGGTTTTGGTTTTAAAATCCGCAAAAACCTTCATCACGTTTTCGAGGGCTGAAATACCCATGACCAAAACTTTCATCTGGGGCGGAGCAGGGGCCAGCTTCACCGTCGCCTCCACGATAAAACCCAGTGTGCCCTCAGAGCCAATAATCAAGTGACGAAGGTCATACCCAGTCGCATTTTTAACCAAGGCATTGTTCAACTCTAAAAGTTCCCCCGTACCGGTAACAACCTTAAGGCCCACAATCCAGTCGCGAGTCAGACCATAGCGAATGACTTTAATACCACCCGCATTGGTCGCGATATTGCCGCCCATTTGCGAGGAACCCGTGGCAGCGAAGTCCACCGGATAGAAAAGATTTTTTGAAACCGCGTACTCTTGCAAAGTCTCAGTGACGACTCCGGGCTCAATCACCACGGTCTGATCAATAGAGCTAAAATCTTTAATTTTATTCATGTGATCAAAGGACACGACAACTTCGCCTTGAGTGGCCACAGCAGCGCCTGATAAACCCGTACGGCCTCCAGAAGGAACGAGGCCTACTTTGTGTTGGCGTGCCCATTTAACAAGGGCTTGAACGTCTTGTGCGTTGTGAGGAAAAACAATGGCCGAAGCCTTGATATCAAAATAAGTTGTCCAGTCCTTGCCCCAGTACTTCAGACTTTCTTCATCGGTTTTGATTTGTTCTTTTTTGAGGAAACCTTCAAGTTCGGCAAGAGCAGTTTGCATGGACGACTTCCTTTAGCTCGACCTAGTCTTCGCGAACGGGCCGATGATAATCTCTTAATGTCCTGATTCTAAAGAAAGCATAGACGGGACACAAGCCCCAAGCAGAGGTCAACAGACCATAAATACCGATATAGGCCCAGAACGGTCCGCCTGCGAATGCGTAGGCGGTAAGTCCTAGACCTAAGAGAAAGCGCAATGCTCGATCCCAAAGGGCCACATTGCAGCGCATGTTACTTTACAAGTTCCTGAAGTTCACCGGATTGGTACATTTCCATCATGATGTCGCTGCCACCAACAAGTTGCTTGTTGATATAGAGCTGAGGAATTGTTGGCCAGTTGCCGAATTCTTTGATGCCGTTGCGGATTTGCTCGTCATCTAAAACATTCACGTCGTGGAATGTCGTTCCCAGGTCCTGAAGGATCGCGCAGGCACGAGCCGAGAATCCACACATTGGGAATTGTTGAGTGCCCTTCATGAAAAGCACAACTTTATTTTGATCTAAAAGACCTTGGATTTTTTCTTTTACGTCAGACATTTTTATTACCTCTTCAGCCCTATATTAAGGGATTTTTGTCTTAATTGAAAGTGCATGGACTTCGCCGGTTTTCAGCTCTGGACCAAAACAACCCATCACATGTTGATGCTGTTGGATCCGAGAAAGACCCGCAAACTGAGGGCTTTCCACGAAGACCTCATAGTGGTCTTGAGTTCCGGTAAGGTCGTAAACTTCGACTTTGCATTCAGGATAATTTTGCAGCAGGCGCTCGCGCATTTGTTCTGGTGTCATAGGTGGGCCAAACTAGCAGAGTCAGGGCCTAGAGTCGAGAGGCATTGAGACTCATTGGGATCTTGTTTAACGCACTTCGCCAGTGTAAGATGACCCCCATGTTTGGACCGACCACGCGACTCCTGAAAATTTGGACTTTGGCGCTGATGGCGATGGGGTTTTACACCCTGGCTCGGCTGGAGTATTTGGTCTGGAATTGGGGTCAGTTCCGATCTAAATCCGTTTCAGACATTTTATGGGCCTTTTTTGTGGGGCTGCGTTTTGATGCTTCGGCTGTGCTCAGTCTTTCGGCCCTGGTGCTGTTGCTATCTTTTGTTCCCTGGCCGAGGGCTTGGGAGTCCTTTTGGAAACTGAGTACCTTCCTTATTTTTATTCTTATTCATATTCCTTTTTACATAGTAAACCTGGTCGACACCGAGTTTATTAACTTTGTCGGGCGACGTTTTAGTTATGATGGGCTCTTTATAGTCTCTGAAATTCAAGGGAAAATGCTGAATTTTATCGGCAGCTATTGGGTTTTGTTTTTAGTAAATACGGTTTTTGTGGCGTGTTTTATTTGGTCCGCGTGGAAAATCATATCACGCCCGCCAATGTCACAGAGTCTTCCCTGGAGTAAAAAGAACCTGGCAGCCCATGGCTTTCTTTGTTTTGTTTCAGTTGCGGTTTCTATCATTGGAATCCGCGGAGGCTTGCAAAATAAGCCCATGAGTTTTGTGAATGCCAATGTTTTTGCAGCCCCTTTGCTTAATAATTTGGTTTTGAATTCTTCGTTTACTTTCATCAGAAGTTTTGGCGCTAAGGAAATTAAAGTCGTTAAATACTTTACGGACGAAAAAGAAATGTTGGGGCATCTGAATGGATCTTTAAGTGGGTCATCAAGCGGATCAAGCGTCGAAGGCAAACGTCCCACAGCACCACAAAATATAGTAATCATCATTCTTGAAAGCTTCGGGAAAGAATATTTCGGGCCGCAAAACGGCGTTTCCTACACACCTTTTTTAGATTCGCTTGCGGCAAAGTCTTTGGTGTTTGAAAATGCTTACGCCAACGGTCGGCGTTCGATCGAAGGGGTGGCTGCAGTGTTGGGCAGCATTCCAGCCCTCATGAGTGAGCCCTTTATTTCGTCTCACTTTACAACGAACTATTTTTTAGGCTTGGGCACTTTGCTGGCAGAGAAAAAATATTCCACCAGCTTTTTTCATGGGGGACGCAATGGCACGATGTTTTTTGATTCTTTTATGAAAAGTGCCGGGGTCGAAAAATATTACGGAGCTTCCGAGTATAACAACTCAGCCGATGACGACGGTGTCTGGGGGATTTGGGATGAGCCCTTCTTGCAGTGGATGCTGACGCAAGTTAATCAGCAGAAGCAGCCGTTTATGACGTCCGTATTCACCTTAAGTTCCCATCAGCCTTTTAAGGTGCCAGAAAAGTATAAAGAGAAGTTCCCTGAAGGTTCCGTGGATATTCTAAAAACAATTTCTTATACGGATTTTTCTTTGCAAAAATTTTTCGAAGAGGCGCAAACAAAATCTTGGTTCAAAAACACTTTATTTATCATCACCGCCGATCACGCGGCAAAACATTATTTGCCAGAGTATGAAAATGATCTGGGAGATTATCGCATTCCGCTGATATTTTATCATCCGACTTGGAAAATGCCTAAAGTCGACCCAGAGATGGTGGTTCAGCAGATCGATATCATGCCGACGATTTTGGATATTTTGGGCCTTCGTCCTAAGGAACAAAACTATTTGGGCAGCTCCATTTTTGTTCGTGGTGACAAGGTGGCCGTGAACTATATTGATGGACGCTATCTTTTGACAGCGCGAGATTACTATTTGCGTTGGGATCAGCAGTCAGAGCCTCAGATGTTCGCCATAGGCGACGTGAATGCGCAGACTCCTTTAGCGGAGCCAGCCGCCCGCAAAGAGCAGCTCTTTCAGAAACTCAAAGCCCAGGTGCAGTACTTCAATGAAGGCATGTGGGACAATAAGCTTTATTATCCTTCGGGGGGACGCTAGGTTCGGGCAATAAGTAGATCAGGGCAATCCGGGGCTCCGTCATATTATGTAGAAAATAAGAAAAAATAAAATCCGTGAAGCTTCGTTTTCGGGAGGTATCGTTTTTTTGCCGATACTCAAGGCTCAAACGCCGGAGTCGTAAAAAAATCCGAGACCCAATGCGGATGAATTGAGTCATTCAGGATAACTAAAAGTGAGTATCGTGGTCTTCGCATCTTGAAGTGGGTTAGATATTCGCAATCTCACCGTTTCATGGTGGCGGCC
>JBBKWD010000163.1:0-3070 GCA_037968775.1 Bdellovibrio sp.
GTGCTTTGCTTTAGTCCAAGATTTAACTAAATACTCAAACTTTCTGAGCAAAATTCCGATTCCCATAGAGAGACATCATCTTCGTGGGAGACATCAATGAAAGCACTTATACTTTTTGCCCTTTTATCAGGGGGCTTTTTGCACCATTCCCAGGCTCAAACACAAGAACAAGATATTCGTTGGTCCGAGGGTGAGCACCTGGAATTAGGGGAGCAAGCGGCAAAACGTGCCTGTGCTGATTTGGGCCTCCAAGGCAAGGACTGCCCCGTGAACTCGCTCATTCCACGTGGAGATGGCAAGGTCAGCTTTCACTATGGAGAGCTTGTGACTTCCGCAGACTATTACAATAATCCAAAAGAAATGTTTAACGACCGTCGCCTAGGCATTGGAAAAATTATCGCTTGCGCCCACAAGCAAAAGCATGTCCATCATGACCAAGATGATTCAGACGAGGTCGACTATCCCTCGTGCAATATCCCTGGCATCATCGCAATGCCCACTTATTTAGAAACAGTCACCAACAACTACGATCACTTCGGTTGGAATAATATGAAGGCCTATGTGAAGTATCACAGCCTCGCACTAAAAAAGGCGCAAGAAGCCTATAATCAAAGACACAACCAGCACACAAGCAAGAACCTTTTGAATCACGCGCTGATTTATAACGCCTATGCCGACCACTATCTCACGGATGCTTTTGCTTCAGGACACAACCGCGTTCCGCGCATTCAGATTAAGAAATGGGCCGAGAAAAATCTTTTCGGATTTTTTAAGTCTTTACGAGGAGATCTTTTAACTTGGCTGTTACACGACCGTGAAAGCCTGGATCTACGCTCCAATAAAGACGTCGGATTCTTAGTCGAAAATGCCTTGGGCATGGAGTGGAAAACGCGTGGTGACACCCACCTACACAAAGCGCATACCCCGGAGGATCCAGCAAGAGAACTACCGACTCAAGCCATCACGCATTCTCTAAAAGAAGTCTTGGTAACTTGGCAAACAGGACATATCCCAGAAGGAGTTTACCCGGCGACGCTTTTCGTTCCTTTCCACAAAGGAATTCCGATGACAGAAAAGTTCTCCCCCGCCCACCAACAAATGAGCAAAAAACAATTCTTTAAAGCCTTTTATTCAAATGTCCCCTTCGTAGAACGCTTGCTCTACAGAAAGGCCGACCTAGAAGATATGTTCCAAGCCCTCCCTGGAATTTTCGTGCAATTCCGAAGAGACATCCGCAAAGACATCGAAACACAAAGCGAACTCAAAGAGCGCCTCCCCCCAGAATACTTAAAGGCCTACAGTCAGGTTCGCTAGCTTGCACTCGAAATGGAAAAAGGCCCTTGCGGGCCTTTTTCTTGAACTAATGATTTCTAAATTCAACCTACAAACTTAATTTTTGAACAAACTCACCAACTGCCATATCAAATGTTCCCCATGAGGGTGCAAATAAAACCTTTTCTCCAAGAGTCACTTTACATTTTTTCCAAGTTAGAATTTGTAAATCTCCGGCCTCACCTTTTTGAAATCCAACATAGTCACCCTCTACAATGACACCAGATCGGAATTCTAGTTTGGCTCGCTGTCCGGGCACAAGGCCGATGGCCTTAAGGTCGTCAGCTGATTTCAAATGAGAAAGTCGCACTCCATTTTTCAAGATCCCGATAGGCGTTCCGAACCCGGTCGAATGAACATCTGCATCTTGACCTTCATGGACCCGATTGTTTTCTAATAACCGAGTGGGGCCAGAGTACTGAAGATAAATCGGTTCTTTACTGCGAGGTTCAAGAATGACGGCAGCAAATTTTCCAGAGACCTCTAAGCCCGAATTGAGGGTTAAACGAGAAACAACATCGAGCCCTGTAACTTTCGCTAAGGCTTCTCCATGAATTCTTTCACTAGGAGATACATCCAAACCTTTGACGATATCTCGAGCCGCGCCCCGCATGCGCTTGCGAACTTGAGGATCTTTAACTTCGGACTCATTTAGTTTGCCATCCACATTTTCAATATTCACGCGCGTTTCGCCAGAGACCGAGGCCTTGCGATGCACCAGGGTTTCTGCGAACATAGAGATCGCGCTGCGCGCTCCCCACTTCCCTGAGGAAACACCAATCATCGTCACGGGCTTCCCAGCCAAAGGAGCCTGAACATAATCAAAGAAAGTTTTCAGTACTCCAGGAAAAGACCCATAGTATTCCGGAACGATGATAACGATACTTTGGGCTTCGCCAATCTTGGTATCATATTTTTGTTTAAAGACTTTTGGCGTGTTAAAATAGTTCGTCGAGGAGTAAGTCGAAGGCGGAACTTTAGCCAAGTCTAAAACTTCAACTGTGGCTCCTTCCTTTTCAAGGAAATCCCGCATCGTATTAGCAACCTTCAGCGAGCTTGCACCTTCGCGATTGGTACCAGAGATGACAACGACCTTCGGCCCGGCAATTTTTTGCTCGAGGTTTCTTTCAAAATAGCCGACACAAAGCCCGGGTTTCGCCAATGCTGGCAACGTCGACACAATAAGAACCAAAGATATTAGAGCCGTTTTCATAGGTTTTCCTTTGGATATAATTCTCCAAGCTCAGGCTATTTCAAGGTTAATGCCGAAGGGGGCGTTCGTTGATTAAATCGCACAGAGCGCTTTTTTATGAAGGTGTCTTCTATTAGCTGTCTCGAAATCTCAAAATGAGACAGCTTAACTGAATACAAGACTGACAGGGGATGGACAATATTTGGCGGAAGGGCCTCTCAAGTTTTAGCTGTGGATCGGGTTTGTGCCAGAACAGCTGCTCTCGGTTTGTACAAGCTGTGGCCATCCTGGGTGCAGCCTTTCTGAAGCGCATCCATGCCTCACCATATATCACATGTTTTTTGTTTTGGAGAGTCTCCGATCCTGTTCTGAGACCTTTTAAAAAAGCCTCAATAATCATTCTTTCTCGAGACTGGAGTCGTAAAATAATCCGAGACCCAATGCGGATGAATTGAGTCATTCAGGATAACTAAAAGTGAGTATCGTGGTCTTCGCATCTTGAAGTGGGTTAGATATTCGCAATCTCACCGTTTCATGGTGGCGGCC
>JBBKWD010000164.1:0-22639 GCA_037968775.1 Bdellovibrio sp.
ACTGATTACTGATTACTGATTACTGATTACTGAAGCGCCCACCTTATATGAATTTAGTGGTGGTGGTTGGATTGGTTGTTTTGTTCGTCTAAAAACTCTCCAAGGCGATCGAAGGTTGAAACCTTTTGAGAGACGTAGCTTAAAAAATTATCAATCAAACTGTGAAGTCGTTGCAGTTGAATAAGGTCTTGAATTTGACCGTCTTTATCAAAAACCTCCTGGGATTTTGCGACTCCAAAATAATCGGGATATACATGGGCCTTGAGGATTTGTAAAGGTACACGAGTGTGCAAAGTACCTCGCATTCCTGCAAAGTAACCTTGGGAAGCGCCAATGAGGCAGATGTGTTTGTTCTCAAGCGGGACCGGTTTGAGTCGAGAAATCCAATCAATGGCGTTCTTAAATGTTCCCGGAATGCTGCCATTGTACTCTGGGCTAGAAATTATGACGGCTTCGGCCTCTGAGATCTTTCGCCCGAGACGAGAGACGCTTTCGGGAATCCCCTTTTCAGATTCGATGTCTCCATCAAACATGGGCATCGGGAACTCGTTGAATTCAACGAGTTCCAAGTCGTGATCTTGAGACTTTTGTAAATACTGGTGAACCAGGCGAATGAGTTTTTTGTTATAGGAGCCCTGCCTTAAGACGGGAGCAAAAAGTAGTATTTTCATTTCAACCTCACAGCTGGATTCATTTTCGCTCTTTTCCCGCAGAGGATTTAAAAGAATTTAACTTTTTGTTAAAATGCATAAGCTGTCGCGCTGGCTATTACGCCATGCTATTGTTTTGCATGGCATTTGATTATTCGGCGCACTCTTGTTGTACAAACGACAGCATGCCAACATAGGTATGCTGTCTAGGTGTCGTTTTTTCTTTTGATTGAATTTCACAAGTGTAAACATGATGGCTGGGTATCTCTCCAAAAAAAGGACGACTATTTTAAAGGAAGTCCTGATTTTATCCTGTAGAGACGTTCACGTAATAGATTCTTTAAAAGCGTGTAAATAACTTGTGGCGTAATGACCGTAATAGAGCAGGCCTATGCGACGCGAGGTACTTCTTAGAGGAGGGAGTTTGCGATTTTTTCTAGAAACTCGGTGCCGAAGATAGTGGTTGTTTGTTTTTCATGCTCCCAGGTTTTTTCTCTAAGGAAGCGAAAGCCAACGCCTGTATCAGCTAAAGTTGTGCGAACGCCGAGGTCGATTTTTTCAGCGAAACGGATGAGTGCCGCTTCCGGCGGGATTTTATCTGCTGGCACTTTATGAGGGAAGCCCTGGCCATCGTTTTGTTCATAGACAGTAACGAGGATGCTTTTTTCTTCATCAGTCAGTGGGAGATGTTTCACTAGACATCTATTGAGCGAGGCCATGGGTAACGACTCGAAAGCAGTCTGTTCTTTTTCATTTAAGTTTTTGTCGCCTGTAGCGAGATATTTTTGACAAAAGTTTTTTGGTAAATCTAAAAGACCTACTTGTGCTAGAAGTGCGATGAAAAAGGAGGTTGTGGGATTGCCGACACCGCTTTTAAGTGAAATGGTGGCCGCATACGTAGCTACCCATGGGCCACGCCAGTATTTGAAGAACTCACTCATGGGACAGTCTTTAAAAGTGTCCCAAAGATTTTCTTCGGACTTTAGATGCTCGACAAAATCTTGGGAGACCTTGCGCAAAAGGTCCACCTTATTTGAGATATTTTCTGTGGACGCGGTGTTTAAGTCGAGCCAAAGATATTCAAGAAGGTCCACCCACAGTGTCGCGGTATAGAAAAATAATGAGCGAGATCTTTTTTTGAGCGCGGCCCCTGAGGAGTCATAATAAGTCAGGACATAGTCATGGTAGGCTTTGCTTTCTGAAAGAGGAACAAGAAGTCCTGGAGCTCTGCCGAGTCGTTGCAGACGCTGTTCAGTGAGTTCTGTGTCGCGAAAAAGTACGGCCAGATATTTTTGATTTAAACTCAAGCGAACATAGCCAGTAAAATCAATCAAGGTTCCGGGGAAGAGATCATTAACTTCGATCGCATGGAATTGAGAACGACACTTCAGAAGACAAAAAGTTTCAAACTTAAGCGTGTCAAAGTACTCTTGCGGGGTAAGTGGAAGCATGCGTGGGGACGAGAGCGTGTCTAAGTTTTCGGATATTGAGGGGGCGTCGATAACAGCGATAAACTGTGATAGAGGAAACTCACTCAAGAGAGAGGAAGCCCTCACGAGGAACTCATTAAAGAGTTCCCCTGAGTTTTGAGCAACCAAGACCAATGACGGTCTTTTAAGCTCTCGTTCGACGACTGGAAAATTCAAATCTCCATTTTTATAGTGACGGAAAGTAAAGAGATATTGAGAGATCACGCCGCGGGCATGGGAAAGAATATCGTCTCTTTCGGTAAGAAGGAGAAGCTCAAGGCGTTGTCTAAAAAGAGTTTCTTTTTTTTGCTCTGACATATCTGTACTCAGCTTAAAGGACGCTGAGGGTATCAGCAATAAAACTTTTCCAAGTTGACATTTGGGGCCGCGAGCAAAATGCTTAAGAGTGTATCGAACTCAGGAGGTCTTATGAAAGCGATCATGTTCTTTTTATCCCTTATATTTTTAGCAGTATCGAGCTGGGGTGCTTTGCTCTCATTAGAGGGGACAGGACCTGTTGTTGAGAAGATCTCTTTGCCCGCCTCGGCGCAGGTCAAGCTAGGTGAAAAGCTGGCTGAAAAGACGGGTAAAAAGACAGTTGAAGAAACGGTTAAGCTGAGTTCTGTTGGAGCTGGGTTGCGTTCCAAAAAAGTCGTTTTTGTGAATGTTCGAGTCTACGTAGCACAACTTTTTGTTGCGAGTCCTGAAACCTTTAAGAAGAACGACGCAGAGGCCTTGGCTTCAGTGAAGGATCAAAAAGCAATTGCGATTCAGTTACATTTTTTACGCAATGTAGATGGCGAAAATGTTGAAAAGTCCTTTAGAGAAGCCTTAAAGGTAAATGACATTCAAGACGATGCCAGCGTCAGTCAGTTTCTGGAAGCTGTTGTTAAGGGTGGGGAAGCTAAAGAAGGCAAAGTCCTGTCTATTTTGGGTGTGAAGTCGGCAGACGGTGTGGAGACCATAACTTATGAAACGACTTCAGGAGCTGTGTCTGAGATCAAAGGGAGCGCAGGCTTTATTGAAAAAGTTTTTTCCATTTGGCTGGGAAAGTCGTCGGATGATGGCGTCGCCAGTCTTAAAAAAGCGATGTTAAAGTAGCTTATTAGGTTAGGGGCAGAGTTCAATATAAGTGCCGATATCGACATGATTGTAGATATCGGTGATCTCACTGTCGGTCACGGCGGCACAGCCCCTTGTCCAATCTTCAGGATGTTTGATCATCCTTCTTTTGAACCAATTTGTTGGCAACCCATGGATCATGATATCCTTGCCCGGATCTTTGATCTTTTTGCGTCGAGCCTCTTCGAGATCTTGCATATTTGGATAGTTGATCCTGAGACTTAATAAAAAGGCACTTTTGGGATTTTTAAGTTCGATAAAATAGCGGCCTTCGGGTGTTTTGTTGTCGCCCTCACGCTCTTTGTCTCCGACGGGGGCGCCACCCAAGGCAATCACGTAACTCGCAATAACTTGATCACGGACGAGCAGATGCAGCAGCCGACGAGACTTGTCGACGACCAAATTATCGGGGGACTGAGTCAGTGGGTCGGGATTGAGGACTTTTCTTTTAAAGAGATCTAAAGTGTTCGGGCAATAGCTGGGCCACTCCATCGTACGGATGCCTTCCTCTAGGAGGGCTTTTTGTGGCGCGGTCAGATACTCGGTGCCGTCGACGCTGAATTCGGCCTTGAGGGTCATTGGAATGAGTATAAAAAGGGCAATAACAAAGGCTTTCATTCCCTCATTTTTCTCACGAGTGGCAAAAAACCGCAAGGATTATGACACCTCTCGTAAGAGTACAGATTCCTTTTGCCCCCGTGCCAGGTTTTGACTCTAATGGGAGTGCAAAATCGAGGAGAAACTTCATGTTTAAAAGATCAACACTGGTATTGGGATTAGTTGTCGCGATGAGCGTTTCGGCGCAAGCAAAAGAATTATCAAATCGCCTTGGCGTTGGAGTGAAGACCCATGCGGCACTAGACCTGCCTCAGCTGGCTGCGGTTTATTATCCAAGTTCAGAGATGGCTTTCGCCGGCGGCCTTGGGGTGGACACTAAGAAAGACTATTCCAAATTCGCCTTCAACGGTTCTGTTCGCCGTATTGTTTTTAAGGAAGAGAATTTGAATTTTTATATGGGTGGTACTGCTGGTATCGTGAATTACGAATCAGCCGGAGTGAAGGAGTCTGGATTTGAACTCAGCGGTATTTTCGGTGCTGAATTTTTTATGCCAGGTCTTGAGTCTTTGTCTTTCACTTTTGAAGGCGGCGTAGGGATTATTTCTGCCGACAATGTTCGCTTTAGAACAATTGCGGACAGTCCCTTCCAAGCAGGTATTATTTTTTATTTCTAATTGAGTAACACTGAATTGCCGTCGTCATTTTTGAGTGATGACCAGGAGATACTATGAAAAAAATTATTCACACCGACCATGCCCCGAAAGCTGTGGGTCCTTATTCTCAAGCCGTGATGATGGGTGATTTTCTATTCTGTTCAGGTCAGATCTCCATTGACCCGAAGACAAACGAAGTTTTCACAGGCGATATCAAGACTCAGACCGAAATGGTTATGAAAAATGTCGAAGCGGTTTTGGCGGCAAGTGGAATGAACTATTCCCATATCGTCAAAACAACTATTTTCCTCACGAATATGGCAGACTTTGCTACTGTGAATGAAATCTATGCGAAAGCATTTACGGAGGCTCCTCCGGCGCGTTCTACCGTCGCTGTGGCAGGACTTCCAAAGGGTGTGAATGTGGAGATTGAGGTTCTTGCTCATCGTTAAGAAGCTTTTAACTTCTAGAATTTTTTGGGCCCTGTTCGTATTAGGAGCAGGGTTTTGCTATCGCTATGTTCAAGAGTTTCAAGCTGTCGAGCGAGAGACCATTGATTCTTGGATAAAAACTCCCATCGCCGATTGTGCTGTTGTCTTAACGGGTGGGCCGGGGCGGGTGCGTGAAGGCTTTGATCTTTTAGCCAATCAAAATGTTAAAAAATTAGTGATCTCTGGAGTCTACTCGAACGCCAAGTTGCGAGAGATCATGCCTGTGTGGGCTTTGTATGGGAGCCTTACTGAAAACGATGTAGTATTGGACCGACGTTCTGAAACGACCTATGGAAATGCTCAGCAGAGTTTACCCCTAGTCGAAGCGTTGAAGTGTCGTGATGTTTTATTGGTGACCTCTCGGCTGCATATGTATCGATCTTTCAAAACATTTCGTGCGACATACCCAGAAAATATTTATATCCAAAAGCATGCAATTGTAGGCGGGAAGCTAGAGGGCTCTTTGGGCGAGTCCGGCTTTGAAGCCCTGAAATCTTTATTTTACTCCTTGTGGGCATATTAGAATCGGTTGATACAGCTAAGGACTATGGACTTCCATCCTGGCAAAAAGTTATACATCTGTATCCATCAGGAGCGATAAGTCTCCCTCAAGATTTTCAATGACAAAAACGCTCAAAAACCAGACTAAAGTTTGAGACTGAATATAGCTTAGCTACCGATAAGACCAATAAGGTTTTTACAAGGGTAGGCCATGGTTTTTCTATTCAATCAAATCGATTCGTTGGGAAGGTTTTTCACAAAAAATGTGGAATACACCCTGCATGTATTGATGATGGTATACCTGTCTCTTCGCGCGACCATTTTGGATCGTGCTCAAGGTTTTCGCCAAATTGTCGGCGTCATTTCTGCGCAAATTTACTTTACCGGTTGGCAGGCACTGCCATTGATTTCCGTATTGGGCTTGGCTGTCGGAAGTATTTTGATTCTTCAAGCACTTTCTAATTTGACCCTTTTAGGTGGCACATCGATGATTGGCGGCTTTTTGATTGTCGCCATCGTGCGGGAAGCGGGGCCGCTGCTAGTGGCTCTAGTCGTGATCGCCAGATCCGGGACTGCCGTGGCTTCAGAGATTGGCAATATGCGGGCCAATCGAGAAATTGAAGCGCTGGAAAGTATGGGAATCAATCCTCTGAGTTTTATTGTGTTCCCACGCGTTGTCGGCGGAGTGATCAGTGTTCTGTGTTTGGCAGTGTTCTTTAATTTTGTTGCATTACTGGGTGGGTTTTGGGTCACACGTTTGATTCAAGACATGCCTTTTTCATTCTATACGGATTCTCTTATGGGCGGATTCGCTAAAGAAGACTTCTTAATGTTCATTCTAAAAAACGGATTTAGTGGGATGATTATTTTCGTAGTGTCCTGCTATCAGGGACTTTCCGTAAAAAAGAGTCCTCATGAGGTGCCACAAGCAACAACTCAAGCCGTTGTGAACAGCATTATTTTTGTGGTGATGTTCAACCTAGTCGTCACAGCTTTGTTTTATTTAAATCAATTAAAAAGTTTAGGGGTGATCTAATGAAAATCGAAAGCTTAAAGTTCGAAGGCGCGTCCTTTGCACACGAACGACAAGACTCTGTGTTTCAGAATGTAGATTTTGATTTTCCGATGAATGAAATTATTTGGGTCAAAGCAGAAGAAGGAGCTGGGAAAAGCTCGTTGCTGCAGATTTTGGCTGGTTTGCAAATTCCACAGTCCGGAAAATTTCTGATTAACGGCGAAGACGTCGTGGAAATGTCCTTTGAGGAGTTCCTGCCTTATAGACTAGAGATCGGCTATGGTTTTGACTATGGTGGATTGATAAATAACCGCAGTTTGAGAGATAATTTAATGCTGCCCTTGCTTTACCACAAGACTGTTTCGGTTGAAGAAGCGAACGCTCGCGTCGATGCGATGATTAAAGATTTCGACATCGAAAAATATGCCTTGGACTTGCCAGCCCACGTTCCTGGTCGTGTGCGAAAGTTAGCCTGTCTGATGCGATCTTTCATCATGCACCCGCAAGTCTTGTTATTGGATGACCCTAGTGTGGGATTGGGCCAAGACAGTGTGTATGTTTTCGTGGACTATATTCATAGACTTCGAGTTCAGGGGTGTCTGAAGCATGTTTTTATTAGTTCTTATGATGAAAAATTTATGAATCTTTTGGACTACCAAATAATTCACCTTGATGCGGGTCAGTTGTATCTTCAAACCGTGGATCCAGAGAAAAAAGTGGTTCATTTATGATGAAATTGAAATTTAATAAATTTGAACGTGTTGCGGGCTTCTTTGTTTTATTTGCCTTTCTTGGTGTGATTTTGACTGCACTGACGGTGGCTATCAAGCAGGGGTGGTTTGATGCAAAGATTCACTATACGACCATCTTTGAAGCTGCCGATGGAATTCATCAAGGGACCCTGGTTCAAATGTCGGGCCTAAAAGCGGGCGCGGTGGACGACGTGGAATTGCAAAGCGACAATACGGTACGTGTGCAGTTCTATGTATTAGGTAAGTTTCAGGATCGAATCCGGGAAGATTCCGTGGTGCAGTTGATTCGTCCATTTATCATTGGAGAGCGCGTATTGGAAGTTTCTGTGGGCTCGAATGATAAAAATATCGTTCTTGCAAATGGACAGGTGGCGTCAGTTGAGTCCACGGACCTAATGACCCTTATTAGTGGTAAGCACTTGAATAACTATCTAGGAAAAGTCGGCGGCATTCTGGCAAATATGCAAATTCTAGTGGAAGCCTTTGCGGATAAAAACCGAGCCGAATCCATCGTCAGGATGTTTGACCGAGTTGAGCCTCTTTTGAAGAATTTGAATACTATGTCAAATGAAGTGATCAAGTTGTCGATGCAAGCAACTCGGGATGACGGCGTGCAGAAGTTGGTCGCTAATTTGGCAGTCACGACTCACGAGATCAATTTGATTTTGCCAGAGCTTAATAAACAGAATCCACTGTTAGCAAAAGATCTAGCCGTGATGACTAAAAATTTGGCGACTGTGACGAAGGCTTTAGGGCCCGCGATTGATGAGGTCGGGCCAGATCTGCCTCAGGCTAGCCGGCGTTTGGTAGAGACCTTGAATGAAACTGTGGTGACTTTAAAAGCCATGCAGAAGAGCTTTTTTATGAAGAGCAGTGTGGAAGAAGTTCGTGAAGAGGAAGCCGCGCACCGCCGCCTTCCTGCAAGCAACAAATAGCTTGAATCCTTGGCTCAGGCTCCTAAAATAGGAGTCTATGTTGGTTGGCCATCTTTTTAGTCATTTTATATTTTCTAAGCGCGCCGGATCTTTGATCCGCCGTATTTCTTGGTTATCATTGGTGGCCATCGCAGTCAGCGTTACGGCCTTTTTAGTGGTGCTGTTTGTGATGAACGGTATGAATGACTCAATTAAAAAGCGGATCATGGGGCTAGAACCTCATCTGTATGTGACTTTTCCAGGAATAGATAACTTCTCAGTCATCGAAAATCATCCGGCTGTTCAGCGTGTGCGCGAGACGACGGGTAATCAGGCTTATTCATTTGAATCCATGGACGTGATCATTCGCACGCAAGACGGACAATTTCGAGGAGGTCTGGCCCGGGGAATGTCGAAGGAAAGCTTGGAACACTTCATTGACCAGTTGCAAAGTTTGGATAGAAAAAAACAAGGCAACCAGTCGTCGGTTTATTTTTGGGATCCACAGGATATACCAGGTGAAGGCGAAATTGTGATGGGTGTGGATTTAGCGCAATCACTGGGCGTCTTTGAAGGTGATTTTGTGACGATGGTGGCCCCCACAGGTTTGTTGTTGCCTCCGGGAGAAGTTCCCAAAGTGGAACGCGTAAAAATTAAACGAATTGTGACCACCGGGCTTGCTGGAATTGATGCTCAGTATTTGTTTTTTCAAAGAGGGAAATCTTTGCGTGGTTTTCAATCGGACGCCAGTCGCAAGGCAGGAATCGAGGTTTGGCTCGCCGATGAGACCCGTGTTTTAGATGTCCGAGATGATTTATTGAAGTTTGATGGGGTTCAGGTGGAAACCTGGATGGATCGAAACTCAGCTTTGCTTTATGCGCTTAAATTAGAAAAACTTTCGATTGGAATTTTCTTGGGTCTTGCAGGGATTATTGCCGCAAGTTCGATCTTGACCGTATTGGCGCTGTTGCTGTCGCAGAAGCGTCGGGACATCGCGGTTCTCCGAACACTTGGATATTCGGCTCGGCAAACGGTTCGCACCTTTACGCAAATGGGTTTTATGTTGGCGGGGATCGGTGTAGCAATTGGTTTGGTATTGGGAACGAGCTTAGGGCTCTATATTCAAAGCAATCCGATCACTCTTTTTAGATCGGCTATTTACTATGACTCGAGTATTCCGGCTCTTGTTGACTGGTGGCTGGTATTCGGAGTTTTTGTTGTGAGCTCTTTTTTGGCGTGGTTTGGTTCGTATATTCCTTCGCGAACGGCGGCCGAAGTGGGGCCCTCTGAAGCGCTTCGGGTGAAGTAGACTTTTTCTGGAAGCGTTTCGTTTTAAATAACTCAGAAGTTTATAGGCATTTTTTTCGGCTGCTCCCGGTGCTGGAGTTAGTCGGGCCGTCCATGGGCTGCCTTTCTGAAGCGCATCGTGCGCTTCAGATCAATGTGCCTTTTTAAACGCTGACTTGGAAATCGCGGAGAGCGTCCGTTAGTGAAGTTTTAAGATCTGTGCTTGGTTTTCTTTTTCCGATGATCAAGGCGCAAGGCACACCGAAATTTCCAGCGGGGAAGTCTTTCATTTGAGTTCCTGGAATCACAACACAGTTAGCAGGCACGCGGCCTTTCATTTCTACTGGTGTCGATCCCGTAACATCAATAATTTTTGTGCTGGACGTGATCGTAACGCCTGCTCCAAGGACCGCGCCCTCTTCGATCAAAGCTCCTTCGACCACAATGCAACGGCTGCCGATAAAAACATTATCTTCAATTATAACCGGAGAAGCTTGAATAGGCTCAAGAACGCCACCAATGCCGACGCCACCAGAAAGATGTACGTTCTTGCCGATCTGTGCGCACGAGCCCACTGTGGCCCAAGTGTCGACCATTGTGCCGGCACCCACATAGGCTCCGATGTTCACGTAAGAAGGCATAAGGATCGCGCCTTTTTCAATAAAGGAACCTTTGCGGGCTAAGGCATGAGGGACAACGCGAACGCCATCCGCCTCGGACCACTTCTTGACGGGGATTTTGTCATAGTACGAAAAATCACCGGAGTTCATGATTTCCATTTTTTGAGTGCGGAAATAAAGCAAGATCGCTTTTTTCACCCACTCATTGGTGATCCAACCTTTATCAGTTTTTTCACAGACGCGGATTTTGCCTTTGTCCAAGCCTTCGATAGTCTCTTGAACCAGGCTTATTTCTGAGGCGCTGAGTTGGTCTATGCCTTTGCCACCTTGGATGTCGGTGAAGAGCTGATTGATTTTATTTTGCATAGGGGACTCCTTAATTTTTTTCTAAGACTTTAAGAGATTCAAGAATTGCGGGTACGTGGATCTCGATGATTTTTTCAGCACTCAGGCCGCGTTCGATTTCATAAGTTAAAGTAGGACTCGATCGTTCTAAGCCGGCATAGCTGCCCAGACAGCCCGGAGTTGGGTAACCAATGTCGTCATCGATTTTATAACCCGTTCGTTGAGCTAGAACTTCGGCCACGGCATGGCAGTTGCCATTCACATTGAGAACGGGCTGCCACGAGTGCAGGGATAGAATTAAAACTGGTTTTTTTGATTCAATAAATTGAATCAGGCCCTTGTTTTCATTTTCACTGGCAGCAAAAGGCCCCGGATGATAGCGCGGCGTTTTGATTTCCGGGGACCAATCCTTGGTCGGCAAGTTGCGATTTAAATCAACGCCATTGCCGTTGCCGCGGGTTTTATAAACGACTCCTTCTAAATTAAACTGAGGCACCAAGGTGATATTCAGTTTAAAGGGGTTGGATTTCATAAAATGCTTCAGAAGTTCTTGCGCTGCAAAAACTCCCTCGATTTCGTCGCCATGAACCCCCCCCAATATGAGGACCTCTGGTCCCCCATTGTGAAATTCATAGGCCAAAACGGGCATTCCTTTTGACGTGTAAGTAAAGATCGAAGTTTTCATGACAAACATTCCTTAATAAGACAAAATCATACTACGAGGTCCTAGTGGAATATATCAATAACGAACTTGTTTTTGGCCCCCTGAAGAAGCCACTTTTGCCGTTGTGTGCAAATTACGCGCGGCCCATTTATGTCTATGATCTGGATTTTCTAGAGCAAAGATACCAGGCGATGAGCCAAGCTCTTGCCGGGGTGCGACTTTATTATGCGATGAAGGCGAATTCTCATCCTCAGATTTTGCAAAAGCTGAAAAACATGGGAGCCGGGGCGGATGTGGTCTCATTAGGAGAGATTAAGCGAGCCTTAGAGTGCGGATTTGCTCCTGAAGATATTGTTTACAGCGGTGTGGGTAAAACCAAACATGAGATTGAACAAGCCTTGAAGCTTGGTATTTTTCAAATCAATGTTGAAAGTTTGCCCGAGCTTGAGCGCATCGGTGCTGTCTCTGAACAGATGGGCGTGAAGGCCTCGGTTTGTTTGCGTTTGAACCCGGATATCAGCATTCAAACCCATCCCTATATTGCCACGGGCCTTAAGGATAACAAATTCGGCATGGAACTTACCATGGTCGGAGCATTGACTGCTTGCTTACGAAAATTTAAAAAATCTTTGGAACTCGTTGGTGTGAGTTTACATTTAGGTTCGCAGATGATGGAGTTTTCAGGGCATCAAGAAGCCTTATCACGTCTTAAGACTGTGTATCGGGATTTACAAAAAGACTTCCCCACCTTGCGACGTTTTGATTTTGGTGGCGGCTTAGGAATTATTTACGAGCGGGAAGAATTAAAACTTGAAAATGAGATATTGCAAAACTACGCCCAAATCACTCTGGAGTCTTTGAAGGAGCTTGGAGCGGAATTGCAGTCAGAGCCTGGTCGGTGGCTGATAGGTCACTGCGGTGTTTTGATTTCGCAGGTTCAATATTTAAAAGAAACTAGTCACAAAAAGTTTTTGGTAATCGATTCGGGAATGAATCACTTAGTGCGACCCTCGTTGTATGAAGCTCATCACGCAATTCTCCCTTTGAAGTTAAAAAGCGGAACATTGATTTGTGACGTAGTGGGGCCCATCTGTGAGTCTTCGGACTTCTTTGCCAAGGATCGTTCATTGACGCCCGTATCGCCTGATGAATTTGTCGCCGTTATGGATACGGGGGCTTATGGGTATTCGATGGCCAATGTTTACAACCTGCAGGAATTGCCTCTAGAAATTTGTATTTAAAATATTTAAAGGTCGACGACGCGGAAGTCGTCGGCTTTGATAGGCCTTAGAATTCTTAAAGCCATTTCAGTAAAATGCGCCGAAGCGTCTGTGGTCATGATGTCGATGTGACGAGTGGACTTGGCTTCGCTGCGAAGAAGTCGTCCACAGGTAAAGTCCCTTTCGAGCCATTCAGCGATGGCTTCGCCTGAATCAATCAACTCAATACTTGAGCCCGTGACACGCACTATGGAGTTTTTTAAAATCGGATAATGGGTGCAACCTAAAATCAACGTGTCGATTTGATTTTGCAATATCAAACTCAAATAACGAAAGACAATCAAGTTGGTCACAGGGTCTGAGTCCCAACCTTCTTCAGCTAAAGGGACAAAAAGCGGGCAGGCCTGATTAAAGACCTGGGCTTTTGTATCGAGTTCGCGAATCTTTTTGCTATAGGCTTCGCTATTTATAGTGGCGCGAGTTCCCAAGATGCCGATTCGTCCCGAGGTGGTTTTTTCAAGTGCGCGGGCAGCCCCCGGGCCGATGGTATTGTAAACGGGCAGGCCATCAAATTCAGCTTCGGGCACTTGGCTTGAAGCTGAATTACAAGCAATCACTAAGGCTTTTACATTTTGCTTTTCTAAAAAACGAATGTTCTGTTCTGAATACTTACGAATCGTCAGTGGAGATTTCGAGCCATAAGGCAGGCGAGCGGTGTCCCCCAGGTAAAGAAAACTTTCCTGGGGAAATTGTTGAGCCAGTTCCTTTAGGACCGTGAGGCCCCCAATTCCTGAATCAAAAACACCTATGGGTCGAGAATCAAACTCGGACATTTTTAATTTTTCACTCCGTGTGCGCGAGATTCAGAGATACCACTGGAAGACATTTCCATAAAGTGGGCATTCTCTTTTATCTGTGCAATGCTCGTGGCATTAACATAACTCATGCCGCTACGAATGCCGCCAGTGACTTCTAAAATCACATCGCGGACATGACCTTTTACGCTGACAAGAGTCGCTTCTCCCTCTGGAGCCATGCCCTCTGGTACGCCGCCGCGCCAAGAGTCTTGAGCAGAACGAGAGGCCATGCCGCGGTACTGTTTTTTTCCATTCTTAATATCACCTGGCGATTCAATCGTGCCCGAAAGCATGCTGCCTAACATAACTGTGCTAGCGCCAGCAGCGAAGGCTTTAACCATATCGCCAGAGTTGCGAATGCCACCGTCGGCGATAACAGGAACTCCATAGCTTTCGCCGATCTCAGCGCACAAGGCAATGGCCGTTAGTTGAGGAACACCGCAACCGGTGATGATGCGAGTGGTGCACATAGAACCTGGTCCAATTCCGACTTTGATGGCATCAGCACCGGCTTCAATTAAGTCGCGAGCCGCATCCGGTGTCGCGAGATTTCCAGCAATCAGATCAATTGTGGGGTAGGTGTCTTTTAGCCATTTCATGGTCTCCATCATTTGCACGGAGTGACCGTGAGCAATATCGATGGTGATGACATTGACGCCGGCATCGACTAAAGTTTTTGCGCGCGACTTAAACTCATCGCCGACACCAACACTTGCAGAAATAAATTTTACGCCGGCCTCTTTAAGGCGGCGAGCCTGTACGGCTTGTTCTTCCGTGGTGATAAAGCGATGTAGAATTCCGACACCACCGAGTTGGTGCATGGCAAAGGCCATATCGTATTCGGTGACAGTATCCATATTGGCGCTGATGATCGGCGTTTCAATGGTGATATTTTTTGTCAGCTTTGACGTTAATTGTGGGTCCCGGCGAGAGCGCACATCGGATTTTGCTGGAATGATGAGGACATCGTCAAAGGTCAGGCCTTTGCCTCGGTTTTTAACTTCTTTCCAATTAAACATGAGATTCATCGGGAGCTACCTCTCTTCTGAAGATACGAAACAGAATTTGCGTTGATAAAACTAATAAATAAGTGTCGATAAGATTTAAGGTCAGACTTGCGATCGGGGTCTTCCAGATCAAGCGATAGGCATCAAAGAGGGATGTGAAAATCAGCGGCAAAAATAAATGGAAGCACAAAAAGACGCCAATAATTTTTCCCCAATGACGACGAACAATGAGGCTGGAAGTTTTTAAAGCATCTTCGCGGCCCTGGTCATATTCTTTTGAGCCGGTGACGACGAAAGGAACCAGCGAGTATTCCAAAAATTTCCAGATGCCAGGCAAAATAAAAAGAAGGGACCAGGCAAGTGTTTTGCCCCAAGCGCGTAAGGTCTCGATGCAAATGTGATTAAAAAAGCGTTCAAAAAAAGTTCCGATGCCAGACTTCCAGTTTTCTAGGGTGCTTAAAGCATAGAGGCAAAGTGTTGCTAGAATCAGTGGGAAGACGGTGCCGCTGACTAAAGAAAGAAAACCAAAAATATAAAGAGAAGAAGATGCGCCCATGGGGTCTCGAAGCGAAGACTCGACCCTGAGGTTGAGGTATTGATCTATGTTGCTCGACAGAACGACCAAAATAAAAAGAGGAACCAAAGCGGCTTTAAAAACCTGAAGATTTTCTTTAAAGAATTTCACTCTACGAATAAATCGATAAAAGAGAGTTGAGTCAAGTTTGGTCTTGTGAAGATACATGCCCGCAGTCTTCGTTCTGGTGCATACTGGAGGGAGGAGGCCATTATGGCTGGGAAAATCCTTGTAACTGGGGCTTCCGGCACTGTGGGCCGTGAATTAGTGCTGAAGCTCCAGGCAGAAAATAGAGATTTCATTGCTGCTTCGCGCACGGTGGAGAAATTTCCCGTGGGCGTTCGAGGCTATGTGATGGATTTCGAGTCGCCGGCATTAATGGAGCACGCTTTTCGTGATGTCGATTATTTATTCTTCATAAGTCCCTTAGGTCCCCAAATGCTCAAGCAAGCAGCCGATGTTCTGGCTGCTGCAAAAAAGGCGGGAGTTCGTTTTATATTGCGCTCCTCGGGGTTGGGAGCAAATCCGCAGTCTTCCTATTTACTTTTTCGACTTCATGGGGAGGTGGAAGAGATGGTCCGAGAAAGTGGAATTCCCTATGCTTTTCTGAAGCCCAATGCCTTTATGCAAAATTTTATTAATATTCATGGCGACTCACTGCGCCAAGGCGCCTTGTATTTGCCTCAAGGCGAGGCGCGGACTTCCTATGTGGATGTTCGCGATATTGCGGAGTTTGCAGAAGCCCTTTTGAGAGATCCCTTTGTGCATCACGGGCGTTCTTATACAGTAACTGGTAGTCGGCCCGTTTCGATTGCTGAAGTTGTTTCAATTTTATCTTATCAGGCGGAGCGGCGAATATCTTATGTCTCCATCACTGAAGAAGCTAGTCGGCATATCTTAGAACAACAAGGTCGCAGTCCTTGGATGCGGGACATGGTTCTAAGTTACTATCAAGCCGCCCGCGAAGGAGTTACTGCCAAAGTCACGGATGCCTTGCCGAACCTCCTGCAACGAGAGCCTCGAACAATAGAGGACTTTGTTCAAGAAAATGCCAAATTTTGGAAGGCCCCGAAAACACCTTGGTCTGACTTTGATTTATAGGCGGCAATGGATTTCTAAATGATTTTTCTGATAAAAAAACTCTGCATTGAGCTCTTTGTCGGATGTTGTCTTAAGAAGCGTTCCCTCTGGTGTACTGATATTGGCGACAAATGACCTTTCGATTTGATGCAATTGAATCGTGAATTGGTCCCGTACGCCTCGGTATTTATAAACCGCTAGGTCGGAGTGCGGGGACTGAGTGAACTCCAATTCTACCCATTGAGATTCATAGGAACCATTATTCGAAGTTAACGCTATTTGACAAGTTGGATTCGCAGCGTGAGCTTGCGCCAGTTGAAACAAAAAGACAGATGCAACAGTTAAAAACTTCATAAAGCCTCAGTTCGTTGGGGGTTTGTGATGCGGGTCGTGATGAGAGCTTTATAAACGATTTCTTAGTGTTGTAAAAATTAATTATATAATATCTAATAATAATAAAAATTTATTATGGTGGTGGTGCATGACCGTCGGCTTGACCTTAAGGGGAAACTCAATTGAACCCAATCTTTATCATCTGCGCTATTTCGTGGTCGCGGCTGAATTAGGTAGCTTGGCAGCTGCCTCGAAAATCCTGAATGTCAGTCAGCCTGCCATCAGTCAAGCCATCCGAAAGCTGGAAGACACGTTTGATTGCGCCTTGCTACTGCATACAAGAAATCGCTTTAAACTCACCCAGGAGGGGCAAGAACTAGTTCTTAGAGGTATTCAGCTGTTGGAGCAAGTGGCTTTGATTAAAGCGGATATTAAAGGCCTTCAGACCGAGCTTTCCGGTGAACTTGTTATTGCCACCTCTACGGAAATTGCGCAGTTTCTTTTACCGCCCTTGTTAAAGAAATTCAAAAAAGAGTTTCCGCAAGTTCGCCCAGTTTTAAAATTGGGATCAGCTCAGTTTATAGCGGAACAAGTTCGCAAGGGTGAAGCTGACTTAGGGCTGGCCATAGATGATGGACAGGTGCGAGGAGTTCACAAGGTGCTATTGCACGAAGGGGGCTTTGATTGTGTTGCGAGATCAGGCATTGTGAATAGCCCTGCCCAGGCTGAGTTTCTGGTCACCAAAGAAAGTCCAGGACTTCTTGAGTTGGAAAAAGCTTATCACAAGGCTTTTAGAAAGAAGGCTGCCATTTCAATGGAGGTTGAAAGTTGGGTGGTTATCGCGCAGCTGGCAAGTCAAGGATTGGGAGTAGGGTTTTTACCTGATTTTATTGCGGCCAAATTGCCAGGATTGCGAAGTGTGGATAGTTTTCAAGTTTGGAGCAGCAAAATTAAATATCGCCACTATCTTTTACATCAAGGGCCAACGCAGCTATCAAAAGCTGCGCGAGCTTTTATACCATATCTTAAATAAAAAACTCTATCTCAATGGCGATCATGGATCTGCGATTGCCAGAGGGGGGAGCTTTTCCGTTGTTCTCAATCGGTTTCATCACGATGCTCGATCGAGAGTTTTTCACAACTTTAGACCCAAAAAGTCTATTAATCTGATCACTCAGCGCCCCCGCTGGATTGAGTAGAACCATGACGAACTTTCCGAGTGATTCGGATCCCCAGACTTTTCCGCCATTTTTTTGAATGCTCTTTTCTAATTGGTAAAAAGCTTCTCCTAAAAGAGAGCCAATGATCGGGGTAACAAGAAGATCCTGAATTGAAGGAGTTTCGGCAAATGCCTCCACGCCGTATTCCCAAAAAAATGTCGACATAAAAACGGAATACCCAAAAGACTGCATTGGGGTCAGTTCCAGGTGGCGAGCAACTTGATAGTAAGCAGCCCCTGAAATAGGGTGTCCGATATAGTTTAAGGCGAGGTCGTCCTTGTCAATGACAGGACCGTTTTTAACATTCTTTGCCCACTTCTTGCCGAGACCACTTTTAAGTTCATCGCGATTCCATTTGGAAACACTTTCGGGCAACATATAGATCAGGCCGAAGACCCCGACCCCGGCGACTCCCAAGTTTCGTGTCGCAGTAAAAATATTTTTTTGATCTGAAGTCAGCATTCCAAAATTTATTTTTTTACGGAATTCTTCCTCGTTGGACTGACGTAAGATGACCACACTGGCATAAGGATATTTGGGATCTAAGCGACACAGATCGGAGAGCGTTGTGCCAGCGGGTTGAAGATTGCGAGTTTGCTCGAGCTGAGTTTGTACCTGCCGGCAGGAGCTTTGGTCCCGAGTATCGACAAGGACCATTTGTCCTTTCACGATCTGGCGCTGTAGTTCGGCGTCGATTTTATGAATATCTTGGGCATTAAAATACTTTGCGTAGGTGGAGTCCAAAGCTTGGTTAATAGTTTCCGCAGTGGTGGGAGTCGTTTTTGCGAGAGTGTTTTTTTGGCCAAAAACGGGGAGGCTGAATAGAAGACTCAGAAGAAGAAGGGTTCTGCTGTAATAGTGACTCATTTGGGCTCCTCCTGAAGTCTTTATATCAGAGAAGAGCTTACGTGAGGGTAATGATTGCCACGAGTAGAAATTCTTCGAAGTCGTCAAAAGATTTGACGGCGATGCAAGATGGAGAGAATCTTCAAAGAACATGAAGCTTGTGTAGCGAATGGAATAAAAAAAGCCAGAAGAAAACTTCTGGCTTCAAAAATCATGAAATCATGTAAAAACAAATCTAGAATCGGCAAGACATCTCGTTCAATACTCTTTCCCGAATAAGACCCTTTGTTACGGACTTCGTGTAAGCAGAAGAGATTTTCGTGAGCTTTGCATTTACTGCCAGCTTTAGAACTTGGTAGTCATTGGTAAAAGGACCCTCGTCAGTTTCTTTCTTTGTTTGCGTAAGGATGCCATTTTCATATTTCACAACGACACCGCGTCGAGAAATCAGTGTACCTTCTTTAAGAGGAACTTGATCTGGTGACAAACGAATCGCGGCGTTGATCATGGATTCATTGTCGGAGTTGAGATAGATAACCACTTGTTCACCACCACGATTTACTTGAACCTCAACGGAGTAGAGGCAGTCTGTGGGAGAGTTTTCCGAAAAGGCCGAGTAACCTTCGAAGGAAGAAGCTCGTACTTCAGCAAGAGTGCTATTGGATTGAGCTTGAAGAGTAAAGGAAGTCACGAACAGGGCAAAGATTACTTTTATGGAGTTCATTTTGGCCACCTTAAGGTTGTAGTCATAAGACGTAACGCTATGCAATATATCGACAATGTGAGGCCTTGTCCAGGAACCCGTGAAGTCAGGCGAAAATCGCTAAGAACAGAGGTAATTCCAGATACTTAGCTGTTGTGAATTTTTTACAATAGCGGCTCGATATAGAGGTTTCCTATTTGATGATGTTACTTAGAGGAAATTGAAAGTTCAGACCGCCGAAGGTTTGGAATATTGGAACGCCTTCGCCGGCATGGGCCGCCGTCCATTGGGGCTCAAGTATTAGATTTATAGTGGCTCCGTTTTTTCGCTTCCATACCTTTCCAAGCCCCACTCCGAAGGGGATGAAGTAGGAGCCATTTTCCCAATTAAAAATCCAGGTGCCCGCAGAGCGAGCATACATTCCGCTTCTGAGGTTATATGTAAAGTAGGGCTGAAGCTTGGCGATGTTTTGTGTGGGACGATTTTCATCTCCTGCGAAATCGTGTTGATAGGAAAAGGAGGCCCCGAGGAGTCCCCAGGGGTGAGTGGACACGAGGGTAGCGGCGAGTCCGGCTTGCCACTTGTCTGATCCTGTAGAGGCATCCGTAGCTGTCGGCATTACGATGAAGGGGCCAAGACCCATTTGCAAAATTTCCGGGCCGAATAGAAATATGTCATAGAGGTAAAGGTCGCCGAGGCCTGAGACATTGTCGTTCTGTCCAGAAGCAGTCACGGGAACGGTATGGTAGGCCACGGTCATCCGAGTCAGTTGTGGCAATTTCCCGAGCATATGGGGCAGGGTCCCCTGTACTTCTAAAGAGTTGGAGGTAGCATCATTGCCATAGAGGGAGGACCTCATGAGGTCTTGAAAATTCAACCCGTACATCGGCGTTAGAAGGTTGTTTGCACTGTTTAAGTCGTCGTGACTTACTTCGGCATTCGCCTGAATACAAAGTAACAGGGCCCAATAAAAAGAAAATAGGATTTTTTTAAATCTCATCATTCGGTTTCCTGCAGATTTGCAGTGACAATAAATCAGCAGAGGAATGAAGAGCGAAGAAAATGGAAACCAAATGTAAGGTTACACACTGGTGACAGGGGATTCTGTGTCATAGATTGGGGAATCGCGGAGGCGGCATATTAGGCGCCGCCCCGCGAAGATAGGATATAGGCTTATGGAGTTTGAACCTTTTGAAGCGAGTAAATAACTTTGAACGTGAGCATCGGGCCGATGGCCTTATCTGAGATGACGATATCTAATTTATCACCAGATTTTTGAATACTCTGAACAGCCAAGCGTTTCATTTTTCTCTCGCCGTCTTTGCATGAAGCCGCGTTGACAGCCCCCTTGAAAACTCCATTTTTTTCGCCGGTAACTTCGATATACCGTGGCTCATTTTCTTGACAAGGTTTGGCGTCGATCTTTTCAAAAACAAATTTTTCAAAGCCTTTAGCAGAGGTCGTATCTTTACCAAAAAGATACGGAATTTGACCATCATCTGTAAGCTGATCGCCAAACTGAATTTGAATATCGTATGAATTTGATTTGAAAAGTTTGATTCTGCCGAGCATTCCGAGTTTATAGACTTCGAAATGAAAGGTGCCTGCATAGTTTGAGTTTTTAACCTCATTTAAAAGGTTGTCAACGGGCTGGGCAAAGCTCGTGGCGGAAAGAGCCATTACAAAAGCGAAGAGAATATTGCGCATGGGGACTCCAATGTTCAGGGTTCGACTGGGTATATGCAAATGAGATACCTTCTCAGGTCTTATAAGCAAGGTTTGGATGGGGGGCGGCTGTCCATCTTTTGTTCACGGGGGCGGAATGAGTCTTTTTAGGGCTTCCCTCTTGGGTAGAAAACTTAGGGACATCGGCGGTTAATTTGGGATATCTGATTGGAATGCTTGTGAAAATGTAATTCGTTATACTTGCAATCAGTTAGTTGGGGATGCTGAGCACGTATCAGGAGCCTAGGCAGAATAGAGCGACTTGAATTTCTGTATATCGATTCGATAGTTTTTTGATATTTCAGCGAAAAATTCCGACTGCCATGCCTGAGTTTTTTCAGCCTGCTTGCTTTCAGTCTTATCCCACGGGGGATAAACTCGAAGTGCGCGCTTACCGCCCTTGCCGTTGACTGACAACACACCTTGTTTCACCAAAGCTGCTTTGGGGAAAACAAACTGCCCAAAGTTATGTTTTGTTTCTACAGTTACGACAAATAAGTCGATGGAATCTAAACTGTCATAGGGCTGAATTGGACCTTTACCGACTCGCTTCCAAAGAGTCACAAATTGCCCTGTTTTGGTGGGGGTAATTTTAGCCTGTCGGTATCTCACTGATTTTTTATCAATTTTAAAACTGCAAGCATGATACTCGGAGCTTTCGTTTTCTATTTCAAGCCTTGAGATCTTGAAACCACAAACTTCAAATACATGCTCGCGTAAAATATTAAAATCATCCAAGAAGCTCATGTATTTAGTCTAGGATAAACTAAGAAAGGAGTCACTTACTGTTGCGCGAAGACAGCTCGATTCGAAACAATAAAAAAATCGCCGTCTCCCTGGTGTCTCTTAGTTTGCAAAGAAACTTAAAAGAGTTTGAACAAAAGAAGCGGAATTGGTGCCCTAAACGATTATCGAACATCGATTTTAAAGATATGTGCGTAAATTTGAGCTGGTATAGAGTTGCTAATTTTTCGCTCTTCCGTCGCTGGGCAAAATCGAACTAAATAAGCGATTTTAGAATTTTGTCTATTTGAGGACCGACTCGTTCACAAAGACGCGCCAACTCTTTAGCTAATTGACTTTCAAACTTTTCATCAGTGGCATCCAGATACTTTGTAAAAGGCTGCTGACCATACTTACCGGTTCTGAACTCATAGCCTTCCCATGACGATATTTCGTCATAAATTCGATCGACTAAGGGTTTAACGAATTCTTTGCGTGAAATTTTCGTATTAGGAATATTATTAGTATGAAGTGCATGCAGAGTGACGTAGGTCTTCTTTTGTTTCTTAGGATTTAAATCAAAATAGGATTCAAAGTGAATGCCCTGGCGTTGGTCATTGAACCAATCCTTTTTAAATACTTGCAAAGTTACGCCTTCTGGACTTTTTTGTGGAAAGGGGTGAACTGAAACGACCCAACGTTCTTTTTTAAACCAAGGCTTTGCTTGAAGTAATTTTTCGACCTGTTTAAAGCGCGAGATTAAATCTACTATTTCCATGAAGACAGTTATCTATCGTATTTGATTGTTTTAGTAGAAAAAGATTGGTGCCCCGGGCCGGAGTACAATCAACTTTTCAAACTGTTTTCTGTTAAATCAAATACACAACAACTAGACCACGTTTTTCATTCGAGAAATGCACTTTTTGTCTATTTTTTCAGGATGCTACCGAGTGCCTATAAAAGCCTCATAACGCTACGAAACACGCTGTATCGGCGTACTACTAATCGTACTACCAAATTTAAAACCAATTTAAGCACAAGCCGCGTGAGGGGATTCTTGCGGCGTTTTTTCATCAACGGAGGCGCGATGTCGACAACAACTGGGCAGATCAAAAAAATTAAGAAGGAGCTCCAAAAGCTTAGGTCCGAATACCTTCGGGCAGCTGACGCGCAAGAGCAGCATCGGATTGCGATCAGAATTAAGGCCCACAAAGAGCTTTTAGAAATGTTGGGGGGATAGGGTGAGAAAGGGTAAAAGGGACGTATGGCTGTCCGAAGAGCAGATCGGGGATCTGGTCTGGACTCAGTTT
>JBBKWD010000165.1:0-13480 GCA_037968775.1 Bdellovibrio sp.
GCACCGACAGCGTTCTCAACGTGGGTAAAAAAGTGGATGAGCCTACAGATTCTTCGCTTTCAAAAACAAGCTTACTGACTGGCTCCTACACAGATGCCTTCAGCGTCAATCGCCCTTACGAAATGTTTAAAGTCGAGTATGGCGACAGCAGCCCAACATTCATCCAATGGATTCCGAATAGCACCGCAACCTCCGCAGGCGCTGTCCTTATTTTCCTGCCCTATGAGGGCATTTCTTGGACAGGCCTCAATATTGATTCGACTTGGGTTGCAAAAGGAGCCGGCACGCAGGCCGACGTTGACGGTCCCTATTACAATGCTTCTGCATCTTCGACAATTTTTTTTAGCCCGATAACGCCTGCTCAGTCGGCAGCCGAAGGTGTTCCTTACTCTTACAACGGCTTGCACGTCGCAGTGGTTTTTGGACGCTATTATTCCGGCGGAGATGTTCAAAATGATATCGATGACGTTAAGAACGGAATGAGGTTTCTGCATTCGCAAAATCTCGTCGATAAAAGTAAAATTGGTTTGTACAGCGGCTCTTGGGGAGGGATGGGGGTTCTTCATGCCGTCGCGCAATTAGGTGAATCCTACAAGCCGAAAGCAATCTCCGTTATCTACCCCGTAAGTGATGCAAAAAAACTCCACTCCTATGTAAACACCACGGTGCCAACCGCGACTTCTACACAGGCGACCATCGATGCCTATACGACCTTTTTTGATCCCTACATTCGAAGAATTAACAAAGCAACGGAGTCCTTGCTTGGATCAACTAGTCGCTATGATGAATTTTCTCACTCGAAACTTTCTTCAATAACATCAAACATCTTTGTGGCACACGATGACTGGGACACCCTCGTTCCCGCGGGCCACACTCAAGACCTTTTAACTACAATTGGTTCGACTAAGAAAATCACTTATTTTCACCGTCACGGTACGACAGTAAACTTTGACTCTTTTGCTCGGGATCACACCCAAGCAACGGAGACGATGGCGCGGGAAGGAGTCATGTCTTGGAATTATACTTTCTTGATCAATGAGCTGACGAGTTCTGCACAGACCAGATATTCGATCTACAACTCAACGAAAACCGTCGCCCAGTTTTCTCATACCCTGACTCGTAAAAATGCGGGCAGTAACACGGCATTTTACAACAAAGTCCTAGAGCAACTCTGTGAACCCAATTTATCCTTTATAGATGGGGATGGAATTTACTCCGCCTCGGGCTCAGATCTTTTGTTCACGCTGATGAACAACTACTACCAAGGGGGTTGGGCCGCGAATGGTCCCGCAGCTTGTACCAAGCTGACTACGAACCCGCCCTTTTAGAGCCTACGTTCCGTGGCGCTCGCCTTGAAAAAATCTCGCTCAACTAATCCTGAACCGTGATCCAAGTTTTATAAATTCCGACTTTGCGAATTTCACGATTCATTAGAAACGCATTATCTGGATGCAGGCGAATACAACCGTGCGAAGCCCGCTTGCCCAGTTTGCTCCAATTTGACTTCGCTGTTCCGTGCAATGCAAACCCGCCCGAAATAAATACCGCATAAGGCATATTGCCTAGTCCCTTATAATCGCCACCGGGAAACTTCGTTGAAGTATACTTATCATAAATTCGACCATTCGGATTTCTGTCAAAGTTGGGTGTGCCATATCCAACTGCCCCCGTTGAGACATCCCAAGTCGCTTCATGCCGACCGTTCAAAAAGTAATACAACTTTTGTCGAGATTTCGAAACTTGAATCCAAACCGGACACCTGTCTCTGAAGCAGGCTTGTCCCATGGGCTGGAAGAGATCAAAAGCAAATGGCGACAATCCTGTCTCTTGAAAATAAGCCGCATCTAGCTGAGCCAGCTGCTCTTCGATATCAGCAGCAAAGGGATCTAACTCATCCAACGAAGAGTTCGCCTCAGTGGCCTCGAGATCAGCTTGATGCGCGGGTACTGCGACAACTGCTGGCACAACAAGAGCCGGGTGTTTTTGAGATTTCTCACAACCCGTTACCAAAGCTATCAATGCCATGACTGCTACAAAAATTTTGAAACTCATAATGCCTCCTGTGTCGGCCGACATTTAATAAGCTTCATTTCACTTTTGCAATGGAGTTATGCCAGGGACGGCGCGCAAAGGGACCGAAAAGCCAGTTCAGGACTGCGTTTGCACGGATTGAATGCAATTACACTTGGCGTAAACTCGAATAACGCCTCCACTTGGCGCCTCTCGGGTGTTAGCTGTGGGTAGCTATCGTGCCAATACAGCTGTTTTCGGTTCTCAAGTGATTCCGGCCATCCAGTGCGGCCTTTCTGAATCGCATCGTGCGATTCAGAGCAAAGTACTTTCACCCAAGGAACTCAACCCTACCATGGAGTTTTGAGAGTACCCTCTCAGAACTGCCGTTTGAGTCTTCAATATTCGCAAAAATACGGAACTTTTCGAAAACGGAGTTGCACTGATTTTTGGGTTTTCTAAATTTACCCACAACTAAATCCCGAGACGCCAAGCTCATTCCCGAAAAAGCGGCGGAGACTCGTTGGGTCCAATAACGAAACCGAGAATCATCAGCGACAAAAAATTGTATGAATAACTTGGCCTTTTCTCAGCGGCCCCGGAGGACCGAACCTTCTCCCGTTCCATACGGATAAAACACTCGAAATTTATGACATCATCCGTCATTAATTGTCCTTTTGACGAGCCTCTAGAAAAATATGACAACTTGCAGACTTTTTGAGATGCTTTGCAAAGTCATCGTTGTACGACTGTCAAGAGGGGCTTTTATCTTTTCAAATTTGATTTTCGACCTTACCCACTATTTGCAATCCCATGACATGCTCTATGTCGTGCTCATCATCATGCTTTTTATCTTGCCACGACTCTTTGTTCGTTTTGGCATTCCCGTGGGCTTGGGGGCTTTCTTTTTAGGCTATATCTCGGCCAATCAGTTTATGATCTTTTCCAATGACCAGATCATTCCGATTTTTTCAACCCTGGGAATTTCATCTCTGTTTCTTTATGCTGGACTGGAAATTGATTTCAATGACCTCAAGGCCAATGCACGCCATTTGGTGCAGCATATTTTGGTCCTCTCAGGCATTCTCGTCCTGTTTACTTTTGGTCTCTCGACGCTATTTGGTTTTACCCCGGCCGTGTCAGCTATCGTGTCGTTGGCCCTGTTAACGCCTTCCACTGGATTTATATTAGACACCTTGCCCTCCACAGGGCTTAATAGTGAACAAAAGACCTGGGTCAAAAACATGGCCATCGCTGCCGAAGTTTTAGCCCTTTTATTACTTTTAATTTTCCAATCCAAGAGTGTCTTGAATGCATCTATTTCCCTCGGAACGATTTTGGTTTTAGCCATTGTTCTGCCCTTTCTATTCCACTGGGTCGCAAAACGCACCTCGAAGAAAACCCCTGGCGCTGACTTTAGTTTTCTTTTGCTGCTTGCGGTGGCCGCCGGCACTTTGACAAAAAAAATGGGCGCTTACTATTTAGTCGGAGCTTTCTTAGTGGGGATCACGGTGAACTTCTATGAAAAGAATATCGCAAAAGATCCCAAAGAAGAGTTTGAAACCGCTGCACGATTTTTTTCAGCCTTCTTTATGCCCTTTTATTTTTTCAATGCGGGATTGAAGCTGGATTCCTCAATCATGTCGCTGGATGCTCTTTGGATTGGCCTGGGGTTCATTGTTCTAGCTCTTCCTATTCGCCTGGGATCAGTTGTCTTGCACCGAAAATTTTCTATCGACGAGGAGTCTAAAGAGAGCCTCCCCATTGCCATCAGCCTCTTGCCAACGCTGGTTTTTGGCTTGGTCTTAGTGGAGATACTAAAGCAGTTCAGCCCCAGCTTACCGCCCGCCTTGATTGGAGGGGTTTTGGTGTACACGGTGGTGATTACAATTGTGCCTAACTTCATTCTTAAATTTGTTCTGCGCCGAACAGATTTGGTCGAAGTTGCTCAAACAACTTTTATCGGCAACCCGGGAGAGCTACCCAATCGCGGGCCCACAAAGTCCCAGATTCCTACCAAATATTAAAAAATTTTTGCTAGTCCAAGTGATTCAGAAACCAATCTGTGATGATTTCCGGCGCCCCAGACAACCATTGATGGGTTGCAAAGTTGTCGACATAAACTTCGTTTTCAATGCCCGCTTGTTCTAAGCGTTCCTGATACTGCCACATCGTGATTTCAGGAACCACTGTGTCTAATCTTCCGTGTAAAAAGACCGTCGGTGGATGATTTGCGGGCAAGGCCTGGGGAACAAAACACATCGGCCCCCCGCAAGTTGCATAAGAGCCTGACTCGATAGCCAATGCTTTAAAAACCCCCGGAAAAGACACAGCCATTCGACTCGTGTGATAGCCGCCACTTGAAATACCGGTGGCAAAAAGTTTGTCAGCATTTAATTTTCCAAAGTCGCCGCCGCGAACAGACTCTAATAGCTCACTGATAAAAAAGAAATCCACAGATGAATCGTAATCAACGCCTACAATATTGGTCATCCACGCGATTCTCTCCATGGCGTTCGGGGCAATCACAGCAAAGCCACTATCCAATAACATTTCAATCAGTCGAATTTCATTGAAACCACCGAAAGGCATCGTCGACCGTCGTTCAAAGGCGACTGGAAAAAAAGACCCTTGATAGATGATAACTGCCGGCCAACCATTTTTCGGAGCACGTCCATGAGGTAGAGAATACTTCACAGTGCGATCGTAACCGGGGCCAGTAAACTGCAATTCAGAATAGGGACAACTGATCTTTGTAGTTATTCCGGAAGTCGTATAACAACCTGATCGCGCCGCTTGTGCCGACAACGAAAACAAGCCCAATGAAAACACCATCAATACAGTCACAAAAAAATAGTTCATAGAAAACTCATCCCAACATTCTTAGGCTATGACCCGACTTTTCATCAGATTGCTGCTTATCTGTCTGTGCACAATGCATTCCAAAAAATAAGGAGCCTTTTGGCCCTGCAATAAGGTTAGCATTTACCAACGCCCTGACTCATTGTTTTTTTGTTAAAATACAGGCCTTAAGGCTCTAATTTCAAGCCCTTCTTCCCCGAAAGAGTTCCGAATTAACAAATCGGAACATAAAAAAAGAGAAGCCGAAGCTTCTCTTTTTAAGTATTCACTTAGATTTTAAGTTTTATGTTTCTCAAACTTGTTTTGGGAAACTACCACCCTAAAACATATCCAAAGATCAATGGAGCGCAAATGGAAGCATCGGATTCCACGATAAACTTAGGCGTTTCAATCGCCAATTTACCCCAAGTGATTTTCTCATTCGGCACAGCTCCAGAGTAAGAACCATAAGATGTTGTTGAATCAGAGATCTGGGCAAAGTAACTCCACAAAGGAACGTCTTCATGACCCAAGTCTTGTTCCAACATTGGAACCACACAGATAGGGAAATCACCCGCGATACCGCCACCAATTTGGAAGAAGCCCACTTCAGATTTAGTCGCCACCCCCATGTACCACTCAGCAAACATCTGCATGTACTGAATTCCACCTTTAACGGTGTGAACATTCTTGATGTCGCCCTTGATCACGTGACTGGCAAAGATATTTCCAGTCGTAGAATCTTCCCAACCCGGAACAACCATCGGGATGTTCTTTTGAGCCGCCGCTAGCAACCAAGAGTTTTTAGGGTCAATTTGGTAGTACTGTTCAAGTTTGCCAGAGAGTAAGATCTTGTACATGAACTCATGCGGAAAGTAAGCCTCACCCTTTTTGTCGGCGTCTTGCCAAACTTCAAGGATCACTTTTTCGATACGACGAATCGCTTCCTCTTCTGGAATACAGGTGTCGGTCACACGATTCATATGCTTTTCTAAAAGACGTTGTTCATCTTGCGGAGTCAAATCACGGTAGTTCGGGATGCGCTCGTAATGATCGTGAGCAACTAAATTGAATACGTCTTCTTCAAGATTGGCACCGGTGCAAGAGATCGCGTGGACCTTGTCTTGACGAATCATTTCTGCCAAAGACAAACCCAACTCTGCTGTCGACATTGCGCCCGCTAAAGTCACAAGCATTTTACCTTTTTTATCCATATGGGCTTTGTAACCAACAGCCGTGTCTTTTAAGGCTGCCGCATTAAAATGACGGTAATGGTGATCGATGAATTGAGTAATAGGTCCCATGAGAGCTCCTTGATTTTTGATCATTCTTAAGATCCGCGAAAGTAACGAGTTTCAAATGAAAACTCAAGTAGAGAATAAGGGAAATTTCGAGGGATGAGGGGGGAATACTTTAAATACAGCAGCTCTCGGGCTCAAGCTCATCTGGCCATCCTGAGCTGCCTTCCTGCTGGCCGTCGTGGCCATCAGGCCAAAGTACTTTCTATTTCACGCTGATAAGAAAACTACCAAAATAGGACTGCCACGATGGCAGTCCTATAGCTAGCTCACGGATGGCGAAAGCCCGCAAAACTGTCACAGCAGATTAAACCCAAAAACAAACTCAATCCAAAAAAACGGAAATCGAACTAAAAAACAATCCTACTGCCCAGCCGCAGTCCCCGAAGCCGCAAGGGCCGCCTTCTTCGCCTGCCGATTGAGCTTAAACCAATGCCAGAAAGTCGCACCCAAAACCGTAAAGCCAACCAAGATAATACAAAAAACCAAGAAAAACCACGCGCCAACGATCATGCTTTCTCCAACATCTCAGCCTTAGCCAAGGCATAAATTGAATTCACCACATAAGAGGCCATCACTAATCCAAAAGCACCCGTCACGAAACTAGCTGTTCCATAAATCACATTGCGATGTTCACAGCTATGCAAATTATTTTGCCCTTGAGGACAGACACACTTGAAGCCCTCACCCTTGTCGTATTTCAATTCAACGGGCTGCATCGGCAACTCGTCTGAAAACACACAAGGAATGCCAAAAGTTTTTCCTTCTGGGAAGTCATGCTTTTGACGTAAAATTTTGCGCAACTGTTGCGCCATAGGATCATTATAGGTTTCGCCTAAATCTACCAACTTCACACGCGTTGGATCCATTTTTGCCGCTGAGCCTGCAGAGGTCACAACTTTAGTTTCGGTTTCACGACAGCTGGCCAACAAATGGGCTTTGGCTGTCATATTGTCGATGGCATCAACGATATAATCTGGCTTCATCGCAAAAACGCGGTCCGAGTTTTCTTCGTTATAAAACTCACTTAAGAAATTAATTTTTGCTTGGGGATTAATTTTACGTAAACGCTCTGCCATGATCTCCGCTTTTTTACGGCCAACCAATCCTTGCAAGGCATGGATTTGGCGATTTGCATTGGTGATACAGATTTCATCAAAATCCATCACTGTGATTTCGCCGACACCCGATCGCGCCAAAGACTCTGCAGCCCAAGACCCAACACCGCCAATACCGATCACCATCACATGAGTGTTGAAAAGCTTTTTCATCGCAACATCGCCCACAAGGCGACCCATGCGATCAAAACGGCGATGCATGACGTATTCAGTTTCCGGAGGTTGAGTCAAATTAGGGGACATGTCAGATACTGTAGGATTTGGGGGCAATGCTGTTTCCATGAAGCTCCGGTCTAAATCGCAGCGCTATCTAGAGGTGCGCCTTGGGTAAAAAGTCTCTTAAAATTCTCTGTAGTGATATCTAATATTTCCAGAGGATCAAGGCTTTTCAGCTCCCCTATAGTTCTTGCCACCTCCCAGATGCTTTCCGGAGGATTTAAGCCTCCTTTGTAAGCAGGTGGCGGCTGATCGGGGCTGTCACTTTCGATTAAAAGCATTTCTAAGGGCATTTCCCGCACAACTTGATGTAATTTTTGATTTTCGGGCCGGCACACGGGACCTCCCAGCGAAAGCAAAAGGCCCCTTTTTAAAAAGTCTTCGGCTTTTCCCCAACTGCCATTAAACGAGTGCACCATGCCTTTTTGCCGAGGCATGCCCCAAATATCCATAATCCGCAGGCTTTCCTCGTGAGCTTGAACCAAATGCAAAACCATGGGCTTTGCACTAACTTGCGCGAGCTCTAAAAGCTGCTCAAAAACACCGATCTGAATTTCGCGGGATTCCTTCATGATATGAGGTCTAAAATCCAACCCCATTTCGCCAATTCCTAAACAGGGAGCCAGCATCGGCGCTAAAAGATTCAGCGCGTCCTCGCACTCTTCTTCGCTGTGCTCGGCGACCCAGTAGGGATGCAAACCGAAACACAATCCGATATGCCGAGGATGTCGCTCCTTTAAAAGAAGTTGCCGCTGCCAGTCCTCAGGATCAACCCCACCCTGCATAAAAAAGTGGATGCCCTTTTGGCGGGCTTCTTCGATAATAGCGTCCACACGTCCCTCCCATCGAGGGTCCGCAAGGTGTCCATGAGCATCAATCCATCTTCCAAACGCGACCATAGTCTAAAAACAGTCTCATAAAAACCCGACTCTCACAAGCCACCAATTGGACCGATATATGAGGAGCATGCGAACTTAGGAAGGACACAGTCAATGAGCAAAAAGACGAGTTTACGTTTGGGTTTTGACGTCACTTTGGACAAGGGATCTACCTGGAAGCCACTTCATGTGAAGTTTTGGAATCAAGAAGCCCACGATAAAAACTTTACCCCCAGCGAGCCCTTCAAGTATATGGCTGACGCCTTAGTTGGCTTGTCTTTAGTCAAACTGAATCACTATCTAAAAAGTCCCGTGGCCTTCCCGCAAATGGATTACTCCTTTGCTTGCGAAGCCTTCCGCGCTTTAGACCCTCACATTGAACTTTATGATCGCTCACAACCCCGTGTGCGCGCTTTACAAACACAAACGCCGATGACGTCACCTGCTTTGTGCGCTGAGTTTGAGGAACTTTTCAATGGACAATTTGATATGGCGATCAAACCTTGGGGCGTCGACTTGACGGCACTGGGCCCCTTACTTGACACTTTTTTGTGGCTCGAGAATCGCATGGGCGGTCCTTTGCTTTACAATTTCAGTTTGAATTTTTCAAAGCCCTTCGTTGACAAACTGCACTCTTTTTATACTTTCCTTTATCACTTACGCAGCCTCGTGGCTGTCGACCACAACGCCCATGTCGAAGATCCTTCCCACGAAGGTGTGACTGTTGATGCCATCACCGATTATATGCCGCGAGCAGAGTATGTCGTGAACGATGCCTTGTTGTATTGGAATTTTAAAAAATTGTCTCAGGCCTTCAATGGCCCCCACGCCAAAGACACTTTGTTTGAAAAAAACTTTGCTCAACCTTTTGAAAAGATTTTTGAAAAGTACTCGCACAATGCCTGCAATTTGATCGAAAACTTACCCAAGTCTTTCGTCAAATCAATGAATTCAGTGGAGCTGGAAGAAGCACTCTATTTGGTGCAAATGGATTGGCTTTTGGGGTCCCCTGCCGGATTGCTCTTTAAAATCCGCGAAGAGGTTTTTGCCTTACAAAGTGGCTATGAAAAAATATTCTGGAAAGATATCGAACCGGGATATAAGCCAAAACCAGTGAGTTTGAGCATCTGCTGCGAGCTTGATGAAGGTCATATTTCTGACCAATCCGCCGCTTAAAGTTCACTCTAAAACAAAAAAGCTTTCTGTAAGGTTTGTCCTAAAGTAAATTAGGCCAAACGTTTCTGCTGCCACTTGCCTTTCAAACGACGGAAGAGCAAGTAAAGCAGAATCACGGCAATCACACCAAAGACGACAAACTTGAACTGACGCAATTTATTTAAAATAGGTTCGCCATAATGAGCCAGCAAATAAATCTGTGTCGGCACACTGATAAGAGCCGCAAGCCCATCGATCACTAAAAACTTCCAAATCGGAAATTTCATCATTCCACAGGCTAAATGCCCCGGAAATCTTAAGCCCGGAGTGAAACGGAAAATACCGCAGGCATAGGCTCCATACTTGTGGGTCCACTCTTCCACCCGCTTCATCATAGCTGGAGGAAAAAAGCGATGCACCCGCGGATGATAGAGCAACTTGCGCCCAAATATTCGTCCAAGAAAATAAATAAAAGTGTCGCTAAGAAATACGGCAACAAAGGCCATGATTGCAGCCGTATGAACATTGACGACGGGGGCTCCAACAAAAGGGGGCGGAAAGTGTTCGGGATTGGCGCCCATGAAGGCCAAAATACCCACGCTGATCAACGTGACTTCTTCAGGCAAGGGGAATCCTACTGATGACATCATCATCATGCCAATCAAGGCGGCGTAGACCATCCCCGGCTGATAAGCAAACTGAGACATCCACTGAAAGATCGGCTCGTGAGCAAACTCCAAATCACTTCTCCTAAGGAACACACTATGAACGAAACGGACCCACTTGAACACAGACGTCACACCGTGCTATGGATAGTTTCTAAGTATAGGAAACAGTATGCAGAGCGCTAGAGGATTTGAATACGGGGTTCGACACATAATCAGTCCTCAGTCGGGCCGATTGAGTGATATTTTATTAGGCATTCTGGACATCCTACCTGCCCAAGTCGAATTCTTTTTACAATTGGGATCCATTTATGTAGAGGGCCAGCGCACTCACCTAGACCTGGACATAAAAGAAGGCAGTTATATTCGAGTCCATTCGAAACCGCGCCGTTTTCTCCCCGATGATGGCCAATGGCACAATCGCACCCTCTTTGAAGACGAAAACTTCGTTGTCGTTCGAAAAGTGTCGGGTCTCCCCGTGCATGCCTCAGTCGACAATGTTTTGGAAAACGTTCAGAGCTATGCCCAGAAAGCACTCGGTGTCCCCCTTTTATTGACACACAGATTGGATGTGCCGACTCGAGGGCTTTTAGTTTATGCCAAAACGACTGCTTTTCAAACCGGGTTCAATAAACTTTTAATTGATCGTGGCATGCAAAAGATCTACTGCGCTCAAGTGCACGGCAGCGATATTCCCTTAGGCCTTATGACACATTATATGGAGCCCTCACCGCGAGCTCCCAAAAATGTCAGCGTACTCAGGCAAGACGGCTGGCAAGAGTGTCAACTCAATGTGCTCAATTCGTTCAAGGTCTCACCCGTGCGCAGTGAAGTCCGTATCGAATTGCTCACGGGAAGAACACACCAAATACGGGCGCAGATGTCGAAGGCAGGTTTTCCTATTGTGGGCGATGTTGCCTATGGAGCGCCCCGAGAATGGAGCGAAGATCGAATTGAATTAGAAGCGCGCGAACTGGCTTTCGTAAATCCATTAACTGGCGAAGCTCACCACTTTAAAGGTTGAGCAGAAATAAGTTCGTCATCAAGGTGTAACTGGTGTTTTCAGGCATAAAAAAGCGAGCATCTTGCCCCTTGTAGCTGCCCAAAGTCGTTTTATTCTCGATTCCAACAATAAATGAAATCCCGCGCAGAGGACGTACTTGCAAACCAATTCCGCCGACAGCTTTTGTGATTTGTCGGCCTTCTAGCCCCTCAACAACGGATGAGTACATCCAGTCCTCATCAAAGCCGCTTTTCAACTTTAGCGAAAGATATTTATTAATATCGCCCGTGAACTCAAGATAATGCTCTAACGAATATTGCTTTGTTGTCGAGCGTGGATCTGTTACGTAGCCACCGTCATCAAACATCGCCGTATTAGAGTTAAAGTAAGCGGTACGGCTTTGCCAAAAAATATCAGGTTTCACTACGTAAGTGATGGAAGAAAACCGCGTGAGCGCGTAATCAAAAAACAAATCCGCCCGGAAGCGTGCGTACATACCTGCAGCTTGAGAATTTTCGCTGCTCGGCACGTAAACTTTGACAGCACCCGAGATATCAATCGGCCCTATATAACCTAAGTCGTACATCGAATAAGAAACATGGACGTCTTGAAGTTCAGCGTGTTCGGTCACCATTGAACCATACTTATCAGCTCCGCCGGACTCATAAACAAAAGGCAGACGCAAAGAGAGCTTAGTGTCTTGGGTGCGTTTATAATTTAAACTGATATAATTGTAAGAGCCAAAAGAGCGACCATTATCGACATTTTTTCCAGGCTTGAAGTTGTCGACAGATGCTATCGAGAAAAAAGTGCTGCTCCATTTATTGGAAGACGCATTCATATTTGCAGAGATAATATTTGCTTCATCCCGCTCTTGAGCCACGGCAGGGCTGACGATCCAGAAAGCTGAAAGAACCAAAATTACCAGAGCTTTTAAATACATCCCGTCCCCCTCAAAATCCGCCGGAGCTTACTATAGCGCCCTGCATCCAGCAATAGGGAAAGTTTAGACAAAGCGAGTCTGAACCGATTCTTAAAACTCTTTCGACTTGAGTCCCCGTTTCAATGCCTTTACAACTGGGGCCATGAAAATACTTCCTTCTTTCGCCCTACGCCTGCTTCTATCGACCTTGCTCTTTTCACCTGTTCTTTTCGGGACCCTTGGCTGCGCGATCAGCTTTAAAAAGGCGACTTGGGACCTACCGCCGCTGGCGACCGAAGAAATTTCCGTCATGGTCTTTAACGTCGAGAACCTCTTTGATACGACCCACGACGTGGACCGCGAGGACTACCCTTATTTACCTAAAGCTCAAAAAGATGCAGATCCAAAACTGCAAACTGCTTGCCGCCAAATCAGCAACTCGCCTTATCGTTTAGGAGAGTGTTTGAATACGGACTGGAGTGAAAAAAATCTGGATAAAAAACTTCGCAATCTTTCTGATGTCGTCTTGGATGTGGACGGCAAAGGACCGGATGTATTGATGCTTATCGAGGTTGAAAATGAAAATGTTCTCAACATCTGGAATAAAACTTATCTTCAGCGTGCCAAGTATCAATCCGTCGTCCTCATTGAAGGCCCTGATCTGCGAGGCATCGATGTCGGCTTGATGTCCCGATTCCCTGTTGTGGGCAAGCCTGTCCTTCATAAAATTCCATGGAAAGGACAAACTCCTGACGACCAAAAATGGATGGATCGATCTCGCAACATTCTGGAAGTTAATTTGAAAGTTCCCAACGGTGATATTCTAACAGCATTTGTTGCCCACTTTCCTTCGCAAGCAAATCCAGGCTACTGGCGTCGTCAGGCTTCCGAATATTTAGCTAAACTGATATTAGAAAAAGGCCCGGATGCGATGGTGTTGGCGGCAGGCGACCTCAATATCACCCATGAAGAAGAAGAAAAAGAGCACTTGTTCCGTGATGTCTTGGGCAAAGCCGGGGCTGTGTCCCACTTTGTCGGTTGCAAAAGTTGCGACGGCACCCACAACTATCGTAGTAATTGGTCTTTCCTCGATGCCCAGATATACTCTAAGGCCTTGTTAGCTGAGGGCACGGGGAGTTACCAGGTGGAGCCGAATACAATTGATGTCATACGCTATAACCCCGTTCACCTTAAAAAAGGCAAATATCCAAAGCGTTGGGACAATGAAGCCTTGGACGGCGTCTCAGATCACTTTCCTTTGTATGTTCGTTTAAAACAGCGCGGGCCTGCCAAGGCTGCTGTAACAGAGAATTCGACCGTGTCGGTGGAGAGTCCATCAACGGGCAAAAAGTCTGCCCCTAAAAAGAAAAAGTA
>JBBKWD010000166.1:0-8023 GCA_037968775.1 Bdellovibrio sp.
CAGCTTTGAGCTGGCTCTTTCCACTTTCCAACAATACGCTGAAACCAACCATCGTTTAAAAACCAGCAGTTGCCGAGCCGTTGCGACCAGCGCCTGTCGTGAGGCCCAAAATAGTAAAAACTTTGTCAGTGCCATAAAAAAAGCTACAGGTATTTCCATTGAAGTCATTGACGGCACCGAAGAAGGCCGACTGATTCACCTCGCCGTGCAAAAGGAACTCGATCTCGCCGGAAAAAAGAGCATGCTCATTGATGTCGGCGGTGGCAGCGTGGAGGTGACCTTTTCTAAAGGCCCCAAGATGATGGAAACCCAGTCCTTTCCGATGGGCACGGTCCGGATTCTTGAAAATCTCGCACAACGGAAAATGAACGAAGGGCATTTGAATATTATCATGGGTGAGTTTATGGAAAAACTCGGCGGTCATATCCATAAAAATGTCGATCACGAACCCGTCGATTTTGCGATTGGCACTGGCGGCAATTTAGAGTGCATTGGAGAGTTAAAAATGAAACTCCTCGGAAAAGCTCCGAATACTTTTGTCACCCTTTCTGAACTGGGACTTATTATCGAGCGTCTCAAATCATTTTCCATCAAAGAGCGTGTCGAAAAAATGGGATTGCGTCCCGATCGCGCAGATGTGATCTTGCCAGCTTCCGTTTTGGTTCAAACTATTTTACGACAGGCCGAAACCCACAAGCTCATGATTCCGCGGGTCGGGCTGCGCGATGGAATCGCCTGGTCCATGTTGTAAAGATCGTATTAGTTAGAAAATATTTTGGGCGGAGCCATCAAAAGAAGTTGCGCCAGCCCAGCCTCGGCCCCTGAAAATGACTCGAGCTCTAAAATAATCACGCCGCTCTTTTTCAAATCTAAAAAACTCTCGGCCTTTCCTGTCAGCATATAACTGGCAAATGTGCTCAAGTGCGGTTCATGCCCCACAATACAGATACGCCGATGATTACGCCCTTGCACGCGCAACCATTTCAAAAAAGCAGCTGGTGGACTTTGGGGCACCAACTCCGCCGCTTCCACCACGGGCACGTCAAAATAGATCTGCGAAAGAATTTCTGCTGTTTGTCGGGCGCGCGTAAAGGGACTTGTGACGATAACATCAAAACTTTTCACATGGTCTTTGAGTTGAAAGGCCACCTTTTGCATTTTTTTGCGCCCCTTGAGAGTCAGTGGACGAAATTGATCCTCGAGGCCTTTTTTCTTAAAGTCTTCGCGCTCTTCTGCAATGGCATGACGAATGATCACTAACTCCACTAGGTATTTACTCCGTGACGGCTGATTCTTCTGCTAATTTCGCACGAGATTTGGAAATTTGCAGCAAATTTTGATGCAGGCCCGATTCGTTAGAGGCCATACGAGTGTAGTTGCCATCGGAACTCATAACCCAAGCTTGCCGCTGTTCCTTAACGCATAATTGCAGCAGTTCATAGCAGCGCTCTTTTAAGTGGCGATCTAAGATAGGCACAATGGCTTCGACTCGAGCATGCAAATTTCGATACATCCAATCAGCAGAGCCAATAAAGAACTCACCGTCGATCGGGTCTTCTTGGCCATTTCTAAAATAGAACAAACGCGAATGTTCCAGAAAACGGCCAATTATAGACACGACCCGGATTTTCTCACTCATCCCAGGAACTCCAGGGCGCAGACAACAAAAACCACGCACGATCATGTCAATTTGTACACCCGCTTGCGAAGCCGCATACAAAGCCACGGCGATATCATTCTCTTCAAAGTTATTAAACTTCGCCATGATATTTGCTGGACGACCAGCCTTGGCATGCTCGGCTTCGCGTTCAATCATCGCCTTAAATTTAGTGAACATATTTACAGGTGCAATCAAAAGACTTTTGTAGTTATTTTTAAGCGAACGACCAGTGAGGTAATGAAAGAACTCCACCACATCAGCGGTAATAGCTTCTTTCGCGGTCAACAAACCCAGATCCGTATAAAAGCGCGAAGTCGTGACATTGTAGTTGCCCGTTCCTATATGGGCATAACACTTAAGTCCCTCTTGCTCTTGGCGCACGACCAAAGAAGTTTTAGCATGGGTTTTTAATCCGACAACCCCGTAGACGACATGCACACCGGCATTTTCTAGCTCCGTGGCCCAATAAATATTTCGTTCTTCATCGAATCGCGCCTTGAGTTCTACCAAACAGACGACTTGCTTGCCTTGTTCAGCCGCGCGAATAAGAGAGCGAATAAAAGGACTGTTGTCACCAGTTCGATACAAGGTCATTTTGATCGCCAGCACCTTGGGGTCTTCACTTGCCACCCGAATAAATTTTTCGACCGTAGCCGAAAAGCTCTCGAATGGGTGATGAATCAACTGGTCTGACATTTTAATAACATTAAAAAGTCCCACGCCTTCTTCGGTAAATACGGGGCTGACGACAGGAGCGAAAGATTCAAACTTCAATTGCGGTACGTTCAGGTCGTAAATACCGCCAAGATCGGTATAATCCAATTCTCCTGGCAACTCATAAATGTCCTCATCACTCAGTTCTAACTCTTCCATTAAAAACTGTAACATCCAAGGATTGGGATTCGGTCCATGCTCTAACCGAACGACTTCCGCAAAGCGACGTTGGCGCAATTCTTCCTCGATAGCCTCAAGCAAATCCTCAGCGTCTTCCTGATCCTGATCGGAATCTGCGTTGCGAGTCAGCCGGAAAGGCATGACATCGAGCACTTCCATCTCTGAAAAAAGATCGGCCAGATTTTCACGAATGACTTCCAGCAAGCTAATAAAGCGATGAGCCGAGCTGTCCGCCGTCACCAGAATCCATTGCGGCAATACTTTGGGAATTTTGACCCGCGCAAAGACTTTATCATCGCTATTGGGGAACTTTAAAGTCACCCCTAAGGACACAGAGAGATTGGAGATAAAAGGAAAGGGATGCCCGGGGTCGACAGACAAAGGTGTCAGAACGGGAAAAACATTTTTATTGTAGTAATTTTTTACATGTTCTTTTTCGACTGCCGACAGATCTTTCCAGTTCAAAAGAAAAATATTTTCTTTTTCCAGAGCTGGCTTCAAAATTCTGTTATAACAATTCGATTGATCCTGAATCATCGGCAAAACTATTTTGCGAATTTCTTGCAATTGATGTTGTGGCGTTTTCCCATCTGCAGATTTGGCAGAAACTCCGAATACCATATGGCGTTTCAGCCCCCCCACCCGCTTCATAAAAAATTCATCTAAATTAGACCCACAAATTCCCAAAAACTTTAAGCGCTCTAAAAGAGGATTGCGAGAGTCTTCGGCTTCAGCCAAAACTCTTCTGTTGAAATTCAACCAGCCGATCTCTCGATTGGTAAATAAACTTTCAGATGACAAGGGATGATCGACAATCGTGGGCTTTCGCGATGTTCTCTTTTTTGTCGTTCTTTTTTGCGGAACAGCTTTTGACGAATTCAACAGAATCCTCCTTGACTCCATGCCCTCCTATTTCACAATAAGACCTTCGCCATTGCAATCCCTTCCGAGGAGTATCCATGCGCAATACGCCGAAAGAGTGGTCCCGCATTGATCGGATCAAATCCCTCGTCCAGCGTCATAATCCCCTGACTCGCGTTCCCTTAGGGGATGACGCCTTTGTGTTTAAAAATCCACCCGGATTTTCTGTTATCGCCCAAGATATGATGGTGGAGAATGTTCACTTTAGGAGGAGCTATTGTTCGGCTTTCGACTTGGGACACAAAGCACTGGCTGCGAACTTAAGTGACCTCGCTGCGATGGGTGCTCGCCCCCATTTTGCCCAAGTGTCTCTCGCTCTTCCGGCAAACATCACAGAATCTTGGCTTGACGATTTTTACAAAGGTATGACTTCTTTGGCGGACCGCTTTCAAACAGAGATTGTGGGCGGGGATTTAACCTCGTCACCTGACACACTGGTCGTAGATGTCAGCGTGGTCGGCTCTTGTGAAAACCCCTTCACTCGCAGAGGTGCAAATCCAGGAGATTTACTTTTAGCAAGTGGTCCTTTGGGATTGAGTAAAGCCGGAATGCTTGCTTTGCAAAAAGAAATTCCGGGCAACAAGCTGGCAAAAGCCCGGCATCTAAGACCTGAACCGCGCCTTGATCTGCTGCAGACCCTGCATCAACATCGAAACCACATCCATGCCCTGATGGATTGCAGTGATGGCTTGATCAATGACGGTCTGATTTTATGTCAAAAGACCTTAGGCCTCGAACTTGAGATTCCGCCGGGCGCCATTTCGGAAGAAATTCAAAACATAGCGCGCCATTTAGAAATTCCCACAGAGGACTTCACTCTCTGGGGCGGCGAAGACTATGAGCTATTGATGGCAATTCCCGCAGACGCCTTAAGTCTCTTCCCAAATTGGGACACTCTTGGAAGATTCATTCCTACAAAGGGCGTGTTTGTAAAATTCGCTGACGACATGCGTGAGATTTCGGAATTCAAAGGCTGGAGTCACTTCTAGGAGGTTTCTCAATTTAGAACAGTCAAGGAATGCCCCCTATAAACCGAAGAGTCTAGCATGACAAGTTTGGCTCGCTACCATGGCAGATCACCACGATATATCCTCAACACCGAAGACGACAGCCTGGTTCGTGTTGCGGGCCCCAAGCAAACTCCCTGGGAAGAAGGCACTGAATTTCGCAATGTCTCTTTAACGGGTTTAGCCTTTACAGCCCCTGATGATCTATGCCCCCTTTTAGGCGAAGTTATAAAAATTCAGTTTATTCCCCCCGGCTCTCGTCAGATGGCTTGCTATGGTATCGTGACCCGTTTGGAGAACATCACTGAGCAACGAACCCTCGTGGGAATTCATTTTTATAAAATGGAAATGGCCCAGAGAATTGTTCTTGCACAGGGCTTGGCGCGAAAATTCAAAGAAACTCAAGAGCGAGGTCAAATCGATGATCTGCTCAATCCAAATAAAAAACCCACCTTTGACATCATGCAGACTCCCCAACTGATGATGCTGGTCATTTTGGGAACGGTCTGGTCAGCACTCATCTTTTTCCTCATGCGATTTCAGTACGATGGCTTTGCCGCACTCCTGCAAAAGCTATTTTAAATTCTCGTTTGTGTCGCGCTCCATTCTGATTTAGAAATATCTTATGAACATACTCATGCCTGTTCTTTTCGTCGGTCACGGCTCACCCATGAACGCATTGGCCAAGAACGCCTTTTCTGAGTTCCTGCACACGACGGCCCAAAAAATACCGCCCCCCAAGGCCATTCTTTGCGTGTCTGCCCACTGGGAAACACAAGGTACTCAGGTTCTTTATCAGGCCGAACCAAAAACAATTCATGACTTTTACGGCTTCCCTCAAGAGCTTTTCAATATTCAATACCCTGCTCGGGGCCCTCTGGGCCTTGCGCAAGACACGAGGAAACTGATTCCTCAAGCAACTTTGAATGAAACTTGGGGGCTAGATCATGGAACTTGGTCAGTGCTCATCCACATGTACCCCCATGCCGATATTCCCGTTTACCAACTGAGCTTAGACTTACATAAAACGCCAGAGCAACATTTAGAAACTGGAAAACTCTTGCGCCCGTTGCGCGAACAGGGCGTTCTGATTTTAGGTAGCGGCAATATTGTTCACAACTTGGGCCGCCTCACCTGGAAAGAGCCCACTTTTGCCCATGAATGGAATAAGAGCTTTGATCTGAGTATTAAAGAAGCTTTGCTGCGCGGGGATCACCACACTCTGACTCACTACGAAGAACTAGGTGAGGATGCCGCCATCGCCGTTCCTTCTCCGGAACACTATCTTCCTTTGCTCTATACGGCTGGGGCTGCGCAAGAATCCGATTCGATTCAATTTCCCTATGAAGGTTATGAATTCGGTGGACTCTCGATGCGTTCAGTTCTGTGGAATACTTAAATAATTTTCAAGCGACCACTTTAAATGACCATTGTAAATCCTAAGACATCAACGCCAACAACTGCGCGCCTGTTTGTTTTACGACGCGATCGTTGTTTTGAAGTCGCGCCAGTTGCAAACTCCCCTGAATAGACGACAGAAATAGCACGGCCGTTTTTTTCACATCCAGATCCGCACGCCAGGCTTTAGTTCGAACTCCGTGGCGCAATACCTTTTGCATCCAGGACAACTGTTCTTGATGAAATTCACTCAGCGCCGACTTCATTGACTTTGGTAAAGTTTGAAAATCAGAGCACAGGACCCCTATGGGACAGATCTGACTCTGATGCAACGACATGGCGGCAAACATGTTCACGAATCTATTCAGCTGAAGAACCGAGGAAAGCTCTTCCACTGAATGTCCCCATTGTTGAAAAGCAATTCGATAGTCCTCAATCAGGGCTAACCCGAGTTCTTCCTTTGAGCTAAAATAGTAATGAAGGCTAGCTTTACGAATTCCCAGACTTTGTGAGATGTCCTGGAAGCTGAATCCATTAAATCCCCTCGTTTGCAGGTTTTCTTTCGCAATCTTCAGGGCTTGGGCCCTCATGTCAATTCTGGGGCTTGTCTCATTTTTCATCGGCGAACACCTTGCTATTTTTTATTAATGAGTTTATTCTACCTACCAGTAGGTAGATAAATCAAGAGGTACCACATGAATACAAAACAAATGCGCCCCGTTGCCATCCTAGCTGGCTCTAGAACCCCTTTCACAAAATCATTTACACACTATTCTCGCGTCTCAAATCAGGACCTGATGACTGCGGTGTTAAAAGACTTGGTCTGGAAAACAAATCTTCAGGGCTCCATCTTAGGTGATGTTTCGTTGGGTGCCGTGATGAAAAATTCAGCCGACTTCAATCTTGCCAGAGAATCCGCCCTGGGCTCAGGACTCGATCCCCATACGCCAGCCTATGACGTACAACGCGCCTGTGGAACAGGCCTAGAAACAGCTTTGCAAATTGCACTTAAAATCGGCGCAGGACAAATCGAAAGCGGAATCGCAGGCGGCACAGACACAAACAGTGATATCGCAGCCGTGTTCCCGAAAGAATTTTCCTATAAAATGATGGATGCACAAAAAGAAAAAACTCTTTTAGGGCGCGCCAAAAAATTCGCAGCCCTCAACTTTAAAGATATCAAGCCCGTCTTCCCCGAAGTGCGAGAACCGCGCACGGGACTTTCAATGGGAAAACACACTGAACTGATGGTGAAAGAATGGGGCATCAGCCAACTAGAGCAAGATCGCCTAGCTTTAGCGAGCCATCAAACGGCAGAAAAAGCCTACAAAGAAGGCTTTTATTCCGATCTAGTTTTTGATTTCGGAGGCCTTAAAAAAGATTCCTTCGTCAGAGGCGACACGACAATCGAAAAGCTAACAAAGCTAAAACCAGCTTTTGATTTCAACGGCACAGGTACGCTGACCGCAGGAAACAGCACCCCGCTATCAGACGGAGCCTCAGCAGTCCTCTTAGGCAGCGAAGAGTTCGCCCGCGAAAAAAATCTCCCTGTCTTAGCTTACCTAGTGGACGGCCAAGCAGCCGCGGTAGATTTCGCAGGCGGCGAAGGTTTACTAATGGCCCCAACCTACGCCGTAGCCCAGCTCCTCCAACGCAACAACCTAACCCTGCAAGATTTCGATTTCTACGAAATCCACGAAGCCTTCGCCGGACAAGTCCTCTGCACATTAAAAGCCTGGGAATCAGAAGAATATTGTCAAAAAGTATTAAAACAACCCAAAGCTCTTGGCTCCATTGATAGAGCAAAAATGAACATAAAAGGCGGCAGCCTCGCCCTAGGCCACCCCTTCGCCGCAACAGGCGGAAGAATTATAGCGAGCCTAGCAAAAATGCTAGCAGAAAAAGGAAAAGGCCGAGGCCTCATTTCAATCTGCACAGCAGGAGGAATGGGCGTAGCAGCAATAATAGAACGCCCCTAAAAAGAAAGCCCGCGAAACGTTGGCTAAAAAAATGAGCCCTAGCAAGGCCAAACTGATTTGAGAACTTAGGTTCTTTGAACCGGAGTGGGCCTAGTCGGCGCAGGATGCGCGAACCGACGCCTATGGCGGCGGCGACTCTGAGCCTGGAAGGCGTGCCCACGGAG
>JBBKWD010000167.1:0-10842 GCA_037968775.1 Bdellovibrio sp.
AAAAGAGGAAAGCCCGATAACTATATTCAGCACTACTTCGAACATCTTCTGTCACCGATAGTTCGCTCTGCTAATGCCTCAGATGAAACTTACAAACCTTTATTGAAAGGAGGTACGAATGAATAATACAGCATTGTGCGAATCCTTGCCTTATTGGGAGTTTGAAGGGGGACCAACAGCTCACATGGTTTTGTGGGACGGGTCCTTGGCCAGCGGGATTGAAATCTTGCCTCAGGACATCGAATGCTTTGATGCCGATAGAATCAATCACCTGACTTTAAATCTTCGAGCCTTCATTAATTCTTTGCCAGAGAAAATGACGGCACAGATTTACTTGAAAGTAGAAACCGAGTTCGGGGATATTCTTGAGAAGCATAAAGCTCTCTCCATAACCGAAATTCCTTTTCTTCAAGAGCTAGATGCCGGAAGAATTGCAAAGCTTGTTGCGCAGATAGAGCAAGAGGAAGTCTTTAGACCTCGAATGTTTCTCTTTCTAAAGTCCGAGCCACCAGAAAAACCGGCCTCTTTGTCCGAAGATTCTTTTGAAAAGAGTCATTCGAAACGTAGTGACCCAGGCTGATGGAATTAAAATCCTTTATCGGTTGCGTGACGGGATAGATGAAAAAAGAAATCAGGGACTTGCCCTAGGGAATCATCAAAAAAACGGAAATGTTATTGAACTTGCGTCTGGATTCCGCGAAAAAGGGTCTTTAGGGAACTCTAGGGACTTGAAGGTCCTAGGTTCGCTTAAAGTAAGAAATGGTCGGGGCGATAGGATTCGAACCTACGACCCTCTGGTCCCAAACCAGATGCGCTACCAGACTGCGCTACGCCCCGACGAGCGAGGACAATAGTTAATTAGACCGCCTCTTGTCAAATCACTAGATTCTAACGCGCAACATAAGTTAGTCTTTTCTGTATGGAAAAATTCTTAGACTCACTTCCAAAGCCCGTTCTTGCCCTATTGGCCATCATAGTGGGAATTATTGTCATTATGCTGATCAATCCGCCTCACACGGTCTGTGACACGCAAGAGGCCGCTTTTCGCGAATCCCAGGCTGGGAACCTTTTTGCGACTGAATTTGAAAAGAAAAAAATCCCGCCGACCTTGGTCAAAGCCAAAGAATCCTGCCAGCTCGGGAACAGTGCCGGGTCCTGCTATGAATACTTCACCAGCCTGCGACAGATTGCCATCGGTGTTGGCAAGGGCAGCTCTGAGTGCGTGGGACAGCTTTATGGGATCGCTGAGGTTACCCAGGCCCTGAATGACGGCCTTGAGTTGATGGTGCGCCTGGCTTGGGGCGTGAAGCCTCCAGAGCCAGGTATGGAAAGATTTAATTGGATGCAAGAGGCTGAGATCGCGATTTTTTGCCGACTCAAAAGCACCTATGTGCGCGCTAACGGCGAAGAAGCCTGGACTCAGTTTCGGAATAAAGTGTATCCGAAGTTGCCTGGCGAGGCGCCCGTTGAAGCTTCGGATCCCACAGTCTCTGCTGCAGGCATGAAGCCCGCGAATCTGGTATTTACAGAGCAAGGCCTCTGGAATCGCAGCTTGTTTTCAGTTCGCTGCGACTCTTATTAAAGCGAGACCACTTCCAGGTGCTTCCAGTGAGGACGGCGATTTTTGATTTCCAAAGTGCCCATCAAGGTAAAGTCTTGGTCAGTTCGGTTTTGAATACGGTAATAGAGCGTCTGAATTCTTTGAATGCTCCATTCAGAAGGATTCAATCCGTAAGTTTTAAGTTCTAGGCCCAGTGTCAGTGCGTTGAATTGTTGGAAGTTCATGTGTTTCCCCTTTTTTATTGTTCGCTCATGCGATGCTCGGACAACATTGCAAGCCGGCGGCCAGGGGGTTTTGAACTCTACAGGCTTTTATTTGGAGCTGAGAGTCACGGATCCTTGAGTTGTCCTAAGGGCTGGTCTACTTTCTAGGATATGAGAAGACAAACACAGGCCTTTCTAATTTATTTCGCTGTCCAAGTGGCGGTCATTTTTATCGTTATGGCTATATTTCGATTCGTTGAGAGTCGCCAAATCGCTGCGACATTGGCGGGAATCCTGTTCGCCGGAGTGCCGGTGTGGCTGATGATTCAGGAATACAACCGCGCTGAAACTCAGGAGCGGAACTGGTATTTCGGGGTTTTGCAGTTTTGGCTGCTCTTTGCTTTACCGATATTAGGGATACGACTGCTGAATTGGGGAGTGCCCTTTGATCAGCTGTCTTTTTTGGGAGTTTCTGCGCCGACGATGCACGAGTGGTCGAGTAAAAGTTACACGGTGATGATGCTTTTGACCCTGTGGTCCGCCTTAAAAACAAAAAAAGCCGGCTTGTGACCGGCTTTTTTCTTAAGGAAATCTTTTAAGACCTTTAAAATTTAGATCAAAATCTAGATTTCGAAAGGAACTGGAGCGATCGCTTCAGCTCTGTGGAATGTGTCAAAAGAATCAGAACCAGATGGCAAAAGAGCCAAGTTACGAGACTTTTTAACCGCAGAAGCAACACGTTTCTGTTGAGCAACGCTGAGCTTTGAGATTCTAGAAGGAGTGATTTTGCCGCCATCGCCAATGAAACGAGTCAAAGATGCTGGATCTTTGTAATCAAAAACGTGGTCGCCAGAGAATTCTTGTCTATATTTGCTACGAGTTGTCTTTTTCATAATACGGTATCCTTTTCCGATTTCCTTTAAGTTCGCGAGAACAAGTGTATACGAGAAAAAAAGGTTGCCATCAAGTGTCTTTTTAACTTATATGGTTGTTTCTTGTTTTCAGCGCCCATTGTGGCAAAGAACCCGACTTGAAGCTAGTAGGAGCATAGTCATGAGCAAATGTGAAATCACCGGAAAAGGCCCTGTTGTTAAGAACTTAGTGAGCCATTCCAATATCAAAACTAAGTCAATCGCTCAACCAAATGTTCAAAAGAAACGCATATTTAGCCGTTCTTTGAATCAAATGGTGAGATTGCAAATCGCAGCCAGTGCTATCCGTGATATGGAGCATGTCGGCGGTTTTGATGCATTCATCCTTAATCAGGATAATTCAAAACTTTCTAAAAGAGCTCTCGCTGTCAAAGCAAGAATCCAAAAGAAAATCAGCAAGAAATAAGAGGCTGCGAGATGAAATTGAAAATCAAAAAAGGTGCGACAGTTCAAGTGATCACTGGCTCTGATAAGGGCAAAAAAGGCACTGTATTGGCTGTTGACGCTGCTAATCTAAAGATCCAAGTTCAAGGTGTTAAAGTTGAAACTCACTTTGATAAAAAAGAAGGTCTTCTTAAAAAAGAGGGATTCTTGGCTTACTCTAACGTTAAGTTGTTAGAAGCAGCTAAAGTGAAAGAGAAAAAAGCTGTTAAAAAGACTGCTAAACAAAAGTCTACCTAAGTTAAAGTCCAATTTTGGTCCTAACGGCGGCCTCAGTGTTATTAGTCTCCTCAATAGCTGCGTAGAATGAAACCTGGGCTTGTTAATAAACGAACAGCCCTATTTCAATAGGAGAGGCAGCTTGAAAAACGACCAAAATTGTACCCAAAATATAAAAGCATTGCTTGTTCTAACGACGGCAATGCTTTTTTTTTCGTCTCCGGCATGGTCTGATGTTGAGGATACTCTAGTTCTTTGCAAGATCGACAAAACAGTTCGCACACTCAGAATTGAAATGAGCGAAGACAAAATCTGCAAAGCTATTTACACCAAGCGCGGTGTTGATCAAACAATTGGCTCGGGGCAAAATCCGAACTCTTGTGTTGAGTTTGTCGAGGGAGTTAAAAAAACTCTTGAGAGTGCAAAGTGGAAATGTCGTGAGGTCCAAGCAGCGCGCACATCGAGTGTCGCTCCAGTGACGGAATAAAGTATTTCACAGGAGGCAAGGATGTCTGCAGAGTTGACGATCGCCGCAGTTCAAATGACCTCAGTGGACGATGTTGAAATCAATGTCGCCCAAATGGAGCAACTGGTTCATGAGGTTTTTAAATCTCATCAGCCTCGCCTGGTTTGTTTTCCAGAAAATTGTCTGTATTTTCGAATTACTGAAGGGGAGTCCATCTCGGGTCTGACTCTTTCGCATATCGCCTTTCAGCGGTTGGCGGCTCTAGCGACTCGTTACAATACTTACCTGCATTTAGGTTCTGTACCTTTGTATATCGAAGGTCATCTTTATAATTCCTCGGTGGTCGTGGCTCCGGATGGCAGTTTTCAGCCGACTTATCAAAAAATGCATTTGTTTGATATTCAACTCGAAGGGCAAAATCCGATTCGGGAGTCCGATGTGTTTCGACACGGGCAGGGGCCGAGTTCCTTTATTGTCGATGATTGGAAAATTGCAGAGACGATTTGTTATGATCTGCGTTTTGCCGAGTTGTATGCGCGGTACGCTCGCCACGACATGGATGTGATCTTGGTGCCCGCTGCTTTTTTGGTGAAAACCGGTGAAGCGCACTGGGAAATTCTTTTGCGTGCTCGCGCCATTGAAAGTCAGGCCTATGTGGTGGCCAGTGCTCAGGGCGGGACTCATGCGGGTGTGAAGTCGGGGTCTCGAGAAACCTTCGGTCACACTTTGATGGTGGATCCGTGGGGAGCTGTCGTGGGGCAAGTTGAAAAACGCAGTCCCGGATTTACGGTGACGAAGCTGACTCGGGACCGAGTGGACACTGTACGCAAACAGATTCCGATGAAATTCCATCGCCGTCTTCCCGTTGCGTAATTCCATTCTTTTTCCATGACTCATTATCAGTTAGCTTTTATTATGGTGCAGTTGAGAGGGCTTTGCTCGAACAGCTGCGGTCGTGAGATTTAATTTATCTTTTAATTTGGCAAGGAGATCTTATGAAATTGAGAACTTACTTAGTTATAGGTTTGCTCATCATTTTGGGAAGCTCCGTGACCCATGCGGAAGATTTCTTGGCGGGCTCCAATTACGATGAAGCCAAAGAAGCCGAAATTTCTGCTAAAGCTAAAAAGCGCCTTTACCCTGGCGGTCGTGATGAAGGGGACTTAAAAGTTCAAGCCCAAATCATAACCCCAGCCCGCAAAGTCGCACCTCAAGCTGAGGTGAAAGAGGAATCCGTCGACGAATAGTCGCCTTGAGATAGGCGAGGTCGCCTTGAGATAGGCGAATAGTCGCCGGAAGCAAGCGAGAAGCCGACGAATCGCCGACGATGTCCCGGTCGTTTGCTTCAGGGTCAGCGCAAATCGGTTCGAACAATCGGGAACTTGAAGCGACGGAATTTGAATATAATTTAAAAATAGATTTTCAGCCTGATACGAAAATTTGGAGAAAACGAAAATGTCACAATTCAATCATCTGCCTGAAGGCGTTACTCGTGAAACCATGGATGTCGATGTTCTGATCGTCGGCGGCGGTGTTGCTGGTCTTTCAGCGGCCTTGCATTTGCAAAATCAAATTCAAAAGCACAACGAAGAAGTCACCTCCGGGGCTCGCCAAGCTTTGCTCATCCCAGAGCAAATGATTGTTGTGATCGACAAAGCCTCTGAGGTTGGTGCGCACAGTCTTTCGGGTGCGGTTTTAAATCCAAAAGCTCTGCAAGAGTTGATGCCGAACTTTATTGAAGCAGGCTGTCCACTCGAATCACCAGTTAAAAAAGACGCCGTATATTACCTCGGATCGGATTTTTCATTTAAGCTTCCGATTACGCCTCCGCCGTTTCATAACGAAGGCAATTACATTATTTCGATCAGCAAATTCAATCGCTGGTTGGGTGCCAAGTGTGAAGAAAAAGGGATTAATATTTTCCCTGGCTTTGCAGCAGTTGAAGCACTTTATGAAGGTGATAAAATCGTCGGTGTTCGTACGGGCGATAAGGGGCGTGATAAAGAGGGCAACCCAAAGGCAAACTTTGAACCCGGACTGATTTTAAAATCGAAAGTGACTATTTTTGCAGAGGGCACTCGTGGCTCTTTGTTTAAGCAAGTGGCTAAAAAATTGGATCTTTTTGCTGGAAAAAACAAAGACGTTTATGAAGAAGGCGTGAAAGAAATCATTCAGATGCCTCCGGGCACGGTGGAGGCTGGTCAAGTCATCCACACTATGGGTTTCCCGTTAACGAAGTCCATTGGTGGAACTTTCATTTACACGTTACCAGAAGACAAAATCATCGTGGGCTTGGTGGCCTACTTAGACACCAATGATCCTTTGCTCGATCCACATCGTGAACTTCAAAAACTTAAAACTCATCCCTTCTTGCAGTCGATGTTAAAGGGCGGTCGAGTTATTGCCTATGGTGGTAAAACTTTGCCGGCCGGTGGTTGGTATTCGATGCCGAAGCTTTACGGCCATGGCTGGATGGTTTGTGGCGACTCGGCCAGTATGGTGGACGTACAAAAACTAAAGGGCATTCATTTGGCGATGAAGTCAGGGATGCAAGCAGCAGAGACCGTGGTTGCGGGTTTGTCTGCTCAAGCAGAGTTTACAGAAGACATTACCAAGGGGTATGAAGAGCGCGTTCATGGTGGTTATGTGAAAAGTGAGCTTTACCGCGTGCGAAATTTCCATCAAACCCTCTCAAAGGGAATCCTAGCGAGCATGCCTTTGTTGGCCATCCAGGAGATGACCGGTGGCCGGGGCTTGCAAGATGGTATGAAAATTGAGCACACCGATGCAGAAACCACTGAAAAATTGGTCGATGTTTGGGGGCCAAATGGTTTTGAGGAGCAGTTGGGCTCTTTGCCAAAGCCGGATAGCCAGTTGTTTTTTGATAAACTTTCAAGCGTTTATTTGACCGGGACCATGCATGATGAGGATTCTCCGAACCATTTGATCTTGAAGGATGCAGATGTTTGCCGGTCGGTTTGTGAGCCCAATTACAAATCCCCGTGTAATCATTTCTGCCCGGCGAGCGTTTATGAGATGGTGCCGTCAACGGTTGAGACAGGTAAGAAAGACCTACAAATTAACTATACCAACTGTATTCACTGTAAGACTTGTGATATTAAGTGCCCATTCGAGAATATCGAGTGGACCGTACCTGAAGGGGGCGGTGGACCACAGTATCGCGAAGTCTAAAAGGCCACGCAATTTGGGACGGGGCCTTTCAACAACAGAAAGGACCCACCCATGCCAGAATTTTTCGCCTCTACCGCACTTGGTCTTCCAGAGCCTCTGGAAGCAGAACTTAATCAAATCGGAGTCAAAGTTTTAGAGAGAACCGTCAGTGGTGTTTTCTTTGAAGGCAACTGGGAAGACTGTTATCGCGTGAATTTGCAATCACGTTTAGCCAGTCGAATTCTAAAACCAATTCTTGATTTCACGGCTTATCAGCCCGAAGAACTTTATAATCAAATTCTTCGTCATGACTTTACTAAATATATTAAACCGAATCAGTCTATCGCCATCGATGCCACCGTTAAAGAGTGCATGATGCATGACCAACGTTTTGTCGCGATGAAAGTCAAAGACGCCATCGTGGACCAGTTCCGCAATAAATTCGGCGTTCGTCCTGACGTTGATAACAACAACGCCACTTTGCGAATCACAGTGCGTGCGGTTAAAAATCAATTCGCGGTCGCTTTGGATACTTCTGGGGAAAGCCTTTTCAAACGTGGCTACCGCAAAGAAGTCGGTGAAGCACCTTTGAAAGAAAATTTGGCAGCGGGCTTGTTGTCATTAGCAGAGTGGGATCGCAAGAGTCCGTTGGTGGACTTTATGTGTGGCTCTGGAACCTTCCTTGTCGAGGGCGCAATGATGGCCTTGAACGTGGCTCCGGGCATGCAGCGCAAAGGATTTGGCTTTCAAAATTGGCTGACCTTTGACGAGCCGGCTTGGGAAAAAGTTATGCAAGAAGCTATCGACCAAGAAAAAGACGAGTTGGATTTCAAGCTTTATGGCTATGATATTGATCGTCGCGTTTTGGACGACGCCAAGGCCAATGCTAAGCGTGCAGGTGTGGACCATGTAATCGAATTCAAGCGTGAGCCTGTTGCGATCGTGGAGCCGCCGGCTGAAAAAGGATTGGTTATCGTGAACCCTCCTTATGGCGCGCGTATCGGTGATGAAGACAATCTGCGCGACGTGTATCGCGACTTGGGATTTACTTTGAAGCACCGCTTTAAGGGATGGGATGCTTGGGTTCTGTCGGGCAACAAAGAATTGATTCAGGATCTGAAGTTGAAGTCGACTCGGAAGCATTTCGTATTTAATGGAAATATTGAGTGTCGCTTTTTGAAGTACAGCATGTTCTAAATTTGCTTTAGTTCTGACTTACGGGAGGCTTTGTGATTCGTTTTATTCTGATTTTGAGTTTATTGTTTCCAGGTGTGGCTTTTGCGGCTTCGGACGTAATGGTTTATAAATCTGTGAGCTGTATCTTTAAGCAGGACGAAACGACTTTGAAAAAAATCAGCAAAGGCCTCATGACATTAACAATTGATGAGCACGTGGGAAGATTTGCGCAGATCGAATTTGAAATCGACAAAGTGAGAATTCAATATCAAATTTTGGTCGAAGAAGATGTCGAAGCTCCGAATCAAATGCTTTTTCTACAAAACTTGACGGTCGGGGAGTTGCAATCTTCTGCTGAATTTTCAGCGCCGGATGTCAGTTGGATTCGCACCTCTCAGGGTGATTACTCGGCAGCTTGTGAGTTGAAGAAATAAGTTTTAGTTTTTGAAAAGAGCTGAAGTAATTTCTTGTGTATAAAAGTTCGACATATAGAAAATACCTGTAAAGTTTCTTACAGTAGATGAAAAACACTCAGTCTGCTATTTTGCCGGTCTGTAACAAAATCTAAAAAAAGGAAATCTATGAAACTCGTTGCATTTATTAGCACGATTCTTTGTTTGTCGACTTCTACTGTTTTTGCTGCCTCGGTGGGCGTTGGAAGTTGTAATTCAGTGTCAGGAACGTTTAGCATGGCGAAAGTGAGCGACCTGGAGCAGCTTCAACTTATTGCTAAAAGTGAGTCCATTGCTGTGCTGAATGCAGTGAAACACTGTAAAGCCCAATCGTTAAATGGAGATATTGATTCCGCTGTCTGTGCAACGGCTAGCTCCACATCCACGAGCTATAATGGGCAACCTAAAAATGTTTACGCTTGGACTATTAAGTTTGCTTATTCCTCCACGTGCAAAGTTCAATGTAACTAAGTGGAAGATCGGCGTTCATATATTGGAACGAAGGGCGTTGATTTTGGATCAGCGCCTTTTTTGTGTGGTCTGATTGCGATGAAATAAAAAAACCACAGTTTGTTTGAACTGTGGGTTTTTTGTTTTTGAGGTCTAAAGGAAAATTAGAACGGCTTCGTGATCGCAAGGATCGCAGCTGTTGTGCCAAGTCCCCAGATCAAGATGGCAACGGGCCAGCCGATATAACCTTTGCGTTTCACCAAAGAGATCATCAAGCCCAAAACCAACCAAAGGCCGACTTTAGCTTTCACCCAGCCCGGCAATTCAGTCATCATTCCAAGGCGTGCCGCCATTCCGAAGCCCGAGATCAGGATGAATAACAAACCAACACCGTGTCCGACGAAGGCCATGATGCGAGCAGGTTTTTTGAGTTCAACGCGGGCGTAGGCTGCCACAAGCAGTCCGCCGAAACCGAACATCATAAGCATAAGTCCTAGGATATGGAAAATTTTGTAGAACTGATACGACATGGTGGAGATCCCTTCTTAGTCTTCTTTCAGACCAATGTGTTTAATAATCTTAGCGACATCTTTGCGGATGCGAGTCAGGTGCGTGATGTTGGCGATCGTCTTCATCGCATCTTTAAGCGGCTCAAGAGGGTAACCTCCGTAGGCGCCTTTTTCGGTGATGTTTTTGGTCACACCGCTTTTGCCGGCGACAACAACCTGATCACAAATGTTTACGTGGTCGGTTACGGCTGTGTTTCCGCCAAACATACAGTGGCTGCCTATTTTGCTAGAGCCCGCGACGAAAAATCCACCGGCCATCACATTGTGCTTCCCGATGACGACGTTATGAGCGACGTGGCAGAGGTTGTCAAACTTCGTTCCCTCGCCAATACGTGTTTCGGTCAGTGCTGCGCGATCGATGGCGCAATTGGCACCGATCTCAACCCAGTCTTCAAGAATCACCTTGCCGATCTGAGGAATTTTTTTGTGATGTCCTTCGCGAGTCATGGCAAAAGCAAAACCATCAGAGCCAATTGTTGTATGGGGATGGATTTCACAGTGAGCCCCCACTTGACAATCTGCGCCAATAAAAACATGGGGGTGCAGGAGGGTGTGGTCGCCAATCACAGCGTGACATTCGATCACGGTGTGCGCGCCGATGGTGGTGCCATCGCCGATACGGACTTGCTCGCCAATGACAGCAAAGGGGCCAACACTGACGTTTTTTCCGATATGGGCGGAAGGGTCAATGAAGGCCGTGGGATGAATTTTATTTTCTTGGCGAAAACGATTCATCTTTCCGTCAAAGAGCGGCAATAAAGTGGCCATTCCCATTTGCACAGAGCCCGTCCAAAAAAAAGTCGTATTGCCTTCGGGAAGCGTCAAACTTTTATGGGCGATGATGATCGGGGCCCCGGCTTTCATGGCGCTTTCAAGTTGGTCCGTCTTCGATACGAAGACTAAACTGTCCTTGTCGGCGAGCTCGGGTGGGAGCACTTTTGTGACTATTGATTGGAGTGATCCCGACACAAAGACGAGATCGGCGGATTGGAGATCTTTAATGACTTCTGCGTTTATCATAGTGATGCCTCGCGCTAACACTTTACTAGAATTTTTTTGATGTCAAGACACCGGGTGATAGTATAAAAGTGCATTTGATTCTTTTCGATCATTTCTCACCTTTAATTTTTAGCGAGGAACTGAGATGGCAAAAAAGGTTGCGAAAAAACCAGCGGCAAAAGCCAAAGTAAGCAAGTCTGTTG
>JBBKWD010000168.1:0-11888 GCA_037968775.1 Bdellovibrio sp.
TAGAAAATTCTTTTACAAAATCAATTTTCTCGATGATTCCGACAACTTCTTTCGTCACACGATTGGTGATTTCATCTTTGCTTTTGTTGGCACTCTGAATAAGTAAGTTCAGGGCTTCTTTCGGCAGCTTCAGTTCAGACAAATAACTGCGCAGACTTTCTTCAGTCATAAAGGCAGCACTCACACCCGCAGTGAAGACCTTCTTTACCGTATCACCGAGCAGCCCCTTAATATCGGGACTGTCTTTATCATCGTTTTTCTTTGAAGAATCATCAGACGCCATAAAGTTGCTTCACTCGTTTATGATAACTGCTAATCATATTCGGAAGATTCACGCTGACTAAGGCATTTGCGATAGGACCAGGAACAAACATTCCAAAGGTCGCTTCAACATTGTAAGTCGCGCGAACTTTTCCGGCTTCGTCTTCAAGCTTCCAAGATCCTATTGAAGTCTTAAAAACATCTCCTGAAGCGAACTCCCAAGTAATATTGGTGGGGGCCGTTTCCGTCATCCACAGCTGATATTTAAAGGTTTTGATAACAGCAACATTGTATTCAACAAGTTTGCGATTACCTTCCGTCTTCAGCACTTTGCATTGCTTCACCTCAGCTAAGAACTCATGATATTTCTCATAGTCCGAGATGATTTTATAAAATTGTTCGACGCTACAATGAAAGACTTCTGTTGTGGATGCTTTTGCCATGCTCCAAGTCTGACGAGTTGTTTGCGGAGAGTCAATACTAGACCTTTGGGGTGACCCCCGATTTATTGGACCGGACTTCTCATGCCAAGAGCTGAGTGCAGAGCAACATGATTATAGTCTACAAACCAACCTGGTAAGAGCTTAATAACAATCGCTGCGTCGAAACAGTCCGCTTGGTAAACGTAGTCTCTCTTTACCGTCCGAACACCAACGAAGGTTCGGACTTAACTTCTACTGTTTCGTCTTACAAACAATATTTAAGCCCCTATGAGCCTATGCATTTATTGTTTTTTGCAGCCTGGCCGATGCTGGCCGCGTGCTTTGCCTTGTATACTTTTAGTAAAAAGCAAAATGGAGAAGTTATGAAAAGGCCAGAAATCAGAAAGTCCAAAGAATACGTTCCACTAAATGAAAAAGAATTTCGTAAACGCTTCTATGCGCGATTCAATGATCCAGCTTTTGATTCTGTGCAAAGCGAACTTGATCGAATTTTCAGTGTTGCTTGGGATGGTTATCAGAAATATAGAAAGTCCCCCCGCAAGAGGATGGCGGGTAAAGGATTTGCAGATCCAACGCAGGAGATTGCAATAGAATGGCTTGAGACGAAAGCTAAAATAGAGGAGGCTCAAGCGCGACAGCTGGATCCAAAGTCGCCCTCTCGTGTACTGCTGGTGAATGCCTCAACTCGTTCAGAACACAGCTGTCCGGGAGAAATTTCAAAAACCTCTCGATTAATCGAAATTGCTAGAAAAGTGATTGAAGAAGAAAATCAATTTGAAGTCGATTTGTTAGACTTGAGTACACTGGCGTCAGAACCTTGGAAAGTGATTCACCCGTGCAAAGCCTGTGTCTCCACAAGTATGCCGTTATGTCATTGGCCTTGCTCTTGCTACCCCAATCATGCACTTGGACAAACAAATGATTGGATGGCTGAAATTTACCCCTTGTGGGCGGCCGCTCATGGAGTCATGATCATTTGTCCGGTTCACTGGTACCAGGCTCCAGCCAGTTTAAAACTTATGATTGACCGTTTAGTATGTGCCGACGGAGGAAATACGGACCCAACCACAACAGGCGGAAAGGACCCCGTTCGTGCAAAGGAGTTGGAACTCAAAGGATGGGACTACCCCAAACATCTTGCTGGAAGAGCATTCTCCATCGTCACTCACGGCGATGCTGCGGGTCCAGAGGGTCTGCGACGAATGCTCGCGGACTGGCTGACCGATATCGGCATGATTCAATCAGGTCCTTCTTCGGTTTTTGAGACCTTTATAGGTTACTATCGCCCCTATGCCACCAGCCATGAGGATCTTGACGCTGATGAAAACCTTCCTGTCCAAGTAAAAAATGCGGCGATTAGTCTCGCCCGGATGGTTGGTCAAATTCGATCAGGCGACTACCATTCTCCAGATTCTGGGCTTGAATCTACGGTTGAGAAGTAAAATATTTTTTTCGAAACAAAGAATTTTAACAACCTTTTCGTCAACAATATTTATGTGGCTTTGCCTGGTTCGCCTTTAGCTTAGGTTGCTGGCTTGCTCGTTTGATCGAAGTTTTATTTTTTAAAAAGGGCTTCGGCCGCTGCTTTTAAGGCCGCCGACTTATCGATGCCACCCGTTCCGCCCACACGCGCTGAAAAGTAGTCACAAAAGTTCGCACGGTCTTTTTCTTTTACATAATCAGCCTGAGTTTCTTTGCACTCATGGTAAACCTTTGGATCATAATGCTCACAGTTTTTACAAACATGAACGTCTGAGCGGCAGCGCGGGCATTCCTCGCGGCGCCCGATCAAACCAACAAAAGTCATCTGGTTGCTACAGCTAAAGCAAACGACCTTGGCTTCCATATACTTACTTTCCTTGTGGCTTTCGGCCCAAATCATGATGGGCTTCAATGGTACGGATCGTACCCGTCGCTGAACGCATCACGATAGAATGAGTTTTCGCCTGGCCTTCCGGCAAAAAACGAACGCCCTTTAGAAGAGCCCCATCCGTTACGCCTGTTGCGATAAACATAACAGGTCCGGTTGCTAGGTCGTCAATCGTGAGTTTCTTCGTAGGATCAGGCATACCCATTTTCTTGGCTCGCTCAATCTCGTCATTATTTCTAAACTTCAAGCGACCTTGAAAATCACCACCTAAACACTGCATCGCTGCGGCGGAGATTACTCCTTCGGGAGCACCACCAATACCGATAAGCAAATCTATTCCTGAGTCAGGCCATGCTGCAGCTACCGCGGCTGAAACATCGCCATCACCGATCAAGTTAATACGGGCCCCTGTTTTGCGGGCTTCCGCAATAAGGTCCGTGTGACGAGGTCTCTCTAAGATCACAACAGTGAGCTCACTAACTGGTTTTTTAAGAGCTTCCGCAACTCGTTGAATATTTTCAGTCGCTGAAAGATCAATATCAATTTTTCCACGAGCCGCCGGACCACAGGCGATTTTATCCATGTAAGTGTCGGGCGCATGCAAGAATTTACCGTGTTCAGAAACAGCCATCACAGAAATAGAACCGACTCCGCCAGTCGCACAAATAGTTGTGCCTTCCAACGGATCTAAGGCGATATCTAAGGAGGGAGCATCTTCGGCTTTGGCGCCGACTTTTTCACCGATATAAAGCATCGGTGCTTCGTCACGTTCGCCCTCACCGATCACGACAGTGCCGTCCATACGAATTGTATCAAAAGCTTTTCTCATGGCATCAACGGCAGCAGCATCAGCTGCTTTTTCGTCGCCTCGTCCAACCCAACGTGCCGAAGCTAAAGCGGCTGCTTCGGTCACTCGTACAAATTCTAAAGCCAGGTTTCTGTCCATAATTCACTCTCCGTTGCAGCCTTCACTTCGGCCGGCATCCTCATTAGTTTCAAATCTTTTCCGAGAGCTACATGCACTGTTTTTCCCAATGCACAGACCTCATCGTTTCGTCCGCGCAATTGATATTGAAAAATCAATCGATTGCCTTCGGTACGACCTTGAACTTCAATTTTTAATTCATCGCCAAAGAATGTCGGTTTCGAATGTCGAACTTGGGTTTCGTAAACCGCAAAATGACTGGCCGATTCGGGCTGTTGATAATCAATCAAACCCCGGCTGTGAGCCCATTCCACTCGCGCTTCTTCAAAAAATCGAAGATAGTTGCTGTGATGAACGATTCCCATGAGGTCGGTCTCATAAAACTGCACACGATGACGATGAATAAACATTGATTCTTTCTAACCTAAATTGATAGGGTTAGACCAGATGAAATTTTAAAAGGAGCCGCGCGTGCAGCCTACCGAATGGCAAAAAGCCTTGCCGATGAGAATCACCATGAGTCGCATCTTCATGGTCCCCCTCATCGTGGGGTGCATGTGGCCCAATGAGTTGCGCTGGAACATACTTGCAGCTGTTTTGTTCATCCTCTCTTCGATTACAGACTACTATGACGGCTATTTCGCTCGAAAATACAATGCAGTCAGCAATTTCGGCAAATTCATGGATCCCATCGCCGACAAGATCCTCGTCACCAGCGTCTTGGCCATGCTCTTGTCACAGGGCAAAATCGACGCCTGGATGGTCATCATTATTCTGGCGAGAGATAACTTTATCAGTGGTATTCGCTCCGTTGCTGCGGCAGATCAAATCGTCATCGACGCCAAACCTGCCGGAAAATGGAAAACGGCCATGCAAATGGTCGCCATTCCCATTGTAATTATTGGAAACCTTGAGCCCGATGTTCCTTATTTGTATAAAATTGGCTACGGGGTCTTGTGGGTGAGCGTCATTTTGAGTATAACCAGCGGTATTCAGTACTATTTAGGCTATTTAAAAAACCGAAAGGTCTCCTAAACCTATGTTGATGTATTTTACGCCGAGCAATTGGTTTTTTATTTTTCTAGCTTTGCTTTTAAGCAGCTATTTGAAAATTGCCTCTGCAAAATCTCAACCCGGATATTCTAATCCCATCATTCAAATTTCGAAACTGGTTCGATAAGCACCGACGCTGATAGTTCTTTTTCCTTCTTCAGCTTCAACGATACTCAACCAACTTTTGACCAGTACTGAGTTCCAAATTCGCTAAGGCCTCAATCGCCCCAATTTGCGCGTTCACGACACCCGCCCGAGCTCTAAAGAGTTCCGCTTCGGCGTCTAAGACATCGGTGTTCGTACGCGCACCAACTCTTTGACCTTCCCGAGCCAGACGCACACTTTCTTCGGATTTCGTTACGTCGTTTTGGCGAGACTCAAAGACGGAGCAAAAATATAAGAACTTTCGCTTCCACATATCGAAGTCTCGCTTGGCTTTAATTTCCGCTTGATACAATGATTTCTCAGTCTGAAAACGCTGTTCGATACTTTGCTTCGAACGCGCACGCGAAATATTTCCGTCAAAAATATTCCAGGTCATATTCAGACCCACTTGATAGGCATCCCGAAACTGATCCCAATCATCATAATCATCATTGCGATTATTATAGTATTGATACTGCCCAAAGAGAGAAAACCGCGGAACCCAATAGCGTTCCGACGAATTTTCTTGGTACTTGAAAGCCTCCGCTTTATCTCTCAACGCCTGCAAATCTTTACGTTGGGAAAGATCACTATTCTCAACGGCGCGAACAATCGACTTCTCTGGCTTAGGCAAACGGCCCTCCACCTCAGCAGCATCCTGTTGCCGACCAAGAGCTTCACTCAATCGTCCTTTTGCCACTTCCGCATTGTCAGTGGCATTTAAAACTTCGGACTCCGCCACACTCAGCTGCACTTCCACACGCAGGACATCGAAATGTGTCGAAACACCGACTTTTTTAAATAACCGCACATCCTTAAGATGATCTTGTACGGCCTTAAAGTTTTGCAAAGACACGATCTTGAGTTCTTTGGCAGCTAAGGCTTTATAAAAAAGAACTGCAATTTCGCGCTCTGTTTGAAAGTGATTCCAATCAAAATCATTTTGCGCCGACTTTTCAAAAGATTGCGCTCCCCAAAGACGATTCGAACTGGCAAAACCATCAAAGATGGACCATTGAGCCGTCAGATAAACCGTCGTGGTCGGAATGACCTGTTCAAGTGAAACGAGATTATTTGCAAAAATCACGTCTGTGAGAACATATTTTTTATCTAAAAGGTAATTAGCCGAAGCAGACAAAGTCGGCAGAAAACCTGAATAAGATTCTTTCTTTTTCCACTCAGTTTCTTTTAATTGCGATTCAGACATTTGGAGTTTAGGAGAGTTTTTCAACCCCTCCACTAAAGCCTCATTCAAATGGAGTACTTGTGCAAAGCCCGTTAGACTCCACAACAAACCTGTCAACAATCCGAAATATTTCATACGCTTCCTAACCTCCTCTATAGTTTTACAATCCTATAGATTTTTGCACAAACTATTAGTGTAAGGATTAGAAAGAGCCGATAACTTTAGAAATGAAACTTTGATTCGTGTGGTTTGGCAAAATTAAAATAAAAGATGTCGATACGATATTTTTTTTAGGCGCGCTCTAAGATTTTACTTCAAAATCTTCTTCGCGAAGCCTCTTGTGCGATTTAGGGACTGACTGGATTCTGAGACTTGTTTCGCTTAAACAAGGAGTCATAACTGCTTATCAAAATTAAAGACACGACAAAAAATAACATGCCGATCAACAGCGCTTGGCGAATTCCAAAATCATCGGTCAACTTTCCGATCAGTAAATGCATCACGACGAGCATCAGTGAGTCGGTCGCCATCATATAGGAAATTGCCGCATCTAAATCTCCGGGAAATTCATTCGACATATAGGCGATCGTTAACGGATAAAAGGGCGCAATCGCAAGGCCTGTGAGCGCCAAAAAAAATGGATGAAAAAATAAACCAGCCAAACCAAAAACAAGCGTTAGAACAATGGATGAAGTCAGCAAGAGCCGAATTGAATGCTTTAAATGAACAAAGGCAAAAAAACTTCGCCCGACTAACATTGAGATAAAGAAATAGGTCACATAAAGACTCGAATGTTCTAAATCAAAATTCCACTCTCGGCGCATGAACAAAGCCAAACGAGAAGAAATCATGATTTCACCCGCGACGTCAAAACTCAGCATCATCGCCAAAAATATTTGCGGCCACAGATGCCGGCCAATTTTAAAAGAGGTCTTTTCGAGCCTAGGAGGTGGCTTCAAGTAGAGGTTTTTGTGACTTGAGTGCAAAGAATACAGAAAGAGTCCCAATGGGCCCAGCGCGGCCACCACAAATACATGTCGCCAGTTCCCTGTCAGCGCACCCACTTGCGCCACTAACAAGGGGGCACACAAACTTGCCAACCCGTACATCGCATGCAATCCCGACAACAAACGTTGCTTGTAAGCCGAAGGGGCCCCTAACGGGACTAATACGTTGGGGATCAAACCAATGACCCCTGAACTCAACCCGAAAACTAAACTGCAAAAAAGGAATATAGTAAAACTCGGAGACCACCCCATCCCCAGCAAGGCCGCGATCAATCCTAAACATCCACCCTGCAAAACAGCTTTACGATCATAGCGACGCAAAAGTTGGCGTGTTCCATAACTAGCCATAAAACCCGACATCGCACTGAGGGCAAACATCCAGGAGCCAAAAGAATCGGATACCTCATAGGCCTTTAAAATTTCTGGGAACAAGGGGCCGCGAATATTATCGGTCAAACCGAAAACAAACAGACTGAAGTAGGAAATGATAATAAACGGCCAAATCATGTGGACTGAATATAGAGTTGGACCCGGCCCGGAGCAAGAGAGAAGATCAACCAGGGATTCGTTTCACAATCAGACTCTGTCTTTCAACCTTAAACGGACCTTGCCGATGCGGCGTCGAAAATCCCATCTTGAAACACTCCGAAAAGTCTTCGGGTATTTGTCGCATCCCCTTGGCTATACTAACTTAATGAAGCAGCAGTACGTTTTATTGGGCATTTTTACAGTCCTTTTTCTTGCTTATCAGAATTTCGGCGCCCTCACGGCCGAAGACCTTCACACTCTCCAAACGATGAAAGAATTTTCAGCCCTTGAGCAAGAGGAGCCCCCTCTTTTACGAGCCCCCAAAAAAGGCCGCGACCTCGCCTCTGTCTCCTCCGGTTGGGCGGAAGATCAGAGCAAAGTTCTATTAGACGGCGCTGACGAACGGATGGTTGAATCTCTCAACGAAAAGATCAATCGTTGGTTTCGCTCTGAAAGTGAACATGATAATCTCGAGACCAACGAAACACCTGATTCCGCAGGGACCCGACTTTTTGGAAAAAAGAAAGTTCGGTTTGTGCGAATCAACTCGATGGAATTGATTCTTGAAACTAATAGTCTGCTCAGTTGCTCTATTGAGCCAAAGGGGGCCCATGTCGACTATTCCAAAAATTGGTCTCAAAATACCAGCTTAGGTATCGGCCTTCGAAGTGAGAACACGCAAACCCAATTTATATTCAGACACAATTTTTAGTACACTCTGCCCGATTCTTTCGTCCTTTTTAAGCCAATCAGCAACTTTCAGTGGGAACCAGGCTGAAGAAGATACTCGAATAAGCTTTTGAACGGATTTTGGATTTACAAATTCACCCCTAAGTGCGATGACATTCCTCATGTCTGAAGAAAGAATCACCCATCTCGAAACTAAAATCGCTTACCAAGATGTCATACTAGAGGACCTCAACCAGGTCGTCATCCAACAACAAAAAAGTATTGATAAACTTGAAGACGCCATGAGCACCCTGGTCAAAAAATTCAAGGAAGCCACCCTCGGGAACCTTGAAATCGGTCCGGCGAATGATAAGCCACCTCATTATTAGATCACATTAAAAGCCTGAGGCCCGCGCAGAGCTATTTAGACTTGCCTTGCAGCTGTTCTACCTTCTGAATCTTAACTGGGGGAGGCCTTGTAGGCTCCGGGCTTTGTCTTTGCCCCCAAATATAGCCCGCAAAATAGGCAAAGCTGCCTATCAATGCAAATATCATCCATTTTTTAAGTCTTCCTACCAATTGTTCCTGCATTTTTATAGTTTTAGCCGTTGACAAGAATAAGTGGCAACTGTAATTTCGATATCTCTTCGAGCGCGGGAGTAGCTCAGTTGATAGAGCGATGCCTTGCCAAGGCATAGGTCGCGGGTTTGAGTCCCGTCTCCCGCTCCAATTTACATATTGGGCCCCAGCACTCGATCTTAGGGCCCTTCAACAGTTTCCTTTAATTAACAGCTTCTCAGGTCAAAGTATAAAATCAGACACACAAATAATTTAAATAGTTTCTCAGTACCTAACCACAATCACGATTCATTAATCATTCGTTTAAGCAGCAATAAGTTCTTTTGGTTTGTTGTTGTTCAGGCGATTGCGTTTTATTCATAGGAACATACCTAAGAATAATTCTCGCATCGGCCTAGTCCAATGAGTCAAGCCTTAGCTATCTTCTCTGCCTATCGGCGAGAAATCTCGATGACGGTTAAACACTGTGATTCAAATATTTTAAACTTGCCGCAAAACGAAGCACTCCCGTCCACGCCCAAATGATGATACTTGGGTGCGAGATCTATTTTGAAAGATCTCGCGGAAGCGTCGATCTCTACAACAGAAGCTGCATCGAAATAGAAAAATTCTTTTTTGATGGGGAAGATGGCTTTATAGAGAGATTCTTTGGCGGAAAAGATCACCGTACGAAGCTCTTCCTCAGTCAGAGCCTTATGAAGCTTCAAATCACCTTCGGTCATAATTTTAGAATCTAGTTTAGCTTGAACACGCCCGACGCTTTCGAAATCAAGTCCTACCGAATGCAAAAGATCATCCTTAGCAACCGCCGCCCCCGTCCAAACACGGCTATGAGAAATACTACCCACAACTCCTGGTGGCCAAGCAGGCGACCGATCGGAGTTTGCAGGTAAGCTAGAGAACCTCAAACCGAAAGCTTCCAACGCTGCCTGATCTGCACAATATCGACCGCGTAAAAAATCATCTCTTCTTTTCTCGGAATAGGTCTCTATCCCCGGATAGTGCCCCACCTCTGCAGGGAGATCTGGCTCCATGCTTTGCTCGAGTGCAAAAAACTTTGCTATCGAAAATAGATCTTTCCAAGGCCCATCCGCTTTAGACATTCATTTCCTCATATAGGGCTTGCACGGTTTTTTGAATTTGGTCTTCGGTATGCAAAGCCGTTAAAAAGAAACGCAGGCGAGCCAGATGCTCCGGTACCGCGGGATAGATAATCGGATCGACATTGACTCCGCGTTTTCGCAGACGATCTTTTAAAAGCATGCATTTATAGGAATCCCCAATGATGATCGGGACAATCGCCGTACCCTGACTCAGACCCACGCCAATACCCCGTTCTCGACATTGATTAATAAAGAACTCACTTCTTGATTGCAAGGTTCGCACGCGTTCAGGCTCTGCCTCAATTTTTTTAACGGCAGCTAAGGCTGCCGCAGCATTCGAGGGCGTAATTCCCGCACTGAAAATAAAGCCCGGAGTCGTATATTTTAAATAGTTGATTACTTTTGCACTGCCCGCAATAAATCCGCCGCAACTAGCAAAGGATTTAGACAAGGAACCCATCCATAAATCTACATCCGACCTCAAAACTCCCCAATGCTCACCTGCGCCTCGTCCTGTTGCGCCAATCACACCCAAGGAGTGGGCTTCATCCAAAAACAATATAGCTCCATACTTCTTTTTTATTTCGATCAGTCTCTTCAGAGGAACTATATCCCCATCCATACTGTAAACGCCTTCAGCCGCAATTAAAATACGACGTGCCGCGGGCCGCACTTCTTCCAGTATGGCATCCAAGGCGTCCATATCATTATGTGGGAACGATCGTCTTCGCGCTCCGGAATGAATAGCTCCACCTACAATACTGTCATGAGCTAGTGAATCATAAAGAATAATATCTTCAGGTCCGATCAGATGCCCAATCACAGAAACATTCGTTGCATGCCCCCCAACGAATACAATCGCATCTTCACAGCCCATGAATCCAGCCAGACTCTTTTCCAAATCACGGTGCAAAGGCTTTTCGCCAGAAAGAATCCGACTGGCAGAAACTGACGTTCCATATTTATGAATGGCATCCACAGTCGCGGCGACAACATCGGGGTCTCCTGAAAGTCCCAAGTAGTTATAAGATGAGTAATTACTCAACTCATGACCATCAATTGTGGTCGTATTCTTTGAAGTCCCCTCATTCAAACTGAAATAGGTAGGAGTAATTCCCAGTTCATTAAACTTCACAAAGCGACTTTGCAGATCCACCAGCTCCGGAAACATTTCGATACTTGTTTCGTAAGACCTCACTACAGTGGAATCTGTCTTTACCGACGGAGCTGCCCCAGAGAGAATAAGAATTCCCTCTGGAAAAAGACTGGCTATTAACTCGGAAATAGGCACATCCGCTGCCAAGAGTCCTGGAAGAACTCGCGCGGCCGCTTCATGATGCTCTGAAAGAACTGTGACAAACTCGATGAGCATGACCGAATCGAATCCCAAATCTGAAATCAGTCGCTGGTCATCTCGAACTCGATTCACTGCATAGGAACTAATGGAGGCCACAGTGTTTTTCACCAGCGCGCTGATGTCGGTTCCCGAAATTTCGGATGAATCATTATTCAAGACCTTCAATTTTGGGCTGCTGCTTAAAGAACTTTTACAGACCGCTTCCGTCCAAAAGTGATCTCGCGCAAAGGGATAGCCGGGCAGTGAAATCAATTGCGCCTGATTCCGCGGATAACACTCTTGCCATGATGGGATACCGCCAGCAATCCAGGTTTGGGCGAGTACAAAAAGCCCCTTCTGCTGTCCTGCACTCTTGATAGGCTCTTGAACGGAGGACCCCGTTCGAACAATGCCCGCGAGAACTCCCGAAGAGTAACTTGAATCCTTCAAAAATAATTGCAACTTTTCATTTAACTCGGAGATCGAGGCTGCGATTATGGTGATCCTATGTGAAAGCGCTGTTCTCCCCTCCCGAAGTGTGAACGAAAGATCTTGCAGGTAATTTTGTTCTTCCCTTGAGTCGGCAAATTTTAAAGAGTGAAAGTGAGATAGAGCCTGATGCCCTAGGCGCGCTAAGGCCTCCGCATTTTTAGCAGAGAACACGAAAAGGTGATCTCTTTGCTTTACGGGGGAGCGAAGGTTTTGATTCGGAGCTTGCTCCAGCACGACATGGGCATTAGATCCACCAAAGCCAAAAGAACTCACTCCAGCCCGAAGGGGATGT
>JBBKWD010000169.1:0-11149 GCA_037968775.1 Bdellovibrio sp.
TATCTGACATAATATCGTATATGTCTGAAACTCCTGCGAAGGGCCGCCTTCTAATTATTGATGATGAAACAGAACTCCGAGAAGTTCTATTCTCACTCCTTGAGGACTCTGCAAGTGAAATTCAGCAAGCCTCTAATGGCCTTGAGGGCATCGACCTCCTCAAATCCCGATCTTTTGATGCCGTTCTTTCAGACGAAAAAATGCCCAAGAAAAACGGCCTTGAAGTCCTAAAATGGATGCGCGAAAACAACCTGCAAATTCCTTTCATCATTCACACCGGCTATGGCCAAAAAGAAATGATCCAAGAGGCCCAGCGCCTGGGGGTCTTTGCCTTTATCGACAAGCCCTGGGATGAGCGCACTCTGGTTCAAACCGTCGAACGAGCCCTTCGCTCCGGCATGGAGCAACAGAAGGCCTAAGTTCTTGTTTCTCCCTCTGACATCCTTCACAATGGCGTCTTAATATCGGGCTTGATTTGCCCTAGAATAGGATTCAATTGTGAATAGGCTTTTATGGCTTGATATGGAAATGACCGGCCTTGATGTGAACAAGGAAGTCATTATCGAAGTCGCCGCCATCGTAACGGACCTCAATTTTGCCGAACTTGCGACCTTTGAAACTGTGGTCAAGCAACCCCAAAAATATCTCGAGTCCATGGATAAGTGGAATACTGAGCATCACGCTAAATCCGGACTGACGGCGAAGGTCCCTAACGGCATGGCCCCTGACCAAGTCGAAGCCAAACTCATGGACATGGTGAAAAAGTACTTCCCCCAAGCCAATGAGAAACCAATTCTTGCCGGAAACTCGATCATGCAAGATCGCCTTTTTATCGACAAATACATGCCCGAGTTTTCCAAGGCTTTGCACTATCGTATGGTGGACGTATCCTCTTGGAAGGTCATCATGAACAACAAATTTAAATTCACCTACAAAAAAGCCAACAACCACCGCGCCCTCGATGACATCCGCGAGAGCATCCAAGAGCTACGTGCTTATTGTGATAAGTTAAAGTTCTAGATAAGGACTCTGCCAATGCCACAAAAAGGTGACACTTCAAAAGATTCGGCCTTCAAGCACTGGATGAGTGAAGGCCTCGTGAAACGAATGTCCGCACACATTCGCTCTCACTACCCCGCCTTTGATTCAAAGAAATTTGAAAAGCTGATTCCTCAGCTATTAACCCTTGAGCTAAAAGCTCGCACGCGGCTGATTGCTGAAAAACTACATGAGCATTTACCGCAAAACTATTTAAAGGCCCTGGAAATTATCTTGCTCACTTCTAGCAAGCCAAAGTCACCGCAGGCCCCCTTAAAGGGTTTTGATTTATGGCCCTTTACAGAGTTCATTCAACTTTACGGTTTGGATCATGCCGAAGAATCACTTGTGGCCCTGACGGACCTGACCCAGAAATTCACTGCCGAATTTGCTGTGCGTCCCTTTTTACTCAAACACCAGAGCCTGAGCTTTAAGTACTTGCATCAGCTCACCGACCACCCGGTTCATCATGTGCGAAGGTGGGTTTCAGAAGGCAGCCGCCCCCGCCTGCCTTGGGGCGAACGATTGGGGTTTCTAGTCAAGAACCCAACCCCAACCCTGGAGCTTTTAGAAAAACTGAAATACGATGACGAGCTCTATGTTCGCAAGTCCGTGGCTAATCATCTCAATGACATCACCAAGGATCATCCAACTATCGTCATAAAGACCCTGATCCGCTGGAAAAAAGAGGCCGCCCAAAAGGACCAAGCAAAAATCTCTTGGATCACTCGGCACTCACTGCGAGGGCTTATCAAGCAAGGCCATCCCGGAGCCTTAAAGCTGATTGGCGTGAACACGCAGATGAATTTTAAATTGCGCGGCCTAAAATTGGATAAAAAATCCCTCAAGGTCGGCGACAAAATTCATTTTGAATTTGAGCTGCAGTCGATGCAAAAAGGACTCGTAGTTATTGATTATCTTATGCACTATAAAAAATCCCGAGGTGACGCGGGCAAGGTGTTTAAGCTGACCCAGAAATCTCTTAAGCCGGGCGAGTGGCTAGCCGTTCAAAAAAGCCATTCCTTTAAACCCGTCACCACCCGCGTTCTCTACCCAGGAAAACACCACATCGAAATTCTGGCCAACGGAAAATCCCTTGGGAAAATTTCTTTCGAATTGAAGAAGAGTTAAAAGGTACCAGGTTCTTTTCATGTGAAAAGAACCTGGTACCTTTCTCAAAATGAGACGGTGTTGAATTGCTTTACGTTTGGTGCCATTAATTGGGATGTGATGAGGCTTTTGTTAGGAAATCCCAAGGACTCCTCGTCTATTCGATTTGAATTCGAAAATAGCTCCAAATTCTGGCCTTGGGGTTGCACTCCAAACACCTTATGAAAACACAATCGCTAAAAACCGGCGTCTTTATTCTATTGGTTGCGCTCACTCTTTCCCCCTCAGCGCAGGCCATCGACTTTCTACAAACAGCAGAAACTGAATTCTATGCCCCCATGCCAGAACAGCGTTTCGGTATCGAAATCGAGTTGATGAAGCTTAGCCAACAGCGCGTGGTGGATTTAGTGATTCAAGACCTCGGCGGCACATCGGCAGTGATTGATAAAAAAACGATGCGCATCAAAGGCTCTAAAATCGGAAATATCGATATAAAAATCGAAGTGAATGAAACTTCGGATGACCCGAATATTGATTGGTCCAAAAATTCAAACAATGTCATTGAAATCGTGACGGACCCTATTCTTGAAAAGGAAGTTATTGAACTTGAAAGAACCCTGGCATTGATCGAGAAATCTGGCGGCATGGGAACGGAGAAATCGAACCCCATTTCTATTCAGGTCAATTTCGGAATGATGCACGAGATGCCCCTCAACAAACACGCTACTTTGTTGCTGAATATTCTGCGCAACTATTTTGACCCTAGCCATCAAGAGCAAATCAAAGATGTCTCGAATGTGCCCGCGAATCGCTGGCCCTACCTGCGGGACTATTCTAAGGGCTTCATGAGTCGCGTAATGAATCCGAACTACCGCCCGACGGCAGAACAGCTCTTTTTTGACTTTTTTTACCGACAGACTCTAGAGAACTCGATGAGCAACAAGGCCGCCGCGTGGTCGATGTCTGAAAATGAAGTGCGCAATCTCATCGCCGATACAAACTATAAAGTGGATGTTCAGGTGATTAAACTAAATCAGCTGAAGATCGCATCCCTGTTGGTCGCGTGGTTCCCGAACGATCCCTTTGCACAATCGATTGTGAAGCATGGCTGGATCAAGCCCGCAAAACTCATCGAGTATCGAGTGGCTAATAATGATTTCCGCGTTTTAGGAAAAGTTCGTCAGGCCATTGGTATTTTTCAAGCTTCTAAAAACTTGGGCCATATCCACCATGATGAATACATGGCAAAGAAACTGAATATGTCGGTTCAGGAAGTCCGCAACACTCGCTCGGGTTTAAAGTGCGGGCGTTTTATGATGAATGATTTTTAGAACTTGTATGAAGCTGAGTCTTTTTTTTGCAGCTATCAGAATCAAGCTAGCTATCTCTAGGGTCGAGTCGGAAGAGCTCTTGCATCCCACCCTGCTCTCAATCTACGACGGGTGCCATTTATTTACCGAAAGAGCAGGTCTATGTCTAGACATATCCCCCTTCGGCCAAGGCACACAAGAAACGCATTTTTTTTATTTCAATTTCTTTCATCCCCATCTCTCTGGAAGTTCTGCGGGCATATTTTTCTTCCAGCTTTATTAGGTCTTCTCGCAACTCAACCTCAGACTCGGAAGAAATTTGGAAATATTGTAAAATGATGTCCCCACTTTTCTCCGAAGAAGTACTCTTTTCAATAACTCCATGACTCCAATCCGTAAAAATCTTCCGCATAAATACACCTTTAGGACTCCAACGTATGGGCACCACTTCGGGCGTCACGACCTTATCATAGGGACCAAGCTCTATAAGTTTAAAACGATCTAACTTGAGCAAAATCTTTTTAAGCTCCCCGAGATTTAGCTGCAGTAGTTTTTGAATGGATTCCACGGAGAGACGCTCATAAACCAACAGCCAATAGACTTTAAAGGCGTGGTAGTCTTTGGAAAAATAGGCTTGTTGCTCCCCCCCCATTTCATAGGTCACGACATTTTGCCTTTCAAGATCCTTTAGCAACTCCGAAAAAGACACTCCGGCAGCCTGACAAATAAGTGAGATACGACTATAGGCCCCATCCGTCGAAGTGAACCATTTCTTCAATGTATCTTCTGGAACATCAATTCTGTTTGCGAGATCAGCATAAGAAATTTTTTGTGCCCGTAAGAGATTTTTTAAGGCTTTCATGACAATTGCATAGGATATAGTGCTCATATATGGCTCCATTTATTACTTGATGGACCATATAATGGAACCTTTTGAATTCATAATATTTAATTAGCCTTTAGCGAACAAACATACGAAATTAGACACGAAACACTTTACAGGAGTTAAAAAATGAAAAAAATTATTTCTCTATTTGGACTTAGCTTTGTCGCATGTTTAATGTCGGTTGCTCAAGCGCAACCCCTTGAGTTGGCCCCGATTGCCGGAAGTTACACCGGAGTGGATCAACTCAATCGCCCCTGCGAAGTTGAAATCCGACATAACATTATCACATTTGACTTTTCTGCCGTGGATTATGCGGGGCAGGTTTTTGAAGTGAACGGCATTAAGACCCATTCGTTGCTAAGAGAGCTCACCGTTAATCCTAACAACTCTGGAAATGCTTATGTCAATCACTATGCCTATTTTGGCACGCCCTCGGTATTTGGAACTTATCCTGAAACTAGACAGGTCTTATTGAGTTGGTTTGACGGTGATTTTTCATCAATATCCATAAATATCGATAGTGCAAATGGCCCTTATGCCAAGCGTGGCGGAGTGATGTGCCATACGCTTCGGGTTAAATAGTGCGTTTAGAAAAACACGGAGCAGGAAAATGCTCCGTGTAAATAACTAAGCCCCTATCACGTAGTCGTATAGGCAAAGGCCACGCCATATCCCCCACCGGCAGGAGGGGCGATATCTGGATCAGCAATCTTCGTGAACGTATCACCCGAGCGCTCATAAATTATCAATCTGGGCGCGGCTGTTAAGTGGGACACTGCGAGATATTTATCATCATAGCTAAACATACAACTCGTACCTGTGCCACCAGGTAAATCGGCTGGATCTGCCAGCTTTGTAAATGTGTCGCCCGACCTCTTGTATATAGTTACCCTCGGTGTCGAAGTATGTGCGACAGCCAGATAGGTTCCATCATTGCTGAAGGCACAACCATTCCCGTCACTCGTGGGAATAACAGCCGGATCCGCTAACATCGTAAATACATCACCCGATCGTTTGTAGATAGCTATTCGAGGGTTGGTAGCGTGAGCAACGGCTAGATAAGTTCCATCAGGACTAAAAGCGCAACCGTTACTGCCGCCAGCTGGAAGTGTTGCTGGATTAGCCAATTTAGTGAATGTATCACCGGTGCGTTTATAAATAGTGATCCTCGGCGATGTTCCATGAGAAACGGCCAGATACACTCCATCTGCGCTAAAAGCACAACCCGTCGCAGTGGCAGTCGGAATAACATCTGGATCTGCTAACTTCGCAAAAGCATCTCCTGTGCGTTTATATATAGTTATTCGCGGCGGCGTCACGTGGGCCACCGCTAGATAGACTCCGTCGGGAGTAAAAGAGCAGCCATTCGCATTCCCCGCTGGCAGACCGCCGGTGGGATCAGCAAGATTTGTATAGGCATCACCTGCACGTTTATAAATGGTCACATATGGCGTACCGCTATGGGCGGCCGCCATATAGGTACCATCGGCTCCAAAGGAAACGCCATAAGCATCGCTTGCCGGACGCGCTGTCGGTTGGGTAGGTTGTTTAAAAAAAACACCCGCTGTATTTTTATAGAGCGTGATATAAGGAGAAGCCGTGGCGTTAACATGCACCAGTCGGTAGGCCGCACTGCTTGTTTTTTTTGCTTTCCGAAAAGTATTTCCGATAAAGGCCAAACTTTTCTGAGGAAGAACTTGAAATACTATCAATGACGAGAAGTATTGATTTTTCAATATTCTAAAAAATGCTCTTCTGTTAATTTTTCCCATAAAAACACTCCCCTCCTTCGTCGGGAGGGATGGCTTCACGACAACATATTTTGAATAGCAGAGTCAATTCGATTCCCAATAGAAAACTGAGGATACGAACTTTGAGCCACACGTGGCTTTACGAAATGAACGGCATCTCGCTTACCAACAATGAAATTCTGATGCAATCTTCGCATCGCCAGGCCTACTCTGTAGCCAATCTGCCCACGATGCATGAGGAATATCCGCTGCCTTGGACGCATTGTCCGCGATCGCTAGAGACCTTTCTTCATCTCTTCCAAAGACTTCGCAAGATTCTGGAACTTTTCGTGTTTTGCTTCCGGCAAAGCCAGCGCGCGATCAATTGATTTTTTAGAGGCATCTTTCTGTTTCAGCTCTTTTTGAATTTCAGCCAAGAGTTTCAAATTCGACATTCTAGCATCGGCTCCTTGTTCCACAGCTTTTTCGGCCTGTGCCAAAGCTTTCGAGTAATCGTTCTGTCGGACATAAAGGCGTGCCAATCGCATCGAGTACACATAAGACTCCGGCTGCGCTGTCTGCAACTCCAAAAGCCACTTTTCTTCCACTTCTGGAACCCCCGCCTGTCGCAAGTAATACGAGCCCACTAAAATCTCACCGGGCTTTTGCACGCTGAACTTATGTTGAAGCATCTCTGTCTTTAATAATGCTTTGGTCTCTGCAACTTCTTGTTCTAACTGCAGGGCTTTTTCAGAAGTCATTTTCTGGTTCAACAATTCTGCTTTTTCAAAGGGCGCCAGACTTGATACCGGCCAAGCTTTAAAAAATGCCAAGGTCTTTGCATGACTTTCTAACAAGCCCGCAACCAGCGCTCGATTTTTCTGTAGTTCATTTTTTAAGTTGTCTGGCATATCTTCTTTGGCATCGCGATAAACCTGGGCCCAGTCATTGCGACTAGAAAGTGCTGTGTAGGTGTCAGGACTTTTGGTGCTCCATTTTTTCAAAACTTCCAAATAGTCCGCTTTATTTTTTTCTTTATCATTTTCAAATTTATCTGCCCACAGGTTAGATTCAGAGTAAGCATACAAAGCATCCGTTTTAGAGTCCAATTTGCTGTACCACTTTGTGGCTTGCTCATAGTCTAATTTTGCAAAGGCTTGATCGGCCATCTTCAAAATCGCGGTCGCATCCCCGGCTTCAGCCTTCGCTATGATGGCGGGCCAATTGTTCTTATTCAGCTTCAACTGAGGTTTTAATTCTTTGGCAAGATCTGCCACGGGCTTAAAATCCAGTGAGCGATAAAGCTCTTCACCCTCAGAGTTCAACACCAACAAAGTCGGCAAGGCTTTGATTTTATACTTAGAACCAAAGGCTTTATTGGCTACAATATCCGCATTCATATAAAGCTTAATAGTTTTTTCTGTCAGACCTTTAAACTCTTTCGTTCCAAAAACTTCCGTCTCCAAACGAACACAGGCTGGACACCAAGGTGCCCCATAATCAACCAAGACTACTTGTTTCTTCTTTTTAGCGAAGGCCAAAGCAGCCTCAAAATCATTTTCAATAAATCCATGATGATTAACGGAAACCTTTGAAGCCTCTGTCTGTCCACTTTGAAGAGTCGCATCCTTCTTCGAGTCCCCCCCCAAAGAAGCAGCCTTCCCTGTAGGCTGAACTTTGCCATTTAGAATTTGATAATCATAAGAATGCTCTTCACAAACAGTTTTCTGGTCATCACAAACATAAAATCCCAATTTAAAGACTTTAGTTCCAACAGCAGAAACATCAAAAACCAAAGATTTTTCTTCCTTAGGATTCGGAGCAACCTCAGTAGCACCGATCACCAAACTCGCAGGAGCCTCTTTATTAAAGTGAAATCCCGAAGCAAGCCCCAAATGAAGGCCGTGCTTCTCTACCTTAAAAGTCACTTTCCCATCCGACAACCGAGCCACACCAACAGAAGCAAATAAAGTAATCAAAACAACGAAAAAATACTTCACGGCATCTCCCCAAAAAAAAGATCGGACAGTCCCAAAAGAACCACCCGATCTTCACAAACATATTCAATTCTTACAAGCCAAACCCAGCGCAGCGACCCACGAGCGATTCAGTCCAAAGGACTGAGAGCGCCCGGCACGTTTGCCCAGAGGGCAAACGGCCTCCAAACCAAGACTGACTTTAAGGTCGGTCAAAAAGGTTCAGACGCGAGGCGGAGGTGGCAGCCCGCAGTGAAGGCGTACTACCCGTACGCCGTAGCGAGGACTTGCCGCCGACACAAAACTAGCAGGATGCTAGTTTTGTGCGTAAGCCCGAAGGGTTGAGGGCAGGAGCCCGAAACAACAAGTCGGATGGGCCTTTTTCACCGGCCTTAGTAGCGGTAATGCTCGGGCTTAAATGGTCCTGCAGGATCCATATGCAAATACTTCGACTGCTTACCAGAAAGTTTCGTCAACTTCACACCGATTTTCTCAAGGTGAAGAGCCGCCACTTTTTCGTCTAATTGCTTAGGCAAACGGTAGACAACATTGTCCTGGTACTTCTTGCCATTTTGGTAAAGTTCAATTTGAGCCAAAACTTGGTTCGTAAATGAATTACTCATAACGAAGCTTGGGTGACCTGTGCCACAACCCAAATTTACCAAACGGCCTTTTGCCAACACGATGATTTGCTTTCCATTTTTCAATGTATGGATATCAACCTGCGGCTTGATTTCACGCATTTTTGAATTTTTGTTCAACCAAGCCATGTCGATTTCGATATCGAAGTGACCGATGTTACAAACAATCGCGTTGTTTTTCATTTTTGTGAAATGCTTTTCAAGCAAGATATCGCAGCAACCCGTTGCTGTTACAAAGATATCGCCCAGTGCTGCGGCATCTTCCATAGTCGTTACTTCGTAACCTTCCATAGCTGCTTGCAATGCACAGATAGGGTCAATTTCAGTAATAAGTACGCGAGCACCCAAACCACGCAATGACTGTGCAGAACCTTTACCGACGTCTCCGTAACCTGCAACAACACAGATCTTACCCGCAACCATTACGTCCGTTGCGCGTTTGATACCGTCTGCCAAAGACTCACGGCAACCGTAAAGATTGTCGAATTTAGATTTAGTTACAGAGTCATTGATGTTGATTGCAGGAGCTTTCAACTTACCAGCTTTTGCCAACAATTCAAGATTGTGAACGCCTGTAGTTGTCTCTTCAGAGATACCAAGGATTTGCTTCATTTCTTTTGTGAAGCGCGGCTCATGCATCATGTTGGTCAAGTCACCACCGTCATCCAAGATCATGTTGTAGCCTTCTTTACCCCAACCAGTGATCGTTTGCTCAATACACCAGTTGAACTCTTCGTCAGTTTCGCCTTTCCATGCGAATACTGGAATACCAGCTGCTGCCATTGCTACAGCGGCGTGGTCTTGAGTTGAAAAGATATTGCAAGAAGACCAACGAATTTTTGCACCCAAAGCGATCAATGTTTCAATCAACACGGCTGTTTGAATAGTCATGTGCAGGCAACCAGAGATACGAGCATTCTTAAGTGGTTGTGATTTTTTATATTCAGTGCGAAGAGCCATCAAGCCTGGCATTTCAGTTTCAGCAATGCTGATTTCCTCACGACCCCAACGAGCCAGCTCAGCGAAAACCTTCGGGTTTTCCATCGCCTCTTTGCAAACTTTGTAATCCACAGTCGGCGTTTTAGTTTTTTTCACAGCTTTTGCAGACATGATAGCCTTGCTATTCTTTTTCATAGCGTTCTTCCCATTCGTAGAGGTTGTAAAAGACATTTGTATTCCTTTGTTTTACTAGATTTTAAAAAGGGCTCTATTTTTTTATTAATTCTATTGTACTATGGCAAGGTAAGAATCTCATAGCCGACGTCCGTCACAAGTACAGTATGCTCAAACTGGGCCGACAAAAGACCATCGGAGGTATGATAATACTTAATACTGGATCCAGCGATATCGTACTCATCCACCTGATCTGTGCCTTGGTTCACCATAGGCTCAACTGTAATGCAATGGAATGGAACCAGACGGTCTCCCTTTCCCTTTTTTCCAAATGACGGCACAAAAGGCTCTTCATGGAATATTCGGCCCACACCGTGCCCACCGATCTCCTTGACTGTCGTAAATCCGCGTCGAGTGACATATTTGTTGGTCTCAAATCCAATATCGCCCGTATAGCCCCGAGGTGTGATGGCTTCAATACCCAGGTCTCGCGCCATGCGAGCTACTTCGATGATATCTTTTGCTTCCTGAGAAACATTACCGATCATGAACATTTTTGAGGTATCGCCGTAAAATCCATCGATCAGGGCTGTGACGTCGACATTGATAATATCGCCATCCTTCAGAACGGTCTCATCAGGAACCCCGTGACAGACAACTTCGTTAACTGAGGTGCAAGTGTACTTCGGGTAACCATGATAACCGAGACAGGCTGATTTAGCCCCCTTTGTGGACATAAAATCAAAAGCTAACTGATCGATTTCATTCGTCGTTATTCCGATTTTTACATATTTGTCGAGGTAGGTCAGAGTGTCGGCCGCAATTCTGCAAGCACGGGTCATCTTTTTGATTTCTTCGAGTGAAAGCGGCGTAATTCCCATGGGCCTGGTATAGCACAGGGGGCCGGGACTTTAAAGAAATAATAAAAAAAGCCCAGGGGTTGCCTGGGCTTTTGAAAGACTTATTTGAAGAATAAGACCTATTTCAAATGCTTAGAAACAAGCTTAGTCATGTCAAACATAGAAACAGTAGCTTTGCCACCGAAAACAACTTTAAGTTTGTCGTCAGCATTGATGTTTCTTCTGTTTTTAGCATCTTGAAGGTCATGCTTCTTGATATACTGCCAAAGTTTTTTAACAACTTCAGTACGTGGAAGTGGATTAGCACCAACAACTGCTGCCAAAGCTGCAGATGGAGTCAAAGCTCTCATGAAAGCCGCGTTAGGCTTACGAGCAGTTTTTGCTTTTTTTGGAGCTGCTGCTTTTTTAGTAGTAGCTGCTTTTTTTGGAGCTGCTGCTTTTTTAGTAGCTGCTTTCTTAGTAGTAGCTGCTGCTTTTTTAGGAGC
>JBBKWD010000170.1:0-14103 GCA_037968775.1 Bdellovibrio sp.
TTCTAACGGAAACTCTAACGGAAATTCTAACGGAAACTCTAACGGAAATTCTAACGGAAACTCTAACGGAAATTCTAACGGAAACTCTAACGGTCAGTCTAACGGGAACTCCAACGGAAATTCTGATGGTCAGTCCGACGGGAACTCTAACGGGAACTCAGACGGAAATGCAGATGGCAGTTCAGACGGCGGCGAAGAGACTGATAACGGAGAGACGCCTTCTGCTCCAGAAAAAACAAAAGATAAAGATCGCAAGCTAAAATCTAAGCTTGAGCCAGCACTATATCTTGATTTTGACATGGTCACTCAGGTCGTTAACTTGACACCTCATGATTCTACAAAAGCGAGCACTCGAGTTGTCAGCTATGATTACTCTCCAGCCCGTGAGACTTTGGTATACCGTGACTTCACGGCGGGCTTCCAGGTTGTGAACTTTCACAAAATTGAAGCTGGTATTGGTCCACGTTTGGCATTCTGGTTCGAAAATGCAAATGGCTTGTCTAAGATTTTCTGGGCACAGGTCGGCATGATTCCAATGGCCGGAAAAGAAATGATGACGGTAAGATATGCGCACAATCGCAATGCCGTTGAATCTCTACCAAAGCTGACCGAAGCACCTACAAACGCAAAAGATCTAAAGTCTTGGGCTCCAGGTGATGCCGCATCTTATATTTCCAAAGGTGGCGTGTTCTTCTTTACTGGTGCAGGCGTGGGAATAGCAGGATTGACGACAACTGGCTTAGCCCAAGGTCAATTCCAAACTTACGTAGAAAAAGTGGATGATAAGAACGTCTTCGTGAAAATCACAGATGTCGACATTAAGTCACTTTCTGTTCAATCTCATGCGGCTCTGTTATCCATTGGTGTTTCAAACTTTGATCAAGTTGCTTCTTCAATGTCCTTCATGCTTGACACACAAGATTCAATCGGCGCAAAGGCTTACGAAGACCTCGTTCGCGGAAACGTTGCCTCCGTTCAAAAATTGGCTACAAATCCAAACGTGAAGTCTGTACAAAAATGGGAAAAAATAACAGCAACCCAAACCGGTAAATTCAGAAACATGTTTTTTGGTTTGCCGATCATCCTGAGCACGACTTGGTCTGAAGGAAAAGTTCATGAGTTCTCTCGTGCGCAATTCTTCTATGACAAGACACGCGTTAGTTCTCACTATGGCATTTATATGAAGGAGCGCAAAACACGTGTCTTTGACAACCATAAACAAACAACGGAAGCTTTCTATGGCTCGGCTTATCGCGTAAGTGATGAGACAGGCAAGCCAATGACTAAAGGCATTTTCGGTCAGTTTGTTTGGAACTATAATAACGACGATTCCGATCACGGTATGCTACGCGGAGCCATTCAGACTCTAGTAAGAAAAACAGGACTTCGAAAACAACTTACGCTGAATATTCCAACTTCAGATAACTTGAAGTACACGACGGTCACTTTCCGAGTAGGCTTCAATGAAGAGCAGACGAAGCAATTGATGGTAGCTGCTTCCAACTCTACGGCCCAAAAAGTGGCGGCCTATGCTTTGAATAATATCAATTCGTATAGCACATTGGGATCTGATGTTGATGGACTTTGCGAAAAGTATGTACGTATTGAAAAAGGTCTGAAAGAAAAGCAACGAGCACAGGATAATTGCGAACGTAGAATAGTTTCTGAAACTAAGGCTGCTGCTAAAAAAATGCACTCAGCTTTGATAAAGATGAAGAAATATTGGGAGATGGGCGCTGATAAAAAGTTCTCTGATGCCTACGCCTACTTCGGCGAGGCAATGCTTGAGAATCAATTTACCTTTGCAACAGCACTAGCTATCGCCGGCAGCAATGTCAGTCTCGACTATATTGTTGAAGGAACCGATATCTCTTCTTATGTTTTGACTATGAACACCGGACGAAACGGTCAGCCGTATAAAACAGATCGTGCGCCGCAAGTCGTTCAACCAGCGGGACGCGGAATTCCAACCTTTAACAAAGGTATGATTGCTGTACCTGGGCGTCCTGGGGCTTGGTCTCCCGGGCAACCATAGCCATCAAAAATGATATCTCTTAGAAAAGGGCTCAAAAGAGCCCTTTTCTAATTTGAGGTCTTTAAGATTTCAAGTGAGTTCCGCCATCGACGAGTAGAACCACATTTTTTCTTCGCTTATTGATACCAGACCAATCCAACACTAGGATCAGCTAGGATATTTAAGTATCTCGCCGCCACTGCCTGTGGAAACTCCATGTCTGAGTTGTATTTAGCTTGATATTCGACAATCAATTGATAGCGCTGTTCAATGTCCATCATCTTGACCTCTTTAGCCAAGGCCTGCTCTGCTGCCACGAAAGAAAATGCACTCATATTGCGATGGGTGACTTTCAAGAAGTCCTCCTCTTTCCCCGCAAGATAAAGTTTGTAGTACTTTGCACCTTCGGTATCCGCCTCGCGGAAGGTAAGACCAGCTGCTGACAATTCTTTACGATATTGTTCTGGAGCTAAATCGCGAACTTTTGTCATCATGCTCGCAAATAGCGGACGAGCCTTACTACCCTCTTTCATCGCCAGATATTTATTATTAAAATCTACTGACATCTGAATCAAGGTAGAACTCGAATACTTTCGACATGGCAACTCATTTTGAATCGCGATCATTAACACGTCATAGGTTGCGGTCAGCATGTCTTTGTAAGCAGGTTCAGCAACCCCACCGGCCCGAACTGCGTTATACTGATCGACAAAGAAACCCATCAGCGTCAACAAGTAAGCATGAGTCGTGTATGAGCCGCCCGACCGAAGTGTAGACACGAAGTCACGCACTTGTTCTTTTAACTGATTACCCGCGAATTTTTCTTGTACAGAACCAGGTGCCGCAGCTTCGGCACGCCCCACCCACATTTGAACGGGATCCAATTTATCTTTTAACAAAGCATCAATACTGCGTTTACAAGAAAACTCGGGCACTCGTGTGCGAAGCGAAAGCTTGGGAACTTCTTTAATTGAGATCGCTTTGATCTCTAAAGCAGCCTCACCCCCCATTGCTTCCGCCAAGATCTCGATGCCTGCAATTCCAATTGAGGCGTTCAAATTTTCTGAGCCAGTAGGCTGCATAGTCTCATCAAGATTTATGCCCTGAAGTTGGCGCACCGGAATGCGATCATTCTTATCTGTGACCAGCGTAACGGAATAGACCTTCAAGCGACCTACCTTGGAACGAGCCTCCAAGCGAGTCAAAGGTACTATTTTAGAGAGCTCAAACAAATACAAGTCACCGCCCACTTGACGTGTCACCTGATCGACCCTGCCGATCCCTTCATACTGAGGCTCTGAAGGAGGAGGCGCTGGATTTGCGGGTGGAGCTGGTGGTTTCGGCAAGCCCGCCGAAACTTCAACTTTTTCATTCAACTCCGACTTTGGACCATCAATATTCGTGGGAGCAGCAAATGCTATTTGCGTACCCAAAATAAATAATAAGAAAACTTTACTGAAACCCATTTTTCGAACCCCTTTTCATTTGAATTAAAATTGTTAGCTTCTTAGAAATTTATTTGATGATTTTAAACTCTGCAATTTACCGATTTGTCACATTCAGAAGACTCCCCGCAATCGTTCCTGTATGGCCGCATTCTGACCATAGACGTCATCAACAAAACGGATGATCCCGTCAGAACTCATTAACGAAGTCTGATAAACTGTGTAGACCGGTGTGATCTTGTTTTTTGGAACGGAGATAACGGTGGGCTTTGCCACCACCTCGCCCGGCCGTGCCATCATGGATTCAATCGTGGCGCGATTCCAAGCTGTGTCTTCAAGCAAATATTGAGCTAAATCCAACGGCTTTTCTAAACGAATACAGCCGGAACTCAGCTGTCTGGCTGGTTCGTTAAACAATTCGCGTTGATTGGTGTCGTGCAGGTAGATCGCAAAGGAATTAGTAAGATCAAATTTGAGCACGCCCAAAGCATTCCCTAAATGGGGCAACTGTCGGATAATTATATCGCCATTGGCACTCCCTGAACCAATCCCCGCCCAATCAACTGTCGTGGGCTCAATACGGCGTCTAAAGTCCCCGCTCCAGACTTCATAGTGACGGGTGTTAAAGTATTCAGCGATTTCTGACTTAGTTAATTTCTTTAGGTCATTAACCTTATCTTCCCAAAAAATTGTGGGCGGCACGACCCAGAATGGGTTAATGATTACTTTTACTATTTCATCGCGCATCGTGGGTGATTTTCGAGCCGGACGTCCGTTCACGGTTCTAAAACTCATGACGCGTTCCCAATCTGGATTTGACTGGTCTATTAAGATAAAATAGGACATTGCTAAGTTCACAAAAACGTAACGTTTTTCAAAGTACTGCGGAAACCAACGCATCTTTTCCATGTCGACTTGCAATTGGCGTAAGCGATCCAAACACGGAACACTGAGAAAAGCCCAAACTTTTCCCTTAGGTGAAATTGCGCCATCGGGGTTTATCCGCATACCCCATTGGATGTCAATGACGGCGGCCCGCAGATCACCATCAAATAAGTCATCTTTATTATTAATTTTATAGCCTAAAAGTAAGAGGCGATTCTTAATCTCGGGGATCACCGGATGACGCGAGTACAGACGCAAGGTCACATTCGGTTGCGAAATTTCTTTCCAATCATTATTGAAACAAGATGGATAAAGTTTTTTCATGCCTTCTTTCACCGCTACATAAGGCGCATTTTGCGGTGATACCTTTTCAATTAATCTCTCGGCATCTGCGGCGGCTAGAGCTAGAACTTGAAGCTGTTGTGACGTAAAGAAATTCTTTTGCACGAACTTAATGTCTTTGGTCATACTTTGTGGATTTACACTGCCAACAGCAAGGTCTTTAAGAAGTCGCAAGAAAGCTTGATTCACCTGGGGCCTCATCGTGCGCTCGAGATTCCCACCTCGCTGATAGACTACCTCCAGTCCTTCGTTCCAATAGGCACGAGGATTTACTCCGTGTTTCCAAGCCCCCAACATCCCTTTGCGAATGCTCTCAATCTCGAATTTGTTCAAGCTCGAATTGTAGTTCCAATTTTCACTCGCTCGGATGGAGATGACTTGGTATTGAGAGAACGATGGAACAGTTTGCAAAATAATTGCAACTAAAACCGTAAGCTGAATGGCTCGCATTGCAGATCCCTCCATGGATAAAAGCCGTCGTACTGACAACCCGTTACGTAAGAAATCCAATTTTGGAGTCATGCCTCGAGAATTCGGAAGGGCAAAACAAAGCTCCTGCACAAAAACACAAGGATTTGCTGGCGTTATTACACCTGACACCCTTGGTGAATCCATCCACTGGATAAAACCGTCCAACAAACTGTTGATGCCCACACCATTCTACTGTTAAACTAGCTCATGAAAAAAATAGGCCTCGCAGATCTTTTAGCGCCGATTACTACTCAAACGTTCTTTAATTCCTACTGGCCACTTGAGCCTCTATTCATTCCGGCTACCCCTGGAAAACTAAGAGATATATTTGCCTTATCGCAGTTGCAAAAACTTGAAAGCCTCGTCAAAGCCCGCCAACGCAAAGTGCGCGCATGCCTGCCTGATTTCGATGATGAATACAGCTCAATTTATTTAGAACCAGATGATGCCTTGAAAGCATATCGCAACAATATGACTTTGGTTTTTGATTCCATGCAAAGTCAGGATCCCACGATTGCTGACACCCTTAAAAATATCAGATCCGACTTAGGGCTCGTCACCGGCGGCACTGAAAATGATCTCTGCAACTCGCGTTCGATTGCTTACGCAACACCTGCAGGCTGCGGCACAAGACTTCACTTTGATGCCAATGCTAATTTTATTATACAACTAAAAGGCTCAAAGACTTGGAAACTTGCCGCCAATGAATCCGTCGACTTCCCAACAGAACGCTTCACAACGGGATCTGATGAAATGCCAGCGGCCCTTGAAAAACAATGTCATGCTCCACTGCTCGATGTTTTAGCTGACGACAGTCTGAAGTTTGTGATGACGCCGGGATGCGTACTTTTCGTTCCTCGTGGGTATTGGCATGAGACTACCACCGAAGAAAATTCACTTTCGCTAAACTTTACCTTCAGCCAACCCACTTGGGCGGATCTGTTTACGAAGTCTCTGCAAGAGTTGCTGCTGCGTTCGCCAGAATGGCGCGAATTGGCTGACGGCCTCGAAGGCAAAGATGAAGATCGTAAAGAACAAGCCATCATTCGTTTTGAATACTTAGTAAAAAACTTAGTCGCTGAATTGCCACAAGTTTCAGGCACGGACCTCCTGCTTGAGGGAGGCTTCCTCACTCCCTCAATTGCGGAATAGAAATCATTTTTTCGCGCACAAAAGTGCGCCCTTCAAATACATGCTAAAAGCAGAGTCGATATTTTCGAACTTGCAATCTTGATGCCGTTTTTGATTCCTAGGTTAATATTCTTGCGTCGCATCTATGCCATTCGTCGTATCTAGAAATCAAGACCTCTGACTTTACACAGCGTCGAGTTTTTTTCTTCGAGATTTTTATGACCAAGGTACAGACTCACGATTTATGCAAAACGCATAAAATTCTGACCTTAACTAGTAAGAGAAAGGAATCGAAATGAATCGTCGTAAGGTGTACCAAACTTTAACTTCAATCCTATTGCTTCACACGGCAGGGGTTGCTCATGCCAGCTTTAATTCTTCGTACCAAGACGGAGCTGCACTGGCCTCTGCGCTGGCTGCCGTCCCTTATGAGGGAACTGCAAGGATTGCCAATATCACTCGCCAAAGAAATGGAGAGCTTTACATCTTGGATCTCTCCAAAGCCGTTCCCCTGACTCAATTAAAAGTAAAACCCAGCACAGGACGTATTAGAATCATTGGCGCGAACCTGATTACAGAGAAAAAGGAACGCATTGCCGTAAAAGCTTTAACCAATGTCACGATCGCGGCAACGGAAGAGGCACTAGCATCTGAATTGTTTAGTCTAGATACTGGAATTGCCAGCATTGAAATCCAAGCAGAAGCCATGGGTGGAGAAGCGACTCTTGACCTGAAAGCCATTTCAAATAAGGAAGTCCCTCAGTTATCTTTGCGCGAGGAAATGTCATGCAAGCAGAAGCTCGACACTATTCTGAAGGAAAAACTGGACATCGTACAAAGGTGGGCTGGTCGAATAGATGCCAGCGCTCCAGGCTCTATCCAAGAAAAGTATGCAATTAAAGAGTTCAACAAGTACGTGAGTGATTTCAATGCGACTTTAAAAACTGATAAAGCGTCTTTTGCTTCGACTGAGTACACGCTGACTCTCCTGAATTTCTTTGCCGAACGCTATAATTCCAGTCGCGATTCAAGTGCCGCAGAGACTGCTTATAAGTCTATGGCAACAGAAACCTTTAACGTTCTTTTGGATTCCGCTCAAAGTGAACTACCCTGCCGAACGATTTCCAGCGAAGGCCTGACGAACATCGCTCTCGATTTCCAAAAAAAATCAGAAACCGCTAAATCGGAAAGTCGCGCGGGAAAACTTTATGAAACAATGATCATCCAGATCGCAAAAATAATTCCACCGCAGTACCGCAGGGAGCTGGCCACGAAGAGTCTTGACTTCCGTCAGGCTGATACCGAAGGAAATAAATACTATAAGTTGTTGCTCGCAAGTAAACCGGAGAGCTTTTTGAAGAGTACTCATCTGGACATGAGTCTTTCGGCATATACTGTGGCCGAGCAAGCGTTGGTTAAAGAAGTACAGCAGATGGATAACGAGAAAAGATATCAGCTTATTGTCGAGTTCCAAGCTAAGTACAATGACCCGGCTCATTTCCACCAGGAAACGATGATGAAGTATCTCTTGATTATCTCGGAACAAGGGACTTTGTTCCGCATAGTTCTTTAGTTTTGCAGATTTTTTTGAGCGATAGTAAACCCCGCTGACCTATTTTGCAGCGGGGTTTTGTTTTGATTATGATCTGTCTTTTAAATTCGCTGAATATCGAGGCTTAGGTTTCGGCGAAAATAACTAATAGCACATATCAATCCAGCCGTAAGAAATTGAAGACGAGGTGGAGAGGCCACTCATCCAACTCCATTCACTATCTCTTAACAGACTCGACAGAAATAGCCATTGCTTCAATGTAGGTCGCTTCGATTTGATCCCCTTTTTTTAACTTATCAAAAACGTCTTTCTTTTGAACATGAATGACCACAGTTCTTTTAGGTCCCTTCACAGTCACGTTCTGAGTCTTTTTATCAATTTTTGTTATTGTTCCAACCGCAGAAATCTTATCAATCGTCATGGCACCCGGCTTTTTGCCCGGTTGTGCGCGAAGTAAATCCGAAGTGTCGCTAACAACGATTGGCTCTCCGGCTCCTTTTTTGAGTTCTAAGGTCAAAGACTCAAGGTAGCGAACTTTTAGCATATCGCCCTTTTTTATCTGCGCGAAGTTCTCCACTTCAGGTCCGACTTTTAACGAAGTGGTTTCTCCATCTTTAGTTTTTAACTTAAGCTCACGGGTTTTCTTGTTCACTTCAGCAACTTGAGCTTCTACTTCGATTGCATTTGAAACTTGATACTCATTTTCCCCGGTTTTTTTAAAGGCATCTGCCGGAGCACTTATCGGATCTGCCGCGAACGCCGGTATTGACATAAACAGATACGAAACCGCGCACACACTAAATACTTTGTACTTATTCACAAAAATTCCCTTCGTAAATTGTTATATTTTTTCCAAGTCCCCTATATCCACGCGATGCGCAGAATTCTGTTCCTGAAGATATTAGCCTTTACGAGGCATCAAGGTGGGTCAATTTGTAATTCAACAACCAAGAAGCAATGAGCCCAATAATTAAGTAGTTGTTCATCGAAGTACGAAGGGGCCTTGCACACAGGAAGAGCGTAGAAAAGCTGTGGAAACCTATTTGAAAAGTGGAATGACTCAGAAGGATTTCTCTAAGACCTGGGGCATCGGAATCCAGACGCTCATAATGTGGTTTCGGTCTTATGAAAAGCATGGTTCGCAAGGTTTAGAAAATAAGGGAGAATCACCACGAAAAAAAAGAAAAGAAAATTCTCGATCCACTTTTTTCTCTGAATCTAAGCACCCACTTAGCAAAGCCACGTCCCTTTCTATGGGGGCAGAACTTGGTAAAGTAATTTGACAGAGTAGCTCGCTAACAATCAATAGCTCCTAGCTTGTGGCTCCTCTTTAGCAATGACTTTCTTTTTCCATCGATCTGAAGTCTACAGGAAATTTCTTGCTCAAGGTTAGTCCCTAATTCCAAGACTCGATCCGTTTGCTTTCCTTCTATAGAATTAACATACAAAGAATGACTGATATTGAGTTTTTTTGCAAAATCACACCCAGGACAATGGCGGAGCCGCCCCCCCAACTCGAAAGGAGAATTGCAAGTGGGCATTTGCTTTAAATGTCACGGGATAACATTTACCTTAAATATAAGGTCATCAGAAAAATTATTGGTGGCACCGCCATCGTTTATCTTTAATGTGACGCTGGATGATCCCTCAGAGACCCCCGATATTTTTATTGTCCCCACTCCATTCATAAACCCATAGCAGGTCACATTTACGATGGCGGTGTCGTTAGCCTTGCAGGTTTCAAAAATGAAATTTTGCACCTCAGATGGGTGGCCTGCATTTCCCATGACCGAAATCGTTACATCGCTGCCCGCAGTCAACACTTGGTCCGCGACCGCTACGATGAAGGGCTTATAGTTTAAGTTTACAAAATAGATCAAGTTCCTCGTCTGCGCTTTTATTAAATTCTCCTTACCCTCTTCCGGAACTGTCTGCACTGAAGTCGTCAAGCTCTCTGCATGATCGCAGCTCGATACACCCCCGGGGCAGCGAGCTTTAAATTTTGTGATAACATGAAAACGGCAATTGGGTGCGACGCAGCTATTATTGCCATTCTTATCAAAATAAACTGGACTCTTCGTTGTGCCGCCTAGGCGCATCCTATCCCTGGGATTGATGCTTGAGTCCCGAGGATCAACCAGAATGAACTCTTGCTCTACTTCACCAATACAGCAATTTGAAGCACAGCTTGATGTAGCTCCCCCTTGAACACAAGCCTTGAGCATTTCGTTTTCAGGTAGTAACTCTGCGCTGCCGGTGATACCAATTTGCGAGGTCAGCGCCTGATCGACCACATAGTTTGTGATGACCCGGTCTTGCTTACTTTTCATGCGACTGACTTCTTTTTGCATTCCTACTATTAAGTCTGAAAATGCAGAAAGCAAGATGGCTAAAATTGCCACAACAACCAACAACTGAACTAACGATACACCTTTGTTATTGCGGATGATCATTTGAGATAAAACCGAACGACATCAGTCGGTAAAAGAAATCCACTTGTAAAAACAACTAAGTCGCCATTTCGGGTGTAGTCCGCCCCTTCCGTCGCTGGCAACACGACGGAACCCCTGAGAACGTCAACACCTGAGAGGCGATTTCCCAACCCCGATGGCAAGGTGAAATCATTCAGACCCAAAGTATCTAGTTTCTTCGCAATATCTAAGATTTTTGCGTCATAGTCGGATGAGCAAATTGGTATAACTTGGGCATTTGATCCCAGCTTCGATGCAAGCGCTTCATATTTAAGCCCCTCCGCCGATCCTGGAGTCGCCGGGCAGATGCCAGATTTCGGGTTAATGACCAAAGACAGTAAAAAGTTACCGGGGTTGAATTTGCTTTTTAAGAGATTATGGATGGCGGTCGGTAGACTTCCTGTCGCATGGGCTTCCGTGTCTGTGGGCACATAGTATCCTAAGACCGTACCTCCGGCCCCGCTCCAGCCCATACTTGATGAAGGGACGTCTTTCTCGGTACAAGTACCTGGCACCATATAGGGATAGCTGCCTGGTAGAGTGAGACAGGGATGAGCTCCTTCGGCCGCATAACCAACAAGGGCTTTGCTCTGGAGTTCAATCTTGCATGAGGTGAGAGTATAGTTTGAGTTAGAACCAGAGATATATCCCCAGTGCTTAAGGCTGCTTGTTACGTCAGTCTTATCTACTCCGTTTGCATCGCTTAAGCAGTCGGCCCCTACGACATGTGTGTCTCGGTACTTGATAAACGTCAAGGATGCATTTGTAAATGTTTTGGTAAACGGAGCCCCATCGACAATAACTTCTTGGGAACCTGCGACCTTGTATATAAACTTGTCAACATAGTATGCGACCTTGCCATATTCTTTGGTCCACTTTTGCGTGACACCTTTAGCACACATATAATCAGGATCTAAAGTATAGGCACCTGGAAAAGTTGCCCCTGGTTTTAGAAGAACGGACTCATCATCTTCGTTGGTCAACACCATCAGAACTGTCGGTGTCGTACTTGCCATTTTAAAAGGTCCAATACCTTGCTCCTCTTGGTCTAAAAGGCGCAGTATTCCGCATAAGCCGGCATCTCGATTAGCGTATGCCCCCATGTCGAGAAAAATTCTGTCTATTCGAGCCTCTATGGCTGATGCCGTTATCTGCCGATCAGAATCCGTCATATCTGATTTAAAACTGTAGACGAGCGAGGAGGTCTGCGTGGACCCATACTTGGTGTAGTAGGGCGATCCCGTATTTAACAGCCAAGTCACATCTTCGTAACGAGACTCTCCGCCGGCCATGGCTTGTTTCTCCTCATAGGTAATATATTTTTTATTTCCCATAGCGTCTAAAATATAAGCGGGGCCGGTATTTGGCCAAATATGCCTTTGCAGAGGGTAAATCGCAACTTTCGCATCAAGTTTCTTTAGAGAATCTATGAGTTTTTGAAGTGCCATTTTAAAGGAGTCCTTAATCCCACTCATACTATTTGAACCGTCTAAAATAATAATGACGTTTACAGGGCTCCCATTTTCGAGCTTAGTGTTGGGAACAATTGAAATAACATTTGAACGTCTTGGTTGAACTACAACTGTTTTATCTGAGGTAAAATTGACCCCATTATCACCAATGATGGAGCTTCGAATTTTAACCGTAAGATAGTCTACCTGATCACAGGCAGCTTGGTTTAAAGGACAGTGCACTTGAAAGCTGAAGTCATTTTTTACTACATGAGAAGAGTTTGAGTCTACAGCTGTTTGCAGTTCTCCACTTTCCAGGTTGAAGGCCGTAAGGGGATAGTCTTTTTTTATTTCACAAATTTCGCCATCGGTATCGAGGCATTTTCTAAGCGCGATATTCTTTTCATATTCGGCAAGCGCACCTACATAGGAAGGCTGGCTGAGCATATTAAAAAATATTCCCTGTTCTGTATTGCGTGCCGCCAGAGCCTCTTGCTTTCCAATGTCTTTGCGAGCATAGGATGCAAAGGAGAGGGCCGCCCCCGAAAGGAAGGTGACCAGGCCAATTGCCACTATGATCTCGACTATAGTAAAGCCTTTTTGAAAAGTTTTTCCCATACGTTCCTACTTCTCTAAGAAACTGATCGGTGAATATAAGTTACGAGTTAAGTTCGACTTTTCAATGAAGGTGTCGATTGTCTCAAGTTGAGACAAAAATATGACTCTCAGGTCGGTCTACTCGATCAGGAGAAACATAGACGAAAACGGGCAGATTAATTCTATTTAATAGATCGAATTGAATCCTTTCTTCGGCGCAAACAACGAACTTGGTCCACGCGAGTTCTTGCCGTGGAATTTGGAACATGATCACTCGTCCTTCCAATGCCGAGGCCCTATCCAACTGATTTAAATCGCTACTGCGAAGTCCTATAAATATCATTTGAAAGTCTATTTTTTTGCACAATGATTGGACACTTGTTCTCAAGATAGATACACACCATAAAGTTTTTTTACATCCTCCAATAGGCAAGATATCCTGAGCCCATCAAGTTTCAGGAGGAAGTCATGAAGATGTTTGGTGTATATGTTTCTGTTCTGTTCGCAGCGAGTTTTTTAGGTGCCTGCAGTATTCAGTCCGCAAATCAGGAGGCGAGCACAGGATCTGCTCAAGGCCTGAATCCGCAGACCCAATCACTAGTGAGTTTTAAGCTCACGGATGCGCCCAATGAAAGCTTAAAGTCCGTCGTGGTGAATATTGACCACATGGAAGTTTTGGTTGCGGGATCAAACAAAGCGGGTCGCCTTATTTTAGCTCAGGACTTGGGGCCTGTAGATCTGCTTAAATTGCAAAATGGCGTCACCCTTCCACTTAAAGATGTCGTGGCCCCTGCCGGCCTTAAAATCCAGCAGATTCGCCTCGTCCTAAAAGGTGATGGCCACTTTATTGTCAAAGAGGATGATTCGATTTGCGCCCTCAAAACACCGAGCGCTCAAAAAACAGGAGTTAAAATTATCCTGACGAATAAAGTCCAGTTTGAAGCTGGATATAATTACAGCGTTGTCGTCGACTTTGATGCGAAGAAATCCGTCGTCCTACAAGGAAATGGCGGCTGCTTGCTCAAGCCCGTGCTGAAGCTTAAGTCTGCGCTAAAAACACCCCATGTTATCCCACCAACTGAGAGTGAAGTTGAAAATCCTTCTGAAGGGGGCGACGGAATCCCTTCCAATGGCGGCGAAGAACTTGTTACAGAGCCAGAACAGAACGACCCTGAAGTAGATGACGGTTGGGACTATACACCCGTGGTCGACGGCCAGGAGCCTATTGTCACTGAAGAGAATCTTGCAAATTTACTTTAATCATCAGATCGAGCAAAGAAAAAGGGAGGGGCCTTAGGGGCCCCTCCTCTAGCGAGTCGAGTTCGATTACCTAGCCCACTCTTTAGGTTGGTCGGCTGAAAACATGGAGCGAAACATGGATTATGTAAAAGAAAGCGAGGACCTGCACCAGCAGTCGTTTGAGCTTATTGAGCGCGCAGTCGAGTTGGCGAAGAAGCTGATCAATTAAATCACTGTGCGCTATATGAATCAAATGTTCTTTCCCACGTACCGACGAGATCCCTCGTCAGTGGCTTAGTTCTTAAACGACATATGACCCCTGGGCCGCCAACTGCAACTTGGGTCGCAGCGGTTAAAAATAGGCGCTCTGCCGCAACCTTTTGAGCGATAAGTTGAGATACCACATACTGACCACGTTTCAGCGCCAGAGTGCGAAGATCCCCGTCATTCACAAACTCCTTTGTAGCCAATTTCTTTTCAATCGCCACCATCAGTTGAGGCGTCT
>JBBKWD010000171.1:0-4298 GCA_037968775.1 Bdellovibrio sp.
AGACTGTCAAACTTATGGGGCCTGCCTAAAACCGAATTCTTGCGCCGATGCAGGCGTCTAAGTCCACGTCTGTTGAGGGCAAGATATCCAAGGCTAAAGACAGCTCCCCAAAAATTTCAATGCTAGGGTTCTTAAACTTATAAAGCAAACCCAGGGGTGCTCTTGGCCCAATGGAGATATCACCTTTGTTGTCTCCTCCATCAATGCGGATCAGGCGAGCACCGAGTCCATAGTAGAGGTTGATCGGGCCAGAGCGTGTTGCAAATTGATTAGCCTCATCCCACAAGTAGGTTCCATGAATATGCAGGCCACCATGGTTGCCTGTGGCGTAGGCGATCGCTCCCTCAATTGAATGGCTGCCATCGAGTGAAGTTCTTCCGCTAAGGCCTGTGGGGTCTCCAAGAACCACCCCAAGAGAGGATTCGGCAAAGGCAAAGGTGCCTGGGATGGCAATGATGCAGAAGCAAAGTGCGAATAATTTTGATCTCATGGTTTTCTCCTGAGCGTTGCACCTAGTTTTCCTTGAAAGATCCTAACCAGCAAACGAAAAGCGAGGCTTGTCTCAACGGGAGCTGAGCAGACTAAATGTTCGACACTTTGGAGAAATTTTATTTTAAAGGATATGATTTGGAATCGAGGATTTAGAAAAATTTTGCTTCAAGATCTAGCAAAAAAGTTTTTTGTTGGAGTCCGCCTGAATAACCACCCAGTCCACCATCTGCGGAAATAACACGGTGACTTGTCTCAACTGACTGCGCCGAATTGAATTCAAATCAAATTGGTTCGCCATTGGGTCTTGTTTTCTTTTGACGGGTCCTCTAAATAACTTTTTGATTTGAATTTGTTACGCTACAATTAGGTCATGCGGCGTTGGATTATTTATGCCATTTTATTTGGAGTTTCAGTTATTGCTTTTAATAACTGTTCCGGAGGTTTTGAGGTCTTAGAGTCCGTGGGGCGCGTAAGTGCTCAATGTCTTCAGAAATTGAGGACATCGCAAAAACTGAATGGGTCTTTTGATCCGGTAATTTGCGAGAATCCGGAGAACTATCAATGTGACATCCGACGATTTCGCAAAGGCGTTGGTCATCAGACTCAGCAGGATCAGCAGTGTGCCGATATTGCGGGGATAGGGGAAACCTGTGTTGCCGTCACGACTTTTAATTTTGACACCAGTCAGCAGGAAATCTTCGCTGAGCCGGCAGATCTCGTTGAGGGCGGTTCGTACAATCGGGATGAGATCAGTTGTATGAATACTCAAATCACAGACCATAAAATTGCCGTGGTCCAAGCTGAGGGATCACGTTTGGTCGACACCCTTGAGAGTACAATTTTAAATTGCCGGGCGAGGAGTCGTCAGTGAATTTTAGTTTAATTTTTTTATTTATTTTTACTATGGGTTCACTCTCACTTGCTCATTCTCGTCTCAAGGCCAGTGACAGTATCAAAATTCGCAGCATGAATCCGGGAGTGAAGACTGGACCTTGTGGAGGCCTTGCGCGTGTGGCTCAGCCCGCAGTACTAAAGGCGGGTGATACGGTGACTGTGACTTGGGAAGAAACGATCTATCATCCTGGGCGGTACGAATTTTACTTTTCACAAAGCGGTGATTCTAATTTCACTCTGCTGAAGACTGTACCCAATGGTGTCAATAATACCCCGGTTCCACATCAATTCAGCACGACATTAGCGCTGCCGAATGTTGCTTGTGATGATTGTACGCTGCAGATGATTCAAGTGATGACCGAAAACCCCAACAACCCGAGTAACTACTACTCTTGTGCTGACATGCAACTAAAAGCGATCGGCACGACGCCGCCAACACCTGCGCCCTCCCACACAGACCCGAACTGTCCTTAGTTGAGTCCGATTGCGTCGGTGATTCTTGTAAATAAATTAATTGTGAAGAGTAGTGGACCTGCTAGAGTAGCTGAATGGCCTTAACTATTTCTGTCTTAAATGGTGAATATCTTTATAAACAAGGCGATGTCGCCACGGATATGTACGTGATAAAAAGTGGCAGCTTACAGATCACAACATTCAAGGTGCCACAGCAGGAGATCTTCGGACCTACCTTTTTTGCTGGGGCAGTTGTTGGGGAGTTATCGCTTTTTGATGGAAAACGGCGAGGTCATAATTTGAAGGCAACACAAGACACTGAGGTCGAGATCATGCCTTATGATAGCCTTGCTGACAGTATCGAGTCGCTTCCCGTTTGGGCTAGGGCACTTATAAAAGTCCTGATCAATCGTTTGCGTCGATATATCAAAAGAGAAAAGTTTCGAAAAAATCTATAGTTTGGGTGCCATTTTCTGTCCCTAAATGATCCAAAAATTCTAGTATTACTTTGGTACGTAAGGTATTTCGCCAAGAATATCAAAATACCTGTTGGTACCAGTGGGTCTAACCGATAAAGAAGTATGAAAAACTTCGGCATTTTTTTGATCGTTCTTTTGGGATCTGGGACTTTGTCCGGATGTTATATGGATTCCCATATAGGCGAGATCACATCCATTTTACGAAGCGCCGCTGGTAAATCAACCATCGCAGTGGGGCCGTCAGTTCAATATTCAAATATTGATGATACAAACCAGTACAAAGCGCGTAGCTCAGCTGGGGAGGTTACCTCAGGAATAAGTTCGACAGATGATAGTGTCTTCAGTGCTGAAGTAAGCATCACTTACCAGAGGCTTTAAATTGAAAAAAATGATAAGGAATATCTTATTTTTCGAATTTTTGTTTCTTTCGGGGTTTGCTTTTGCAAACCCTTCAGGTATCAACATTTCTGGAAAGATTATATTACAGGCCACCAATGCGGCACTGAATGGCGATCATGTTTACTTTCGTATTCGTGTCTTAAGCCCGGCTCCTGAAAATTGTGTCCTTTATACTGAACGCTTTGACAATATCGATCTATTGGCAAGTGGTGGGGTATTCAATCTTACTATTGGAAAAGGCATTGCCGACTTCAATGCATGGGACGCAACTCCCGGGACTCGAAATTCTAAGGCTTCTTTGTTAAAAGTTTTCTCTAACTCATCAACGACAATTCCGAACGGACTGGCTCCCTATGGGACGGGCACTTGTGCAGCTGGTACTTACGATCCTAATGATGGGGATGTTCGGCAGGTTGTTATTGAGTTTGACCCCTCTGCTGCCGGGGCTTCTTATACGGCTTTAAATCCTTATCACCAAATTCGTTCGGTGCCTTATGCAATGCTGGCTGATTCGGCTATTAAAGCTGAAGACTCAGACAAACTAGGTGGCGTCCTTGCTAGTAACTACGCGACCACAGCGGCCATGACCACTGCGATCAGTGGTTTGGTTGCTAAAACAGACTTACCTGACTGCGTGACTCCGGGTCAGGTGCTCACATCAAATGCAGCGGGAGTTCTTTCTTGCGTAGCAGCTGGGGCTGGTTCTTATACTCTTCCAGCAGCGACAACGACCGTTCTTGGTGGAGTGATGACGGGGGTTGCGGCAACGACTGGAATTGCGGTTGCCGGTGATGGCACGATCTCGATTTCAAGTACGATTACTACGGACATTTCTAATGCTAAAACCGATATCACGAACTTACAAAATGGCAAAGTCGATAAAGCCAACATGGCGACTTGCCCCGTCCATCAGGTTCCGGTGTGGACTTCACCTGGTGATAATATTGTTTGTACAAGTATTCAATTAACTTCAACAGCTCAAGTTACCGGTCTTGATACAGCTCTTGGGGGCAAACTTGCATTGGCTGGTGGCACGATGACGGGTGACATCACGATGAGTGGTGCGGGTACGGATATCAATATGGGTAACAATATTATCTCTAATATTGGATATCTGCATTTGGAGAACAAAGCACTTGATCCCGTATTTAATGCCGGCAACAACGGTTACGTCTGGTACAACAGCACTGATGGTTTGATTAAGTTCAATGATGGAACTCAAATTCAAACATTGGGAGTTTCTGGCGCGGGAGGTCCCCCATCAGGAGCCGCTGGTGGTGATTTAGCGGGTACTTATCCAAATCCAACGCTTGCCGTTTTGGGTGCCGGTGGCACTGGAACAAAATTAACATATGATACTAAAGGTCGGATCACAGGTTCGGCGGCATTGGCGTCGGGAGATATTCCAAATTTAGATTGGTCTAAAATTACTTCTGGAACTCCGACGACTTTAAGTGGTTATGGAATCACTGATGGTGTTCGTAATGTTGCGGGAACTCCAAGTATTGAAACTGGATTAGACGCTGCTAAGGGTGCAGCAGGCACTGCTGGCAGACTTTGGATTGCTTCTGATACAAAAAA
>JBBKWD010000172.1:0-12329 GCA_037968775.1 Bdellovibrio sp.
TGATGGTGGCCCCCGGAAATTCGGGTATGCAAAAAGATGGAATTTCCTGTGTGGACATTGAGGCAACACCAGAGATCGTCGCTTTCACTAAAAGAACTAACATAAGTCTTGTCGTGTTGGGGCCCGAGGTGGCGATTTTGTCGGACTTAAAGGAAAAGCTAGAGGCGGTGGGAATTCCTTGTTTTGCTCCGTCACCCGCAGCGGCGCGATTGGAATCCTCAAAGATTTTTTGCAAAGAAATTTTATCAGCTGCAAATCTGCGAACTGCAGCCGCCCAAGAAGTTCTGGATGCTCAGAGTGCAGAGAAAACCATTCGCAAGCATCATTTTTCTGAACCCCTAGTAATTAAGGTAAATGGCTTAGCCCAAGGCAAAGGAGTGGCCGTCTGTGATACTTTGCAAGGTGCCTTGAAGTCAGCAACAGAGCTGGGGCAAAACTTTGGTTTCCCCTTATTGATTGAACAATGTCTGCAGGGACCCGAGCTTTCCGCTTTTGCTTTGTGTGACGGAGAAGAATTTGTTTTCCTAGGCACGGCTTGTGATTATAAAAGAATCACGGCCGATCCTTTTAGTGCGAACACGGGTGGAATGGGGGCTTATAGCCCGTGTGATTTTATCACTGAACAAGAGACCGAAGAGATTCAGTCAATTTTTGCAAAAACATTGAAAGTTTTGTCACAACGAGGCACGCCCTACCATGGTTTTCTTTTTGCGGGACTTATGAAAACGCCCGAAGGTCTTCAAGTTTTGGAGTTCAACGTGCGTATGGGGGATCCAGAGACCCAAGCTCTGATGCCGCGCTTAGAAAGTGATTTAGCTGAGTTAATTGCGCGCGCCGTGAAACATGAACTCAAAGGGGCTTCCGTGCGCTTTAAACCCGACGTGGCAGTCCACGTGGTGATGGTTAGTCAGGGATATCCCGAAAAGAAAATGGAAATCGGACACACGATAGAATTTAAACAAGAACTCCCGGCTTCGACCGAGATGTATTTTTCAGGTGTGAGTTCTCAAGCTGGCGCCTTGATTAATACGGGGGGACGCGTGCTGGGAGTCACGGGACTTGCACCCAACCGAGCTCAAGCTCGGGAGCTAGCTTATGCCGGAATTCAATCCGTTGAATTCAAAGGGCGTTATTTCAGAGAGGACATTGCAAAATGAGTCCAGTGCGAATTGCCATTTTTGCCTCGGGTTCCGGCAGCAACGCGCAAGCCCTGGTGGAAAAAACTCGAACCCTTTCAGTTGATAAAATTAAAATTGAATTTATTCTTTGCGATCAGCCTCAAGCCGGCGTTTTAAAAAGGGCCGAAGCACTGACGGTCCCAAGCTATTTGGTGAAGCGCACGAAAGACAAAGCTGCTGATGAAAAGAAAATGATTCGACTGATTGATGAACATAAAATCGATTGGATTTTATTAGCGGGCTATATGCGATTGTTATCAGCAGATTTTTTGAAAGAGTTGGCCGATAGACACTTTGGCCACGCCCAGACTGTTAATATTCACCCGTCCTTGTTGCCAGCATTTCCTGGCAGTGGAGCTTTGCAAAAGGCCTTTGCAGAAAAAGTGGTCCAAACAGGAGTAACTCTGCATTTGGTAGATGAGGGCATGGACACAGGGGCGATATTGACCCAAGTGCCATTGCCTCTAAATTTCTCAGAAAGTTATGAGGTTTTAGAACAAAGAGTTCACCAGTTAGAACATCAAGTTTACGGCGATTTTTTAGCGAAGCTTGTCCGGCAAGAAGTGGCAACAATTCCTTACACGAGGTCCATTCATGCGTAGCCTTCGTTTCACTGTTCACAGTCGCTTGGATCATTCAGCCGAGCAATCTTTAAGAAAATCTTTCGAGTCGCTGGGACTCGTGACCGATTTTCAATTGGCAAAAGTTTATTGGCTGATTGAAAAGACCGACGGCGCCTTTTTGGATCTCAAGCTGACTGAAAAACTAGATAAGATTTTTTATGATCCGATCAGCGAGGACTTGCAAAAGGGATGGCCCGAAGTAAAAGGTCAGGAAAACTTTGTAGAAATTCGCTTTTTAGCTGGTGTGACGGATAATTGGGCCCGATCAGCGACAGAGGCCCTGGCCTTGTTGTCTTCAGATCCCCATCAGCCTTGGCAGAATTTTCCAGTAGAAGTCCACAGTGGTTGGCAAATTCTGATTCAAGGTGATTTTTCCAAGAATCAAATTGAAGAAGTCCTCTATCAAGGATTCGCGAACCCGCTGCTGCATAAACTTGAAATCACAGGTGGACTTCATTCAGAAAGCCTCAAAAGACTGGAATCTTTTGAGAGCTTTTGGCTTGCAGAGCAGGGAGGTGATTTAGAACTGAAACTGTTCCCCTTGGAATTTGCGGCCCTCGAAAAAATCAACCAAGAGCGAGGCCTGGCTTTTAATGACCAGGAAATCGCTACGATCATTTCTTACTATTCTTCGGCGGAACAAAAAGCACGACGTCAAAAGAATGGTTGGGACGGATGGGTGACAGAGGTCGAGCTTGAGTGCCTGGCCCAAACTTGGAGCGAGCATTGCAAGCACAAGATTTTTGCAGCAGAAGTGGAGTATTCAGAAGAGAATTCTGAAGGCAACCTTCACGCAACTCCTTCATTGGGAAATAAAAAAATCACCAGTTTGTACAAGTCCTATATTCAGAAAGCGACGAACGAACTAGAGAGTTGCGGATATTTGGTATCCGTCTTTAAGGACAATGCCGGTATCGTGGATTTTGATGAAAATATAAATATCTGTGTGAAGGTCGAAACTCACAACAGTCCCTCGGCTTTAGATCCCTTTGGTGGAGCGATTACAGGAATATTAGGCGTGAATCGCGATATTTTGGGTTGCGGGATCGGTGCAAAGCCGATTGCCAATATGGATGTCTTTTGTTTGTCAGAAAAAAATCTGTTTCCTGCAAAAGATTCAGTGGATCGCCCCGTGTTATTAAAGGATCCGAGCGTGATCTTTCGCGGTGTCCATGCCGGTGTCGAAGAAGGTGGAAACCAAAGTGGCATTCCGACAGTCAACGGTGGCTTTTATTTTGCGAGTAATTTTGGTGCCAAGCCCCTGGTGTTTGTGGGCTCTGTCGGTGTTATCCCAAAAATAATTGGCGGTCTACCGACAGAGCTCAAACAGATCGAAGTGGGGGACAAAATTGTCGTCGCAGGCGGTCGCCTAGGAAAAGACGGCGTTCATGGTGCGACTTTTAGCTCCTTGGAACTTCACGACAATGTGGCTTCCAATGTCGTGCAAATCGGCGACAGTATTACACAAAAAAAACTTTTAGATTTCACTTTGCAAGCGCGAGATCTCAACCTTATTCGCGCCTTAACAGACAATGGTGCCGGCGGCGTCAGCTCTTCCATCGGTGAGATGGCCACTTTATGTGGCGGTGCTCGTTTGGATTTGGCTTTGCACCCACTTAAGTATCCGGGTTTGGAATATTGGGAGATGTTAATAAGTGAATCGCAAGAGCGGATGTCCTATGCCGTAGCTCCGGAAAATTTAGAGAGGTTTCTGACTTTAGCCCACAAAATGGGAGTCGAGGCGACCTGTTTAGGAGAGTTCACTCAATCGGGACACTTTGAGGTTATGCACGGTGAAAAACCGCTGGCCTTACTTAATTTACATTTTCTGCATGAAGGACTTTCACGCATGCAGTTGCAAGCGCACTTTTCCGGTCCTCAATCAGAAAATGAATTCTATCGTGCTTGCCCCAAAAAAATCCTGGGACCTGCAAACGCCGAACGTGTCGGTGAAGTGCTAGAAGTCATTTTGGCTTCGGCAAATGTGGCATCCCGCGAGCCACTTGTTCGTTACTATGACCACGAGGTTCAGGGCGCGACACGGGTGAAGCCCTATGGAGGCAAAACTCAGCAGGGTGCCAGTGATGCCGGCGTGCTAGAGCTATCCATGCATGGAGGCGCTGAATTTAATGGAGTGGCTGTGAGCAACGGACTGTGCCCGCAGTTTTCACACTATGATACTTATTTGATGGCCCAACGAGCTGTCGATGAAGCCGTTCGCAATCTAGTCGCAACCGGAGCGAATCCTGCAAAGATGGCCCTTGTCGATAATTTTTGTTGGCCGGATCCAACACCAAAAAAATCCAATCCGGATGCTTCTCATAAAATGGCACAGTTGGTTCGTGCCTGCGAAGGCTTGTATACGGCGGCAAAAGTTTATGAAGCGCCTTTAGTCAGTGGTAAAGACAGCATGAAAAATGACTTCATCGGCAAGACCCAGGGGGGAGAGACGGTGAAGATTTCAGTGCCGCCGACTTTGTTGATGACGGCCATTGCGCAAGTACCGGACACGCGAAAAGTTATTCAGTCCTACTTCCAAAAACCCGGTGATTTGATTTATTTGTTGGGACGACCTACGGAAAGTCTGTTTGGTTCAGTTTTATCGCAGGAGTTTCAAATTTCTGTTACACCGCCAGAGTATCCAAATCTCAAAGACAATAAAAAACTTTATTCACAGATTTTTAAGGCCTCTGCATTGCTAGCCTCTTGCCATGATGTTTCCGACGGAGGAATGATGTCGGCCTTATCAGAGGCCTGTTTTGGCAATTGGCTGGGCGCGGATTTAGATTTGTCGCAATGCTCTTGGGAAAACCTGTGGTCTGAAACAGGATCGCAATTTGTGGTCAGCGTTTCAGCAGAGAACAAAGAATCTTTTGAGGCCCTTTTTAGGGATTATGCTTTTAAAATTGGACAAGTGACGGCCACGGAAACTTTGAAGTGGAAGTTTGCGACCCAGACCGTGCAAAAAGACCTTAAGGCCTTACACAAAGGATGGTCAGAAGGAGTCCGTCATGTCTATGAATCCTAAAGGTTGTCCTCAATTCATGATCCTTTGGGGGGATGGCATCAACTGCGAAAACGAAACCTTGAAAGCCGTTGAAGAGGCCGGTGGACGAGGAATTAAAACACATGTCAGTGATTTGGTCGAAAGACCTCGTTTGCTGCAAGAGGTTCAAGGGTTGATTGTACCCGGAGGTTTTTCATTCGGAGATCACCTGGGGAGCGGGCAGATTTTAGCCTTAAAACTCGAAAAATTTGTCGGTGATGAACTTGCTAGTTTTGTAAAGCAATATCCCGTCATGGGTATTTGCAATGGTTTTCAAACCTTAGTGCGCCTGGGACTGTTGCCCGATGCGACCTTTCAGCGCAGTTGTTCATTGATTAAAAATGAACAAGGACATTTCGTAAACAAATGGGTGGAGCTTGAGCGCAACACTGAATCGCCTTGTATTTGGACAAAAAAATTGCCTGAAACTTTGAGTTTGCCCGCTCGTCACGGGGAAGGGCGCTTTGTTTGTCGCGACGAGGAAGTGCTTTTTCGCTTGCAGAGCCAAAACCAAATTGTTTTCCGTTATCGAGAGAACTTTAACGGAGCCACCGATCGCATTGCCGGAATTTGTGACCCTTCTGGTTTGGTCTTTGCCTTGATGCCGCATCCAGAGGCGGCCGTTCACGAGTGGCAGTTGCCATTTTCGGGCCGTGCCTGGGGCGGACAGTTTTTTAAAAGTGCTGTTGAGTATTTGAAAGGATAGAAATGAGAATTCAAAAAGCTTTGCTCAGTGTATCTGATAAGACGGGCCTGCTAGATATCGCAGCCGCTTTGCACAAGTTGCAAGTGGAATTAATTGCTAGTGGCGGTACTGCAAAAACTTTGACGGAGGCGGGCTACCCTGTCACGCCTGTGGAAAAGCTCAGTGGCAAAGGTGAGGCCTTTCAAGGGCGAATGAAAACAATTAGTTTTGAAATTGCCTCAGCCCTCTTGTTTCGCAGAGACGACCCGGCCGATATCAAAACCGCTTCGGAATTGGATATTGCCCCGATTGACCTCGTTGTCGTGAACCTTTATCCCTTTCATGAAACATTGAAAAAGCAGGCTGGCTTTAGCGAATGCATCGAAAATATCGATATCGGGGGGCCCACTCTACTAAGAGCTGCGGCGAAAAATCATTCCTCGGTCACCGTGCTTTGTGATCCTCGTCAGTACATAGAGTTTTTGCAAGAGCTTGAAAATCACCAAGGTGCGACCAGTTCTGAATTTAGAAAAAAGTGCGCCACGGATGTTTTTGCAATGACAGCTTTTTACGATATGACAATCGCAGGATTTTTGCAGCAACAGGGCAGCCAAGGTCTGCGCTATGGGGAAAATCCTCAGCAAAAGGCCACGGTACTAGCGGATCCCTTTTCGCAGGGACTTGCGCACTATAAATCTCTTCAAGGTAAAGAGATGTCCTATAATAACTATTTAGATGCGGATTTTGCTCTGCAGTCACTCAAAGACCTGATTCAATGGCAAGGCGTTTGGCAAGACGGTTATGCTCATCCGACGGCTGTGGTGGTGAAACATAATACGCCTTGCGGTTTGGCGATTTCTGAAACGTCACTGCGGGCTTTGGAAATGGCCTGGAAGGGCGATGAGAAAAGTTCGTTTGGGGGAATTTTAGCTCTCAGTTTTCCTGTGACTTTAGAAATTGCCCAGTTTCTTTCTGAAAAGTTTATTGAAGTCGTGTTGGCGCCAAGCTTTTCGATGGAAGCTCAGAATATGTTCAAAAAGAATGTGCGTTTGGTACAGGTGGATTTAGCTTCACAAAGAGCGGCACAAAGCCTTCTCGAAACTGCCCAACAAATTCGCAGCATCGACGGGGGTGTTTTACTGCAAGACAAAGACAGCTTTGCCTTCGAAAAAATGCAAACAGTTACAGATAAAAAATTTTCCCATGAAAAAGAAAAACTCGCGGCCTTTGCCATGCTGTGTGTGAAAAATTTAAAAAGCAATGCGATCGCCCTTTGTCGCCAACAGGGATCAGACCTAGATATGGTTACCTTGGGTTCGGGGCAAACTAATCGCATTGATTGCATCGAAAAGTTAATTATCCCGCGCTTAGCAGACAAGGACATTCACGATGTATCGGAAATGGTCTTAGCTTCGGATGCCTTTTTTCCTTTTGCCGATTCGGTGGAAGTGGCCGCTAAAGTGGGTGTTAAGTACGTGGTCCAACCTGGGGGCTCGGTCAAAGACAGCGAGGTCATTGCCGAAGCCAATCGCCGGGGATTAGCTATGATGTTTACGGGACGACGGCACTTTTTACATTAAACGATTTTTATAAGAAACGACAGGAACCGAAAATGAAAAAATCTAATTTAGACTATAAAGCCTCTGGTGTCGATATTGAAAAAGGGGACCTGTTTATTGAGCGAATCAAAAAACTAGTGCCTACGACTTTTAATGAAAACGTCGTTCAAGGCATTGGCGGTTTTGCTGCCCTTTACAAAATTTCTGAAGATCGATTTTTGGCCTCGTGCACGGATGGGGTCGGAACGAAGTTGAAATTGGCGCAGACTTTGGACTCGCATCAAGGGGTGGGGGTTGATCTGGTTGCGATGTGCGTGAATGACCTTTTGTGTGTTGGTGCAAAGCCCTTATTTTTCTTAGACTATATGGCCTTTGGAAAACTCAATACGCGCGTCAGTGAGGAATTGATTAAAGGGATGGTCGATGGTTGCAAGCAATCAGGAATGGCACTGATCGGCGGAGAAACGGCCGAAATGCCCGGTTTCTATCAAAATGACGAGTATGATTTAGCAGGGTTCAGTGTGGGGGATCTTTCAAGTGAAGATCTTTTTGACGAGAAAAATATGCAAGAGGGCGATGTCCTGATTGGCTTAGCGTCGAGCGGTTTTCATTCGAACGGATATTCATTGGTCAGAAAACTGGTTCAAGAAAATGAAACAGAATTGTTGCAGGAACTGCTGACGCCCACAAAGATCTATGTCTCTCGTTTTCAGGCTGTGCGCAAGGCCTTCCCTCAGGCACTTCGCGCTTGCGCCCATATCACCGGAGGCGGCATTCACAATATTCCACGCATGAGTAATAAGTTTGATTTTGATATTAGCTTCTGGCCCGGTCTCAAAGAAATTGCGCCGGTCTTTGAAAAGGTGTTGTCTCGAGTGGAAGCGCCTCGGGATGAACTGTATCGCACCTTTAATATGGGAATTGGTTTTGTGATGCTGGTCAGTGAAAAAGAGTCCGACGCCGTTCTTACCTTGCTAAAGTCGCAAGGCGAACAGGCGTGGAAATTAGGTGCTATCAAAAAAGGTCAGGGTCAGGTTCGTCCCTTGTTCTAAGAACAAGGGATGGCAGGCTTCAAAAATTCATTGAGATTTTGACACGGCTAAAAAGTCAATATTCCTTAAGTGAGTCTAGTGTTTAGATCAGACGCGAAGAGCGTCAAATTATATGACATATATTTCTCTGTTTCCTATTAGTAATTTGCTCCTAAGGTCGCTATCCCCGAACCTTAAAAAGATGAAAAAATTCATTCTAGTATTTTTGACGATGTTACTTTTCGAGTCAGCGGCCGAAGCGGATTCCTTTTACAACAGAAGGCTGCCTTCCGGAGAATACCTCTTTGACAATCTATTAGCCCAAGGTGTCCCCAGGCAGGCTCTGGACCTGATGTTCCGCCTGTATGACTACAATGAGGGGCGCATCCCGAATGTCGACTCGGGAGTCCTTGTGGACTATAGCCTGCGCTCTACTGAAAAGCGTCTGTACTATATGAATTTCGTTACGGGCCAAATCGAGCGTCATTATGTGGCACATGGCATTCGTTCGGGAGTGCTGGAGTCACGCAACTTTTCTAATTTAGGTGACTCCTGGAAAAGTGCTTTGGGTTTTTACTATGCAAAAGGGACTTATAACAGTCCCAAGAATGGACTGTCTCTTTATCTCGATGGTATCGATCGATCGAACAATAACGCCAAAATTCGTCAGATTGTTTTGCATGGAGCGAAGTATGTGAGTGATGAATTCATCGCAAAGAACGGCCGCCTGGGTTGGAGTGAAGGCTGTTTTGCCATTCCGTTAGAAGCGGCACCGGGAGTTATCACTGCCCTGCAAGCGGGCAGCATACTATTGTCTTATCACAAAGACTTGATGACCACGGCCCGCCAATACCCATGGGAACAATCACTCCTGGGTGAAGAAATTGTTCCCCGAGGAGTGAATCGCAACCGCACACCGGGTGAAGGCGGCGGTACTGATTTCATGCAAGGACAAAGTATTAATCCAACACCATGATGTCTTCGATAAGCTCAGAATCAATGAGGAATGAAAAGAAAGACGAAATATCGTCAACGGTGAGGTGACTGGCATGGGATGCAAGGGCCGTTGCGATCAAGGCTCCTTCTTGCAGATCTAAAAGAATCGCCGCCTGGCAGCGATCCAGCTTATGCACGAGGACTTGGTGTTTCTTTTTAAAGAGTAAAATATTTTCAGGACGGCTCCATTGGATATCTTCAAATTCACAAGTAGGACTTTGGTGGCAGTTCCAAATATCTGAAATGGCAAAAACGCTTTCAAAAATTTCCATTGCCGGAATAAAGCGAATTTTAAAATTTGCTGAATCGATCAGATCGCGACAGAGTTCCTTGTTCAGGGGCTCGGGGGATTTGGCACGTGCAATGTTTTGATAAATCCATTCAAAGCGTCCCATGTCTTTTAGAAAAGGAATGTTGCGAGTGGTCGGATGAATTTTAATAAAATCAGGAAATTCTTCGCCGTACTCCCGGAGGTTGTGAGTGATGGCAGGCATCTGATTGATGTAGTCAGCACAGAGATCTGCAAAAATTCTTTTTCCAAGGAGCCATTGAATGCTGGCGAAGTTTTGTTCCAGGGCCTCTGAAAGCTTTTCCACATAGCCGTGTCGATAGACATCAAAGGCTTGTTTTTGCGAAAGCTGACCTGCCGGGCGCAGACCTAATTCTGCTGTGGCATAAGGATTCAAAGTGAGTTCTTTAAACGAGTTCTGAGCTTCGTTGAGTTTCATTTGATTTCTCCAATATTCGAATGGCCAGTTGAACTTCTTTCTCAAGGTCTTTGAAAGCGGGCAGATTGCGGTCCCGCTCTATAATAATAGGTAAGTGGGCAATGCGCGGAGCAAGCTTATCAAACAGACTCCAAACTTCCAGTGGAACGGGATTGGAGTGACTATCAATCAACAGGGACTCCAATTCTGAGTGACCTGCTAGATGCACTTGCGCAAGATGCTCGTAGGGCCACGAGTCCAAATAAGTCTGTGGATCAAAATCATGATTAACCGAGTTGATGTAAACAGCATTGATATCTAGCAAAAGACTGCAACCCGTCCGCTGTGCGAGTAATCGCATAAACTCTGTTTCACTCATTTCACTGCGCTCGTTTTGCAAGTAAGTCGAAATGTTTTCCAGTAACAAAGGACGTCGTAAAAAATCTTGAGCCAAGTCAACATTTTCACAGACCTGATCCAGGGCTTCAAAGGTATAGGGGAGAGGTAACAGATTATGCAGGTGATGAGTCGGTGTTCCACTCCAACAGAGATGGTCCGAAACAATAAAGGGCTCAATTTGATTGGCCAACTCGACCAATTGTTTCAAATAGTCAACGCGGACTCCTTGAGCGCTACCTAAGTTCAGCGACATTCCATGCAGAGCAATGGGATGATTCTGACGCAGGCGTTTCAGAACTTCGAATGGATGACCTTTGAGATCTAGGAACTGCTCTGAAAGGGCTTCAAAACAGGAAACCCCCGGCGTGGGAACTTCTAAAAGATGTGAAAAATGGGAGGGGCGTAAACCCAGTCCAACCTTGTGAGCGGAGGTTTCAAAACTCATCAGATCCACCTATTTTTTTGCTGTTGGGATTTTTGCTTCACCATCAATATCAATTTTTATTTCATCACCGACCGTCACGCCACCTTTGTCCAAAGCCTTATTCCAGATCATGCCAAAGTCTTTGCGGTTCACTGTACCTTCCACTTCAAAGGCAATCACACGGTTGCCCCAAGCATCTGTAATAGCACCTTTGTATTCAACGTCCAAAGTGACAGGTTTTTTGACTCCGCGAATGGAAAGAATGCCTTCCACCTTATCAGGTTTGGAATTGTTGTAGATCACCTTGGTACTGACGAACTTCATTTCCGGAAACTTGACGACGTCAAAAAAGTCTGGGCTGCGCAAGTGTTTGTCGCGGTCGGCTTCGTTGGTGTTGATGGAGGTTGTCTTTATTGTCACTTCGACTTTGTCCAGCTGTTGAGTTTTCTCATCGTACTCAAAGCTGCCGGAAAACTTATCAAAGCGCCCCTTCACTTTTGAAATGACCAAATGCGGGGCCGTAAAGGTCACATTGGTGTGAGCAGGGTCAATGGCATAGGGGGTCGCAAGTACTTGGGAGCTCGCGAGAGCCAAAAGAAGTGTTGAAAGTAAAAGACAGCGCATAGACATCCTTTCTGTCAGAACCTGTTTTTACTTTTCGCGATGCGGCCTTTGAATACAAATTAAGAATCTGAAAAAAAAACGACTCTAAAACGACTCTATGTGAGTAGACAGGGTTTCAAGAAAATTTGTCGGAAGGCAAAAATTGGCGAGGGTGTTTGGGAGGAGCGAATTTCAGGGAGTTGTGTACTCTTTAGTTTATTCAGTGAGTCGTCGGAAGAAAGATCTTCCGACGACATTTTTAAAAGATCGATATCAGTAGCCTAATGCAAATCCAAGTTCACATCGTCGTCGTCACACTCCGAAATTTCTTCCGGAGTCGCATCGCGAACGTCAGTGGCTTCAATCTCAAAGACCAAATCTTGTCCGGCAAGGGGATGATTTGCATCCAAGGTGATCACTTCGCCTTCGATATTGGTAACCCGAAACATTTGAGGTTCATCTTCGACCTGGTACTTCACCCGATCACCCACGCGCAGGTTTTTAGTGCCGCTGTAATCGTATTTTGTGATTTCTAAAACCTTTTTGGTGTCATAGAAACCATAGGCTTGTTCAGCGCTCAAACTGATTTGTCTTTTCTCGCCTTTAGTTAAGTTCTGTAAACCACGAGCCAGCTCAACCAGCCCCTCTTGATGTTTTTCATCATGGGTCAAAACGTCGCGATTATAAGTGGAGCTGATCAGCTTGCCCAATTTATTCTTGAGGACGCAATGGAAAGATACGATCTGTTTGTTCATAGTCTTATCCTTTGTTGACGATCATTTAAGAATCCAACGGACACTTGACACGAAGGCAGAGCGGTTTTCTTGGGAACGGAATCGAACGAATATCTAAATGGGAACCATTCAGTGAGCTCTCGGTGACAACGGTGCTTCTAGCTCTTAGTAGGAGAATAACAATGAAAGTTCGGCAATGCTAGTCTAGGAGCGGCCAATTCGCTGAAACCCGTCCTTTTGAGGGGAAAAGACGTTGAATTCACTCTGAAATTCTCAAAGTGAGAAATTACAGCTGTTTTAGAGTTCTGTTAACACTCCACACTTCCTTGCTCCCGATATTTTAC
>JBBKWD010000173.1:0-14433 GCA_037968775.1 Bdellovibrio sp.
GGCGTTGGCAGCGTGATTGGCTTGACTGACCTTGTTGCCGCCTCCAATTTACATCAAGCACGCTTACCAGCGAGCCAAAAAGAGGCTGCCGAGGTTTTCTTTTTATACTCGCTTTCAAGCGAGGGACCACTTAAGAATTTTTTGACTTCTGATTCTGCCGTTACGCGAGTTTCAGTTCGCACGAATGACCTGCCTGCCAATGAACTGCAAAATTTGGTTCACAAAATTGAAGCCCTCAGTACAAAATATTTTTCCGACCTCAAAGTCACCGTAACTGGAATGGGATCGACAATTCCATCTCTGAACAATGAGCTTTCAAAAGAACTTATCTTTGGCTTTTGGCAGTCTATGTTTGCTATATTTATAGTTTTGATTTTAGTGTTCAGATCCGTACGCTGGGCATTGGTAGCTTGTATTCCCAATTTAATACCACCAGCTGCGTTGTTAGGTTTTCTGGCCATATCTGAAACGCCGATCAAGCCCAGCGTATCGATCATCTTTTCCATAGCCCTAGGTTTAGCCTTTAATAACACAGTCTATTTTTTAGATCGACTTCGTCAAATGCAAAAAGGCAATCCGCATCGCCCCTTGGAGATTGAAAAGACATTGTGGCTCGAGGGCAACCCTTGCTTGATTTCAAGCCTCACATTGTTAACTGGCTTTTCTGTATTTATGGCGTCTTACTTTGCTATGAACCGAATCTTTGGATTTTATATGCTACTATCAATGTTGGCTGGCCTTGTGGGTGACTTGGTCTTGCTCCCGACAATGTTAAAAAGCTGCCCTTGGCTGCTCGCCCCGCTAACTAAGAAAAAGGAGCAAGTTATGGTTACCACCGCGATTCTTTTAAGCACTTTAACAATTTTCCTGAGCCCCTCTCCGGTCTCTGCCACCCCCACCCCGCCAACTACTGTAGAGCAAGTTGAGAAAGAAATGAGCAACCGCTTAAAGGCCCATGACGAAGAATTTTTTGTAAAGATGAAAATCACGGAAGCTGATGGCTCTGGAAAAGACCGCGAAATGAAAATATGGCGACTGAGTCCTGAGAAAAAGGATCATGCTATCTTGGTGCGCATGTTAAAGCCACAGGACTTAAAAGGTACCGCTTTACTTGCAACACTTAAAGGAGATCAGGAAGAAAAGTGGATTTACCTGCCTTCCTCAAAGCAAACACGTCGCTTGACTGGCGAAAGTAGCAAGGGCGGAATCTTGGGCTCAGAATTAAGTGTCGAGGATTTTGATTTCAATCGCGCCAAGGGTGCTGATACGAAAATCCTCAAAGAGATTGAAGTCAAAGGTAAAAAGTACCTTGTGATGGAAAGCAATGTCAGCATGACTTCTGCCAACTATTCTAAAGTGATCAGTTATGTTTCTGCGACTGATTTTCTGCCGATCAAAGTTGAGTGTTTCGACAAACAAGGGAAACTTTTAAAGATTTTGGATGTGGGGAACTATAAGAAATTGCCAAAGAATAAATGGCGTGCTGGAACCATCAAAATTAAGAATGCTCAGAACAAACGGGGAACGGAAATTATTATAACCCAAGTGAAACTTGATCAGAATTTAAAAGACAGCTTTTTTACTCCGAAACGCTTAGCCGACGACTAACTCCTGAAAAGGCCTACAGACAATTTTACGCGCCGCACACCAAAAAGGTACGGCGTACCTTCTAGGATGGGTAGAGTTCGGCGTAGTTTTTTATGCCGTTGTGTTCGACTCTCTTATATAGATGTGTACGATTGAGGTCTGCGATATTTGTGATCCCCATGGCTCCAACCACGTGGGCGACGGCCTCGAGAGTTTCATTGTGGAAGTTTTTAACTCGAGTTCTTTTCGTCGGCACATGAATGCCTCCGTAAAGATCTTTGTCTTGAGTGGCCACGCCCGCCGGGCATTTATTGTTATTACAACGCAGAGCTTGGATACAACCCAAAGCTAACATCATAGAGCGCGCTGCATAGGTGGCATCGGCCCCTACACAAAGTAATTTAACGATATCAAAAGCGGTGGTAATTTTCCCCGTGGCGATAACCTTGATTTGTTCTTTTAGACCCGCTTTTCGCAAACAATCCACAACCACCACCAGTGCATCCATTCCTGGAGTGCCCATATAGTTCGTAAACTCCAAAGGTGCGGCTCCGGTGCCTCCTTCTGCTCCGTCGACAACGATAAAGTCTGGATAGCTCTTTAAACCCTTCATGAGATTCACTAAGTCTTCAAATTCCTGGCGATGACCTAGACACAACTTTATTCCCACAGGCTTTCCGCCAGAGAGTTTACGCAATTTTGCGATAAATCCCAGCATCCCCTCAGCATCCGAAAAAGCGCTGTGACCTGGAGGAGAAATTACATCTTTTCCCAAGGGAACATTACGAATGTCAGCGATCTCTTGAGTGACTTTTTTGCCAGACAGAATTCCACCGTGACCGGGTTTTGCACCTTGGGAAAGTTTAATTTCAATCATTTTGACTTGCGGACGGGCCGCATTCTTTACAAACAACTCATCATCAAAATTGCCTTGGTGATCTCGGCATCCAAAATATCCTGTCCCCACTTGCCAGATCAGATCCCCTTCCAATTTAGCATGGTAAGGGGAAATTCCCCCTTCACCTGTGTTATGAGCAAAATCTCCGTCTTTAGCTCCGCCGTTGAGGGACATGATTGCTGTCGGCGACAACGAGCCAAAACTCATCGCAGAAATATTAAGCAAAGACAAAGAGTAAGGCTGCGTGCACAAATCGCTGCCAACAGTGATGCGCAAAGAATTGCGCTCAATATGCTTAGGGTACATAGAGTGAGTCACGAACTCATAACCTTGTTCGTAAACATTGTGCTGAGTTCCGAAGGGAACTGTATCTAAAACCTTCTTTGCCCGCTGATAAACGACCGAGCGCTGTTCGCGGCTAAAAGGTTTTCCGTCGGTATTGGATTCTACGAAATATTGATTGATCTCTGGGCGAATAGATTCAAACACATAGCGCAAATGACCAAACACCGGAAAGTTCGATTTAATTGCATGGCGCACTTGCCGGATGTCGCGAAAACCTAACATAAAAAAAGGCACTAATAAAGTAAGCGAGTACAGCCCCAGAGGCCACAGGTAATAGAAGAAAATATTCAGAATGATCGTGAAGCCAAACCCAGTATAAAATGCTTTTCTCATAGGTCTGTAGGTTAACAAGGTTCAGCACGATCGTACACTCATTCAGCCAAAACTCTACCATTGGAGCAAAAGCTTTAAGAGCTGCCAAACACACTCGCTTTACCGACTAAAGGCCCTTGTTTTTTTGTAAAAGCAGGGTGTCAAAGCTCCCGTCCATCTTCATCTCTTCAATGGCTGCACTGAACTTGCGTGCAAGCTCGCGCCCCGGCTCATCGTCTTGAAAAGCATAATAGACTGTTTGTCGAGACAACGGCTTCTGAGGGTTGTAGCTAATATTCGACTCTCCGCTAAGTTTAAGAGCCTGTAAGCCGGATCTCTCTTCGACAACAAAGGCGTCGATCAAGCCCGAACCCAGTTTTTTCATATTTGAAACATCATCATCGGCAAATTCAATCTTAATTTTTTTATTACCTGTCAGAGCTTTATCGTAAGGATAACGAAAAGTCAGACCCACCTTCCGCCCCTCTAGATCTGAAATTAAATAATGGGGTTCCTTTGCTCGATAAAACACAAAGTCCACTTTGGAGTAGAACGGTTGAGATTTAGCTGCCTTTTTTGGAATATAGACATCTAAGCCCGGAAAAAAACCGTCGATTTTATTATTACTAAAATCAATCAAAGTTTTTGCCGTCGGATAAACAACAATTTCAATTGGAACATTCGCCCGTCGGGCAATTTCTTTAGTGAGATCGACAAAGACACCTCGGTCTGCAGACTCGACCATCAATGGAATTTGGAATGTACCGATGCGGACTGGCTTCGCACCCTGCGCGCCAACGATATAAAAAAAAGAGAAACAAAAAATGACTAAATACAGACGAATAATACACATCTTCACTAGTTAATGTTTAGTTGCCTCTCTTATCAAGAGGCTTTTTATTACAATTTTATACCTTTTACTCCCAAAGTTGAATTTCGTTTTCCCATAAAGCCCTCACGAATATACAACTCGAAGCTTGAATTCGTCAGTGCCTGCCGCAACCCCACTCGACAGGCATAGGTGCTAAATAGACTGACCTCGCCAGCACATCGAGCGAGAAAGTCTTTTAAAAACTCCTCTTCCCAAAGATGCGGGGTCGTCTTAGAGCTAAATGCATCGTAAAATATTCCGTTATAAGAGCCCCGGAGTTGATCCGTAGAAAGAAGTGCACCCGAAATTTTATTTGCTTCACCAAAGTGCGGACGCAAAAAATCCTTGAGCGCTTCACCTTTAAGCTGTGTCCCAGCAAGAACTGCTGTCAAAGCTTGATCATAAACTCCGCTTACATCTTTATCTAAAAAATCAGTTCGCCCTTGCAGCCATGCTACAAAAAAATCTCTCAACTCAGGCACACTTTCATAGCTAGTAAAAAGTTGTATAGCCGACGAGTCTTTCCCTAACAACAAGGCTTCTCTGGCAATGGTCATTTCTATATAACCCATCCCCAGGCCCACGACTAAAAATGACGGTCGCTCAACCTGCTGCCAAATCAAGCGTGCGGGTTCTCCATAGATAAGAAGGGTCTCAGCACAGGCTCCACCGGAGTGATGCATGGTTTCGCCTCTGAATTTAGCGGGATCGACGGATTCTAAGAGGCGCAAGCTCGGACTGCCATCACCAGTGATTTCAACCTCAAAGCCAATATCTGCCCAAGACTTCATTTCGTTGACTTCCTGCAAAAAGAAAATGATAACCGGGCCTTATGGAAAAAGGCTGGTCAGGACTTCCCTATCATACAATCAGCGAGCATTACAATAAGCTCTTTCAAGAGAAGGTTTACAAAATCCCTGTCTCTGTTGTTGATGATTGTCCGAACCGTCGCGGCCTCAAGGGCATGCAGACCTGCGTTTTTTGTGACGTTTGGGGATCTGCGGCCAACGCCGAAAGTCTTTCCATGGAGCTTCGCAAACAGATCGAAACCTATCATGAGAAGATTCAGGCGCGTTACAAAGCCAAGGCTTTTTTGATCTATTTCCAAGCATATACCAATACTTTTACCAAAGTGTCTTCACTGCGCCATAATTTCGATGTCGCCCTTTCCTATCCCTGGGTGAAGGGTTTTACACTGGGCACTCGTCCTGATTGTTTATCCAAGTCTGTTTTGGATCTTTGGCAGGAATATCACGAAAAATCTTTCGTCTGTGTCGAGTTAGGCGTACAGAGCTTTTTTAATGATCAACTCGAATTCATGCGTCGTGGCCATACCGCTGAAGCTTCTATTGAAGCCGTTCACAAAATTGCCCAAAATACCAAAGTAGATCTCGGAATTCATTTGATCTTTGGAAGCCCTGGCGAAACTGATGAGCAAATGATCAAGACAGCAGAGATCGTCAATACCCTACCGATCACAAACGTAAAGCTGCACAACCTGCACGTTCTTAAAAACACTCCGCTTGAGGCTATGTACGCGAGTGGCGAATTCACTCCGATTGATTTTGAAACCTATTCGCGCCGAGTGAAAATATTTTTGCAGCACTTGAGTCCACGCATTGCTTTGCATCGCTTAGCAGCTTATTCGTCTCGTTGGGATGAGTTGATTGCGCCTGAGTGGACGAAAAACAAAATGGGCACGCACCAAGGCATCATTGACTATTTGCGCGCTGAAAAAACTTTCCAATCTGATTTATTTGTTCCCTCGAACGAGGCCGACAAAGAGTGCCAAATGAATCTACAACTCAAGTCATTGCCAAAGCTTGAATCCATAAATTTGAGTCTTGCCTAATTTCTGCACAATTTAAGATCCTGTAAGATCACGACAGGTAAATTTCAGCTTTTCAAACCACGATTCAAGAGCTTAGGAACTCGACTAAGGTTTTAGCTATAGGAAAACTAGACCTTTGCTGAAAGTTGCTACAGGACAGACCAGTCAACTAATAGTCAAAGTCTGCTTAATTGATGGGCAACGTCAGAAAAAAGTTGGCGTTATATGAAAAAATATCCTTGCAAGTTTTTCACAAGATCTTCAATATCGGAATTGAGACGAATACCTGCCTTATTGATGAGGCACCCGTTAACAACCACTAGATATAGGGGTTAGACCAAAGGAGGTCTGGACGGATTAGCTAAGGATTAGCGCACCGGTTTCTGCTCTACACCATACATTTTATGTATATTGATTGAACCACGACTTAGGTCTCGCGAGGGGCGGAACTTAAGAAGGGGATGTTTTTGCCCAAAGGATAGGGCAGAGGGGATTCAGCTATGTTGGAAACAACAACAGCCCATGTAATGAGAGTTAAAAAAAGAGATGGCACATTAGAGCCCGTTGACGTCACGAAGATCGTCGAACGTGTGACTCGTAATTGTCAGGCACTAACGCAGGTGGATCCTTTGCGTGTCGCCACAAAGGCCATCAGTGGTCTTTACGACGGTGCTTCTACGAGTGAACTGGATAACCTTTGTATCCAAACAGCGTCTTTGCTGATTGGTGAAGATCCTGAGTATTCTCGTTTGGCTGCCCGTCTTCTTTCTACTTATATTGATGAAGAAGTTCGCTCACAAAAAATTCAATCTTTTGCGGATTCTGTTGTTCATGGCTTCAACCATGGCATCTTAAACCAGACAACTCTTCAATTCGTAGAAGAACACAAAGCAGCTCTTTGCGCGGCTATTGAGCCTTATCGCACGGATCGTTTTGAGTATTTCGGCTTAAGAACCATTTATGACCGTTATCTTTTGAAAAACCCGACTTCTCGCCAAGTTTTAGAAACACCTCAGTATTTCTTTATGCGCGTGGCTTGTGGTCTTTCAACGACTGTTGAAGAAGCTATCGAATTCTATCGTTTGATTTCTTCTCACGATTATATGCCTTCGACTCCGACTCTGTTCAACTCGGGAACTCTTCGTCCTCAGATGTCTTCTTGCTATCTTTTGGATTCCCCGATTGATGACCTTAAGGCTATCTATGACAAATACACGGATATCGCGTTGCTATCTAAATTTGCTGGCGGCATTGGTGTATCTTATTCTCGCGTGCGCTCTCGTGGTTCATTGATCAAAGGAACAAATGGCCACTCAAACGGCATCATTCCTTGGTTGAAAACAATGGATTCTTCCGTTGCAGCCGTGAACCAAGGTGGAAAAAGAAAAGGTGCCGCGTGTGTGTACCTTGAAACTTGGCATGCTGACATCGAGGAATTCCTTGAGCTTCGCGACAACACAGGCGACGAGGCTAAACGCGCTCATAACTTGAATCTTGCAAACTGGGTTCCAGATTTGTTCATGAAACGCGTTGAGGCCGATGCGATGTGGTCTTTATTTGACCCTCGTCAAGTACCTCACTTCGTTGACCTTTTTGGACCTGAGTTCGAAGCGGCTTACGCAGAAGCTGAATCTAAAAAAATCTACTCTAAACAAGTCAAAGCTCGTGATCTTTACACGCGCATGATGAGAACTTTGGCGCAAACTGGCAATGGCTGGATGACCTTTAAAGACTCTGCAAACATGAAAGCCAATCAAACAGGCCAACCAGGCAATGTGATCCATCTTTCAAATCTTTGTACAGAGATTCTTGAAGTAACTTCAGACAAAGAAACGGCTGTTTGTAACTTGGGTTCTGTGAATTTGGGTCGTCATATCGAAAACGGTCAGTTTGATTTCGAGAAACTAGCTCGCTCTGTACGCACGGCAGTGAAGTACTTGGATCGCGTTATTGATATCAACTTCTATCCGATTCCAACAGCACTTGATTCTAATCACAAATGGCGTCCAGTCGGCCTTGGTGTAATGGGTCTGCAAGATGCTTTCTTCTTATTGAAACTTCCTTTTGATTCAGATGCGGCTCGTGAATTGTCTGCAAAGATTCAAGAAGAAATTTACTACAATGCGATGTTGGCTTCTTGCGAGTTAGCAGAAAAGCATGGAACTCATGGAGCTTACGAGCAAACTCGTGCGGCACAGGGACTATTGCAATTTGATCTTTGGGGCGTGACTCCGACTCAGCCAGAGCGTTTTGATAGGCTTAAAGCTAAAATCAAACAACATGGCCTGCGCAACTCTTTGATGATTGCTATTGCTCCAACTGCAACAATTGCTTCAATTGTTGGCTGTTATGAGGCGATTGAACCGCAAGTGTCTAATTTGTTCAAGCGCGAGACTCTTTCTGGAGAGTTCATGCAAATTAACAAATACTTGGTTCAAGACTTGAAGGCGATGGGCCTTTGGACTGAAGACGTTCGTAACGAGATCAAAATGCAAGATGGATCTATCCAAGACGTTGTGGCGATTCCACAACTATTGAAAGATCTTTATCGCACAGTTTGGGAAATTCCGATGAAGTCTTTAGTCGACATGGCAGCAGACCGTGGCGCTTTCATTGACCAAGCTCAATCTTTGAACTTGTTCGTTGAAAACCCGACCATTGGAAAACTTTCTTCTATGTACATGTACACATGGAAAAAAGGCGTCAAAACGACTTATTATTTGCGTTCTCGTCCAGCAACAAAGATTGCGAAGACCACAGTAAGAGCTTCTTCTTCAATGAGTTCAAATACGAATTCAACAGCAGCAATGAACGCCTCTGCGGCAGAAGCTGCTGAAGCAAAAACTTACAGTGACTCTGAAGTAATCGCATGTTCTTTGGACAACCCCGAGGCCTGCGAAGCCTGTCAGTAAACTTTTTTAGCGAATGCTAGCGGGCCCGCCCGCCGTAGCATTCAACGAAAAGAAAATTGAACTTCTCAAGCCCAAGTGTTCCAAAAGAAATCCTGACCCGTCTCAAGCAAAAGCGAAGGCGGGAAAAAAGTTATAGGTGATTTTATGATTCTAGATCCTGGTTTTGATTTAACTTTACGACCGATGAAATACCCCATTTTTTACGAAATGTATAAAAATGGCATCAAAAACACTTGGACCGTGGACGAAGTTGATTTTTCGACTGACTTGGTGGATTTGCATACAAAATTGACTCCAGCAGAAACTCATTTGATTCAACGTCTAGTGGCATTCTTTGCTACAGGTGACTCTATCGTGGGCAACAACCTGGTTTTAAATCTTTACAAGCACATCAATTCGCCAGAGGGCCGCATGTACTTGTCTCGTCAGCTTTATGAAGAGGCTCTTCATGTGCAATTTTACCTGACTCTTTTGGATAACTATATTCCAAATCCTGAGCAGCGCGCAGAGGCCTTCTCTGCTGTTGAGAACATTCCTTCTATCAAAACAAAGGCTGATTTCTGCTATAAGTGGATAGGCTCTATTGATGAGCTCGAAACTTTGAATACCCTTGAAGATCGTCGTCGTTTCTTGATGAATTTGATCTGCTTTGCCACTTGCGTGGAAGGTTTATTCTTCTATGCGGCTTTTGCTTATGTTTATTTCCTTCGCTCTAAAGGTCTTTTGGCAGGCTTAGCATCTGGAACCAACTGGGTTTTCCGTGATGAGTCTATGCACATGGCTTTTGCTTTGGAAGTGATCAATACGGCTCGCAAAGAGGAGCCTGAATTGTTCAACCAACAAATGGAAGACATGGTCGTCCAAATGTTAGAAGACGCTCTTGAGTGCGAAATGGCATTCGCTAATGACGTTCTTCACATGGGTGTTGCCGGACTTTCAGCTAAAGACATGCGCCAATACCTCGAGTATTGTGTCGATCAACGCTTGGAATCTTTGAGTATTGCTCCTCGATATAAAGTCAAAAATCCATTCGGATTCATGGAACTTCAAGATATGCAGGAACTTGCGAACTTCTTTGAAAGACGAGTCTCTGCCTACCAAATGGGTGTCAGCGGCGCCGTTGCATTTGACGAAACATTCTAGTAGCTTTAAACCCCGACCGTTGGAAATAAAATTCAAGCGTCGGGGTTTAATTTATGAAAAAGAATATTTTTTGGGCGATCTTTTTTCTAATTTGTTTCTCCCTGGGGCTCGTCCACGGATTACGCCCCCGTGGCACCACCCTCTCCGGCCTTATTCCACCTAAAACTATCAGTGTCCTCGTCACTGACGAAGCTCTTTTTACCAAGCAAATTCGCGCAGAGATCGAATCAAAGATCTCCGTTCATTTTTCTGTCACTGTCACTCGTGATTGGGATTCTTTCATTGTCAAATTAGTTGAAAGTCCCTCGGTCGATCTTGTGATCGCTCCCTCTTATTGGATGCGCAGTTTACAAAAACAGAATTTGTTATCAGATATTTCGGAACTCTCATCTGATAATCTCTTCCCCAGAGTCTCCGCTGACTTTATTAAAGACACACAAGCGGGGTTTGTTTTTCTGCCGCTTTACTGGGTCAGCACCGCACTAGCGACTCCCGGGACATCTACATTCCCTGAATTTTTATCAAATAAATCGTGGCCGCAGTTACAACTTCTTGGCGACGAAGATTTAATCCTTCGGCGTATTCAACATTGGAAACAGCAAGGATTTTTAAATCTTGTTCAGCAAAAGAAACTCATTGCATTTTCTCTCGATAAAATCAATCAGCCGGCTGTAGATTTGAGTGGACAAGAAACTACGAACACCAGTCTGGTAAATAAAAATAACGACACGCCATTTCTGAGTGCTCTTTTAGTATGGGGTGCGGGTGTCCCTAAAAACTCTGCCCATAAATCTCGGCTTGTAAAGGTCTTAATGCAGCTGACATCCTCGGAGCTGCAAGAACAGCATCTGATGCAGTCACCGTTCAATACCTGTCTTAAAAATGTAAGTGATAAAGTGATGCCCTTACACCGGCGAGCCGAGTGGGTCCGAGATCTCAAACTGAATGAAACTATTTTGATTGAAGATAAAGACGTGGATGCCCTTAAAAAACTTCGTGATACTTATAAAATCAATATTTTGTAAGATTAAAACTAAAAGCCCCACGAACATCATTTGTAACTAGGGTTGCCGGTGAATTATAAGCCACCAATTGCAAGTTAATCAGATAGATTCCCCTTGCCCAGCCGTTGATATTCACTGCCAGGTTAAAGCGTCCATTTTTACAAGTGGCCTTGTTTTGCGAAGCCGCTGTCAAAGGTGCTTGCAAATCAACAACTCCGATGGTGCTTCCATTAAAAGTCGCATAAATGTAGTGACCTGTATAAGTAGAGACAAAACACTCACCGCTGACTTCCACTTTCGACATCGCAAAAGGCACACTCATGTTAACGGAATTTGAACTAAGGTAAAGAGCATTGGAACTCGGGGTTTTGTCTAAGGTGTGAGTGCCGGCATCAGAAGCGGCATCCGTCAGCAATGAAGACTGACCCGTTGGTCCACAGGCAACTAGCCCGCCTAGAACTCCCACGAATCCAAACATAAGAGTCGCCAGGACCCTGTTTTTTCCTCTGGTCTTCATAAAATCCCCCACCTCTTTAGAGTACCGAAAAAGGGGTCTAAAACTGAATCAGTTTCTCTGAAAGTCCAGCTTTGAGACAACTTTCTGTTCCAAAACGAGAGGATTCAGAAAGAGGAAGTAAGTAGAAACCATGATTAAGCCGAAAGGCACTAGACCCATCGTCAAACCGATCCCGGCATGCAAGCCTACGCCGGCGATCAATAAGTAGGGTCGAATTTTCTTAGACCACACCAAAACAGGAAAATAGATTTCAAAGAGAATGGTGCTAAAACCTAAAATGGGAATAATCCAAGGAATATGTCTTAGAAAAGAAAAGTCCATTAAGACCATCTGCGGGTTAGCCAAAACACTCCACAAGGCGGTCCCATCCCACCAGGACATCCCACGTAACTTTTCAAATCCAGTGTAGGCATAGACAACACAAATCTGCACCTGCATCATTCGTATCATCACTGAGGAAACAATATCGGCAGGAACAAAAGTCTTTTTTACCCGACGGATATTAAGAACACTGAGGCGTTCACAAGATTGAGTAAAGACCATGTAAAACAAGAAAATTGAGCCCAATATATCGCCGCCATAATTGACAGCATAATTTCTTTGGATAAAACCAATGTCAATAACCCAGGCCGCCCACATTAACCAGCGTCCGCCAATTCCTAAAGTCAAAAGCCCCAACAGAACGACCAACAAGATATGAACGGATAGATTTAAAGAATCGGGCCAAAAGGACCACAGGAATGCTGGGCGCAGCACTTCATTCATCACTTCCAGCGCTTTGACTTTGGGAATCCAACTGGCGTCGGTATAGTAATCCAAATTCGCCAAACGAAGGACATAAGTATAAAACAAGGTTCCACAAAGAATGATTCTCGTAAATGCCAAGGGCAGCAGGCTCTTGGGATCGAACCAAAACTCATCCCAAATAGTTATAAGTTTTTCTATAGGTTTTTCTATGAGTTTTTTCACAACTCCACCTCATCACTGGCGCCGCGACAGTTAAATCTTTCAGCAACAAACTGCATTTCATGCGAAAGATCTTCCATGGACTCATTTCTTTGCATCACAGCTTGATCCAGTGGCGCAACCGTTTCAATAACCGGCTCCATGTCCACAGATGAAGCCCCTGGATGTTGACGACACAGCCACGGCCCTAAGAGATATTTCATATGAGTTCTATTGATCACCATAAAACGCATCACATAGAGTTCACGCTGACGAGTCATCGGACCAATGCCTTTGTTTTTTTCCATAGGGAAAAAACCTTCAAAAGGCTCTTTTTCATCCGCTTCGCTTAAAGGATCTGGGTTTGCGAAATAAACCATATAGTGGATATACATGGTGTGTGCTGGATCCGGAGAAAAGAAATTCCAACCAGCATTGAGCCCCACTATATTTGCATAAGGGGCCAGAAAACGACTTGAAAGACGCCCAAAGTAACTTGATACATTGGGCATCACAACAATAACGGCAATATTAAAAACAACCCAAAGACTTAAAAAAGCCTTAAGTATTGGCTTCGCCTTCTTCATCAATATCGTCAGCCTCGCCTAAAAAAGGAAGTTCTTGATCTTCATCATCAGACTCTTCGTCGTCAGCATCCGCGAACAGCTGATCATCAGAAGCCCCCTCAAGATCCGCGTCTGAATCAAATCTTTCGATGGCTTCACCTAGCTCTGATGATTCTTCTTCAGAATTATCATCAGAGTCGTCTGAAGATGCCTCTAGATTTTCTACTGACTCGGACTCCTCCGCAGAGATTTCTTCAATGAGATTTCCCTCTTCATCTAGCGCTGGGGCTTTTTTGACTTTATTTGCAAAAGCTTCTTTACGTTTCGCAGATTCTTCTTCTTTCATGCGAACTAAAGTAGTTCCTGCAGCGATAGCTTCGTCGTATTTAATCAACCAATTTTGGTCACGATTCGTCACCGGTTCTTCCATCACCAAAGCATCACGAATAACCTGAGCTTTGTCGTGGTCGCGTTTTTCAGCCTGGCGACGCTTTTCTTCTTCAAAGAAGTTTGTCGTGGTCGCAATATCACCCAATTGCGCCTCGATCTTCATCAGTTCGTCTTCACCCGCTGAGTATTCACCCAAAATATGCTGAGACATAGAATCTGTGATCGAAGCTAATGTTGGCTTTTCTTCCACTAGATGTTCATCAATACCCTCTGGCAAGAGCTCATCAATTTGCGAAAGCGTTGGCAGCTCCTTCAAAGAACGCAGGCCAAAGATTTCCAAGAATTTCTTAGTTGTTCCATACTGCATCGGACGACCAGGAAGCTCTGATTTACCTTCAAAGCAAACCAAGTTCTTTTCCATTAAGGCTCGCAATAAGTGACCAGACTCAACGCCACGGATCTCATCAACTTCAATTTTTACTGTCGGCTGTTTATAAGCCACAATAGAAAGGACTTCGAGAGCAGGACCTGAAAGCTTGAATTGACGAGCCTTCAAGGTTCTTTTGAGGAATTCCATATTATCAATTTTAGTGCGCAATTGGTAACCGCCTGGAACTTCTTCCAGAGTCACTCCACGACGACCACCCGCGTACTCAACCGCAAGCTGATCCAAGGCTCTGCGAATTTTATCTCCACGAACGCTGGTGCCCTTAAAGAGAAGTTTTAAAGAGGCAAGGCTTGTAGGGCGGTCACTAGCAAAAAGGACGCTTTCAATAATACTTTCTAGACGCTCTTCCTCAACGAATTCGACATCTTCGATTTCAGCTGAATCAAAACCATCTAGTTCGGTTCCTTCAATATCAACGGCATCAGCGGAAATTTCTTCTGCATCCAGCTCTTCATCCGAGGCCTCAGGCAAGAAAGTCTCTGACTCTTCTTCCTCTTGCAGAAAAATACCAGCTTCGACTTCAATGTCTTGTGCTTCGACTTCGTCTGAATCGGAATCCATGTCCACTTCTTCAGCTAGGTCTGCGGCCATTTCAAGTTCGCTATCTAATGTCTCGAAATCTTTTTCTTCTGACATGATTCCCCTCTTACGATAACTCAGTCAT
>JBBKWD010000174.1:0-5645 GCA_037968775.1 Bdellovibrio sp.
TGCCGAAACAAAAATATTATGGGGATCCTTCATGGCATTATAGTTGGAAACATCCACTTCGTTTCCCGAAGCAAATTTTGACACCAATCCATGACCTAGCCAAGGCTCCTCCAGAAAAATTTGACTGCCCCGTTCGACCTCTTCCCACCGTGAGGCCACACCATCTTGCGCCTGGCGATTTCCTAAGGAGGCCGTTCCCGTTGCTAAGCCCTCTGCGAGCTCAAAAGTTTGGCCTCCGAAGAACAGACAAAAGAAAATAAAAAAGCTCGTTCCTGCAAATTTAAAAATTCTTCCGCGATTCGTTCGCGATTTATGCAGAATAACAGTTAATCCAAGGGCCACCAACACTGCTGCCGCCGAAGACCGAGTCCCCGTCATGACAATGGCTACAAAGGAAGCTAGCGCTACAAGTACGCTCCAAGAACGACCTTGCAAGGACTTGGCGTTAAGAAATGTCCCCAAAGAAAAAATAAAGCCTACGGTCGCGCAGGTCACCATGTAGGGAATATGTTTAAAGACCCCAATAAACCGACCGCCCTTAAAAAACTCGCCCCCAACAAGGGGCCACATCACCAAAGATAAAAGAACTAAGAATCCAGCCCACCTTTGGATAACCCTCATAAACTCCTGGACATTCCACAAACTCGGAATGATCAGACCGTAAATACCCACCATAAAAAGAGAACAAATCAAAGCGGCCAATTGCATAAACAGAGACTCATCCGGATTTACAAAGTGAATCTGCAACAAAGTCTGCAGTGCCAAGGTGATCATGAGCAAAAAAACGAAAAGCTTATAAAATCCACTTAGATGATGTCGCTGACGCACCTTCATCCACAAAAGTAACAAAGGCCCCCCGAACAAAAAGCTCAGAAAGACATTCAGGTAGGGATGAAGTCCTTTTTGAAAAATAATGTATGAAAAACTATAGGGAACAGGCAAAATGCTGCCGAACGAAATTTTAGAGAGAAATAACAATCCCACGAGCGCTTTGATTAAAAAAACAATTCGCACATCGTGGGCTTTGATCACTATTTTGCCCTGTTTTCCTGAATCAAAACAGCAGTCAGAACGATACCTAAAACAATCGACACAATCGTTATGTTGCGCGAGGTCTCTGTACTGATCCATTGAGACCGTGGTGGCACATAGACGAAGTCATCCTGTCCCAGTCTCAACTGGCGAGAACCTCCATACTTAATAATCTTTTCCGCATCAATTTCAAAAGCACCCTGGTACTCGCTGACGGCCTTAGTAGAAATATCACTCCAAGCTTTCGGCTCGGCTTTGCGAACAAGAATTTCAGAGATATCACCGCCGTTGGAGGACCCACCCGCTAAGGTTAGGAGCTTCATCAGGTCTGTATTCACTGGAATATAGTAGATCCCTGGCTTATTCACCGCCCCTAAGAGCTGCACACTGATTAAGGACTCTTTAGGCGAAGAGCGAAAGATATATTCCGAAGCTTGTTGAGGCGCCTTAATGTCACTGAACAAACCCAGGTCTTGAGCTTGCGCCACATTCATCGTGCTCCACGAAAATACAACTGCTGTTACGCCCGAAAGAAGTTGTTGAAATCGCATTTTTCATCCTCCACCAGACTGGACCTAAATCGAGAGCATAGACTCTTGTCAATGAATTTCGATTGCTTGACCTCGGTCTGTACCGCAGAATGATTCTTATGACAAATGCTGTTCCTGAACATGAAAAACTTTTTAATGATATCTGCAATAAACTCAACGAGCTGAGCACTCAGACGGAAGGCGAGGTCCCACTGGCCCCGACTCAACCTAAGTATGAGCAAATGCAGGTACAAATGAAAAAATTCCACTCAGAGTTAGTGGGGTCCCAAGAGGAATACCGCGAAAAAATTCGCAACCTCGAAAACGTTTCTTACGAAACTGAAACATTAGATTCCCAGCTTAAACAAATGGCAGAGCAACTTTCAGCTGAGCGTATGAACAATACCAAACTCAGTGCCGATCTTGCCAAGTCCTTAGAGCTCAGCTTGCAACTTCAACTAGAGATCCAAGGTCTGAAGGCTCGCAGCCTGCAAATACAAGGGGAAGAGAAAAAGTACAGTCAGGCTCTTTATGACAAAAATCGAATTCTGCAAAAAGAACTCGAACTAATGACTGTATTAAAAGATGAAAGCACTGGCGAACTTGCCAATACAAAAGCTACCTTTTCTAAGGAACTTCAAACTTGGATCGAAGCTAAGAATCAATTCGAAGCCCGCATTCAAACACTTGAAGGCGAAAAAATTGAAATGACAAAACAGGCGCAAGCCCTAACAGCGTCAATTGCAGAGCGCGACGAGTCGATCGCTTACCTTCACCAAGAGATCGAAAAAATTTCGACTTCCTATAGCGAAGTGGAAGCTTCGGCATTGCAAACCAATGATGTCCTTAAAAACATCACTTCTGTGGCCGAAAGCAAAATCGTTGAAATGAAGATGGCGCTTGATAAAAAAGTTTTGGAAGCACAGGACTACTACAGTCACTTGCAACAAGCTTTGACTCAAGTCGGAGTCTTGCGCCAAGAGAATGCGGCCATGAAGGAGTATGTTCAAAAATTGAATTACTACCATCAGCAGGCTCAGCATGCTCAAGCGGCGGTGACCCAAATGGCGCAAGTGGCAGCAGCGCAAACTCAACCGGCACAACAGCAACAGCAAGCCCATCTGGCGCAAATGCAAGGCCCTGTTGGTAACGCTTAAGTTCTAAAAACAAATTCATTCAAAATAAAAGAAGGGCTCCCAGGAGCCCTTCTTTTTTCGCTAGACTTACCATCCAACCGACAACAATTAGTTCAGAATGCGCGACGATTTTAGTAACGCAACAGAATCAGTCTCTCGATTTGTGTTTTCACAATGATCCCTTCGCTAACCTAATCTTTACAGAGCGCCAGGCGTGTTTCTTCGCTCAAGAAAGGAAGAATCCGGGACACTGGAAGTGAAATTGTTCTGCCATAGTAATAACGATCCGAACGACCATAGGTCATAATTGTAATACCACGAAGCTTTCCCGAAAAATCAAAGAGTCCCGAGCCACTGGAGCCGCCTTCGGCATCGAGAGTATTAAAAATAAATTCATTCCTTGGGTAGTGCTCATCTAAAAGGGTCCTGAGCTCTTGCTCGATCTCGTTTCCAGCCAAAATCATTCCCCTCGTAAATAGGGGCGCGTTCGGCGAGTAGCGACTACTTCTCTCTAAGGTCGGGAATGAAAGAGACGCCAGCTCTTCATGCAGGTCCATCCGCCGGGCATCGATAGCAGCGCATTTGGGGGGCCACTGAACGTAGGCCGGATAAGTTATGGGGTCTTGGGTGCGGGAAATCTTTAAAATCACCATGTCGTCATTGTCGCCGACCCCTGTGATTCCCAGAGAGCGAAGTTGTTGCAAAACCTGGGGATCATTTGCCCGCAGAAAAGGGAGGTCATAGCCCCTGAGCCAACCCTTAAATCCCGCTGTCACAATACGAGCCTCGAGTCCCGAGGGCTTCGTGGGATCTTGGTGTAAGAGTGGGAGACGGACATGAAAGGAATTTTTATTGAGTCTTAAGATTTTAATTTCACGGCGTTCTTTGGCAGAGGACATCAAACGGTCTTCGACATCAAAAGGCGGATTCTCTTCGGTGTAGTGTTGTTCTAAGCTTTCCGCAACGCAATGGAATGCGGTCAGCAGATGCCCTTCTTGAGAAATCCAAGTTCCTGTGCAGAAGTGACCTTTTTCTAATTTGAAACGAACGGAGCTCTCTTTGATTCTTTGAAAAACACTCGAAGACACACCGGAGTACTCCTCGGGCGGCACAAACTCATCAGCAAAGGCCGGGGTCTTCAAAATGAAGGACAAAATAAAAATCCCTAAGGCTTTTAGCGCAACTTTCATACAGTCCCTTTAAAACACCCTTTACCTTTTGCGAACCGCAAAAGACTTCTCAGGATTTGAAGGATGCGAATTCTATTCCAAGAGGAGTCGCCCCCCATTTCGAGTTGGCCCCCCTAAAAGGTGTCTAAAAGGGCAAAATAAGGCATTTTCTGGCACAGAAAAGCGCCCTTTCCGGTTTTAAGCGGGGTTGGGCCATTTGAAGAAGAATTCGTCAGTGTTTATAGATAGATGGTTGAGATATCCACAGCGCTGAAGAATCTTTCGCATGAAGCTGGTTTCATTGGTATAGCCGTAGCCCATCCTGCGAAGGACTTTTATCTTATTATTGAGCCCTTCAATCACAGCAGTGGTCAGTCTTGAGGTGATATAAGCTTCAATGTTTTTACGATATTTTCGGAGTGTTTTGGCAAATTTCATAAAGGGTTCGTATCTGGTATTGCGACAGAGTTGGTACCATCTGGCGAGGACCTTTCGAAATCCAGCTACGGTTTTTTCGTCTAAAGCCTTGTGAAAATACTCAACCATCAACATCGAGCATTGGATATCTTTATTCGCAAGTCTCAGTTTGTCGATTAACTTCATCTCGGATTTGGATAAGTCTGCATCGCGGGAGACCAGAACAAATCTACGATGAGGTTCGAGCATTCCTTGTTGGAATATATCTTTGCGTCCACGTGCTTTTTTGAATTCAGCTCTGCGGACTTGGTCAAAGGCTTTGTTAATTTGTTGGGCAAGGTGGAACCTATCGATGACCACATTAGCGTTGGGGCACTGTTTTTTAATGGCTGAGATAAAGGGGTCGTGCATGTCGACGGCGAACTTTTCTACTGCTAGTTTTTGCCCTGGTGAGAGAACGGTTAAGGCGGAGGTCAAGGCCGCCGAATCCCTTCCCATGGCGTTAAACAAGACTTTTCCTGCGCTTGGAGAAACAAGGTTGGTGACGAACTTTGGGGTATATCTTTTTGCAAAGAGTCCTTTGCGGTCTTTGTTTTTGAGGCTCCGAAAGTGGACCTCGTCAGCGCACAAATAAGAAACATCAATGTCTTTTGGTAAACGTAAAAACTGGAGCATCGTCTCCATTCGGTACTGATCGAGGTTCCACATAAGTTTTGAGTCAGATTTCAATATGCGACCGACGGCTTCACAGGTTATCTCTTCCATCAGGCGGCCAGCCACCTCAGCAAAGCCACAAGTCATGCTCTCAAACTTTGGATGTAGCCAACTGGCTCTAGCAACCGCTGTGCACTGGCAATCTTCACAATACCCCCGCATCTGCCAAAATTTAAGCAGCACCTCTTGATAGACGCCGATGGGCGGAGCCTTAACTTCTCGCAAGGACCACTCTTTAACTGAAGCAAACTGCAATCCGCAGTGGGGGCAAAAGCATTCTGAGCGCTTTTGCCGGATTTTGACCTCTAATCGAAGATCTTTTTTAAAACGCTTAATGTCTTCGATAATGACATCTTGAATGCCTAAAAACTCGATGATAGCTCTAGAGTAGTCCATCCTTTGGTCTCCTGATGTAGTGACTTTTTGTGGTAAAAAAATCAAAACACAGGTCCACTGGATGGACAATTCTTGCTCCATCTTCTTTGAAACACCCCGTTAAAATCCGGAGAACCAGAAAAGCGATGGCTATCGGGTAGAAAACTTAGGGACATCGGCGGTTAATTTGGGATATCTGATTGGAATGATTCTACTAATTCTTTGGGCATGGTTTTGGCTTAAAGAAAAGAGAGACATCCAAGAGGTTTCAA
>JBBKWD010000175.1:0-16752 GCA_037968775.1 Bdellovibrio sp.
GGTCGATCAATCAAAGTCGCAGCTCTAGCTAAGTAACCAGAGCCTTCAAGCAAACCAATTCCTAAAAATAAAATAAAAATCTGCGGCACAAATATTAAAACCGCACTGAAGCTTGCCACAATTCCGTTAGCCAAGAAATCGGCCCACAAAGTACCGGGCCCCATAGAAGCAACAAACTCATTCAAATAAGTGAACCAGCCGTCAATAAGATCCATAAAGGGCGTCGCAGCCCAAAAGATAGAAGAAAACAATCCCCCCATGATAGCTAGAAATAACACCAACCCCAGAAAAGGATGCAAAAGAAAGCGATCTAAGGTCTCTGTGTTTTGCACAATTCTCTGCAGTTTTTCTTGTGCATTTTTAGTGCGATGATCAAGTGCTGCATTGGCAATATGCTCACACTCCTGCATTTTTTTATCTAGAGTCTCATAGCTCCAGACAGTGGGACGTCGAGCTTCCGTTCCCATTGGTAGTTTTTGAACTTCGGCGACCGTCTCTCGCAAACCACCAGCAAGAAGACCATCAAAGCTGACGACGGCACAACCCAAGGTTTTTTCTAAATAAGAAAAGTCAATGTCGATGCCTTCACGACGCAAAAGATCTGCCATCGTCACAATGACAACCATCGGAAATCCAGTTTCCTTCACTTGAAGGGCTAACTGCAAATGACGAGAAACTTGAGTTCCATCAATCACCACAATGATGCCATCGACCTGACCGAAGGATGGGTTTTCGTAAATAGCTTTCAAAGTGACTTCTTCATCCGCACTTTTCGGATGCAAACTATATGTGCCCGGAGTGTCCATGACCAAAAGGTTTTCACCCAAATGGCCGGCTAAATTTCCCAGCGAGTATTCAACAGTGGCACCGGGGTAGTTCACAGTTTTAAAACGCGAGCCTGTCAGCCAATTATAAAGAGTCGTTTTGCCTGAGTTGGGGGCGCCGACCAGCGCAACAGACTGAATGGCTTGAACTATTTCAGAGTGATCAGCGTGCATGCTGCCTCCTCATTTCGTAAAGCTAGAAAACTTGTATGGAAGCGAATGAGCAAAGGGCCGTTAAAAGGAGCCTGTCCCAAAATAGTAAGCAGCATGCCCTTACGAAGACCCATTTCATGGAGACGCTCTCGATAAAGTTCATCGCCTTCGAAACTTTGAATTTCGACGGTTTGTCCCGCGCGTAGTGATCTGTCCGTTAACTTCATGAATGGTCCCTTAATCATTGGAAATTAAGGGTATCTGACCTTAAAGGGAAGCCTTAGGGGCTGCCTTGGGCGCTAATGAAAACGAGTTGATAAGTCCCCCTGCTTTCAGAGGCCTTATGATAAAAAAAAATCGCCCATTTCCGAGTCTATCTCACACGAAAAGCACGGCACTATAGTCCAGATCTCAAGACCTTTGGTTAAGTCCAGGACCTGGTTCTCCGATCTGAAGTCTGTATGGATTTAAGTACCAAGACTTCTTTAATTTCAGCCCTCATCCTCTGCCTGCTCGGAACAAGAGCTCAGGCCGAAGTCTTCCATGGCATTGTCAACTGTGCTCCGACAGAGCTGACTTTGGAGATTAAGAATCAAAGTCGCTCTTGGCAAAGGGCCTGGACTCAGGTGCGCAACAAGGGCCAAATCGATGAAATCCAGTGGTCGATCGAGCCGGGTAAGACCCTCCATATTCAGGGCTCAGAATTTCTAAATTTAGAGAAAAATTTCTCCGTAAAAACTGTTGATACAACGACCTTGCGTTTGTCATCTTCGTGTAAAAATGGCAGTCGCCTTTTACTGATCTCTCTTGTTTCCGCGAATGCGACACACTATCTGCCGTCACAAGTGAAAACCATAAAAGTCAGCCTGACAAATCTCTATATTCGCAAACAGGTCCTGACCCTAAGAGCCTTCAATAAAAACAAGGCCTTGATAGCAGAACGCAAAGAAGCTCTCGAGAACTCTTATGATACGCAATTTTTCAAATGGACTCTTCCTGAGGACATCAGTTTCATCGAGGTTCAAGGTCCTCAACGCATGTCCTCGCAGGTTTTATTTGAATCAAGCGGCAAAGAGTCTCAGAGTCCCGGCATCAGCCCGACTCCGACCATGGTGTCGGCTGACTCAACAAAGACCTATTTTATGGTTTCGACAAAATCAACCGCAGAAGAAAGCTTTGTCATCGCACTCGATAACAATCAACAGATTGAAACAGCCCGTGATCAAATCCGAAATCCAGCACTGGAAAAAATTGTCGTGGCTGGGATCGAGCTCAGTCATGGGAATAACAATAGAAATTTTTTAAGCCGTGATAAGGCTGTCTATTCTTGGCATGTCAATCGTGTGGATGCCTTTGCCGATTTCGCTCACATTGATTGCGATGGCAGTCCCGACCTTACAGAAGAGCGTCTGGAACAAAAACTTACCGAGGGTGGACGCATTTGTTTTTGGCGTTACCGCGTGGTGCGCGAGTTGACTTTGGATGAGGTGAATTCGGGGATTTTAAGTAAGCCTTAGAGCGATACTTTAAGTTTGCGTGCTAGATTCAAGTTTTGTCGATTCGATGCCTAGGAACTTCCAATTACAGCCGTCAGAATTAAGTAAACTATCGTGGCCATCCTGAGCAGCCTTTCTGATGGGCATCGCGTCCATCAGAGCCAAGCATCTCTTTGCTCAGCGAAAAACCAAAATACTTTACTAAGACTGCCACGATGGCGGTCTTAGCGGTTGCTCACGGATGGCAAAACTGTCGCAGCGGCAAATACCCAATCCCCACTTCCACAAAATCACTTACAAAGGCGCAACAGTCGAAGCCCCCTGCCCTGCTGTCTCCTCAACCGTCACTTGAACTTTTTGAACCCCATAAGGTTTAAAGTTCGCGTAAAACTCTTCAGCCAAAAGTCGAGAGAGTTGTTCCACACTGGTGTTTGTCACCGGTAATAAAATCACTTCATTCCGAGGAAAGACATAAAAGCGATCACGGAAGGTGACCTCCAGGGAGATTCCGTTTTCCTTGAACTTCATGTCTTTTTGATTTTTTGGCAAAAGCACAATCTCATCCCAAGAGTCCAAGCGGGCCTTGATAATTTTTTTAAAAACATTGAAGTCCACAAAGTAGCCATCAGCATGCAGGTCGCCTGCAGCCGGGGCCGTGATATCGACCTGAACCTGGTAATTATGCCCATGCAGGCGCTCCGCATGCTTTTCATCAAAAATAAGGAAGTGAGCGGCTGAAAATTTGAAGTTTTGCTTTGCTAAATGCAAGGTCGTCGTGGACATAGGGCACCCCTTGAGTTTATATAATTAGCATGAAATTCGAGCTAAAACAGCATTTTCAAATTGAATCCGCACGTTTCCTTCCCCATTTGCCAAAGGGACATCCCTGTGCGCGTATGCATGGACACAGCTTTAAAATCGTTTTAACCCTGTTGGGCCCTCTTGATGCGCAACTGGGCTGGGTGATTGATTACAACGAGATTCAAGCCAAAATGAAGCCTCTTTTAGACCAACTCGATCATCAGGTCCTCAATGAGGTTGAAGGCCTAAAAAATCCCACATCAGAACTCCTGGCAAAGTGGATTTTTGATCGCGCCCAAAAGGCATTACCTATCCTCACGCGAGTCAGTGTCGCGGAAACCCCGGCGACAGAGTGTTCGTATCCGGCTTAGTTTTAAAGTCGTAAAAAAGGCGACATGATTCAGTCGCCATTCCTATCAGCGAGCCTATTTTATCAAGGCCGCGTTCACCTGAACCACTGGTCCCAGCTGTAAGTCTTTTTCAAATTTTTGGCGGAACATCGGTGGGTACAACATCACTACTGTTGAGCCCATACGGAATAAGCCCAGCTCAGTCCCCTTATGCACCAAAATTTCTGGTGAATAAGATTTGTGCTTAAATATATGCGGACCTTTTTGATTCCCTTGGATGGTACTATCAAAGCTTAAGCAAATATGACCGACATTGGTGGCGCCGACGAAAACAACTCCGACGGGGCCTAAATCCGTTTCGATTTCCACCAGCACACGCTCGTTGACCTCAAAAAGATCTGGAACATTTGTCGTGCTCCACTCATTCACAGGCCACAACTGTCCCGGCATATAGCGAACGTTAGTGATCTGCCCCTCGACTGGCGAATGAACACGGTGATAATCTGTCGGACAAAGATAGTAGGTCATAAAAAAACCGCCCGCCCATTTTTTCGCGGACTCTTCGTCTTGAGTGAACTCGGAAAGACGATAAGGAATACCCTTGGCTTGAATTAAAGTGCCGTTATCGATAGGTGCCGCCTGCGTGATTTTACTGTCGGCCGGGTGCACAGCCCAAGAATCTGCCACGGGACGAATCCCTACCTTGAGCCGACGAACAAAGAACTCACCGATAGAGGGATATTCGGAATAGACCTTTTCCGCCTCGTTCAGGTTAATTTTATAATAGTGTGCAAAAGCCCATATAGAGCATTTGGCCCACCAAGCAGGTCCCTGCCAGTGAACTATTTTACCGACAAGGCGGCTCAGGCGACGTTTGGGAAGGAGGCGTGTGATAACAGACATGGAAAAAATCCTATCCGAGCTTTGCCCCTTTGTCACGCGGCTTTGAATTTGGTATACCCAGGCCCGTTAAAGATCCGTTAGAACTCCTTAAAAACTCCATTGGTGCTTAACAGGCGCCCAGAGGAAAATATGCCTAAAATATTTCAAAACATCGAAATCCCTATTGATCACGACCTTGAAGAAAAACTACAGTGGCTCGTCCCTGATCACGGCCCCTACCGCATCGTTCGCCAAAGTGTCGATGCTCGGCGCGCACATTCTCCGCACTTTGTTTATTCCATCGAGGTGGCGGCTAAAGGTGAAGAACTCACCCTGCCCACTTTTGACCTAGAAAAAATCACGCCCCCTAAAGAAAAACCCCTCATTGTGGGCACGGGTCCTGCCGGACTTTTTGCAGCCCTTCGCTTTGTTGAAAGAGGCGTGCCTTGCGTGCTTTTTGAACGCGGTTCTGACAGTGGCGAGCGAATAAAAGGCATCAATCAATTCTGGCGTTACGGCAAACTCGATCCGCGCAATAATGTTTGTTTCGGTGAAGGTGGCGCAGGTCTTTATTCGGATGGAAAGCTCATCACGCGCATCAAGTCTCCGCATATTCCCTATGTCATGAATCGTCTGGTACAGTTCGGCGCTCCTGCGGAAATTCAATGGATCTCGAATCCCCATGTCGGATCGGATCGTATTCGTCGAGTGATCCCAAAGTTGCGCGAATATCTAAAAGCCAACGGCTGTGAAATTCTTTTTAATACTCAAGTTACTGAAATTTTGATGGAAGGAAAACAAATCACAGGTGTGCGCACTGAACACGGTACGGAGTTCAAGTCTCCCCATGTGATTTTAGCCACAGGCCACTCAGCAGAAGACATGATCGAACACTTGCACGAAAAAGGTGTTCACTTGGACGGAAAATCTTTTGCCATGGGATTGCGCGTGGAGCATTCGCAGGCGGCGATTAATAAAATTCAATACCGCGAATTTTCCGAGCATCCAAAGTTAGGCGCCGCAAACTATAAACTTGTCGAAACAGACAAGCAAACCGGCGTCGGCGTTTACTCATTTTGTATGTGCCCCGGTGGTTATGTGCTGTCTTCGGGTACTAGTGCCGATGGCATCGTTTGCAACGGCATGAGTAACTACAAACGAAACTCCCCCTATGCCAATGCCGCCATGGTTGTCAGCATCGATCACGAAGCTCATTTCGGAAAAGATATTTTTGGTGGACTCAAATTGCGTCGACAGCTCGAGCAACAGGCCCTAAAGGAAGTGCAAAAAGCTGGTGGCAGCAAAGAGCTCCCGGCACAGAATTTGATCGACTTTCTTCAAGGCACAAACAGCAAAACAGGACCGCGCGCATTGCGCTCGGGGTCTTCTCCGTCGGGTGCTTTGAATGTGCGCTTGGATGAACTTTTGCCACCAAGTTTCACCGAACATATTCGCAAAGGCTTTGAAAAATTCCAGCGCAATATGAAAGGCTTCATCACTGAAGAAGCGCAAGTGTATGGAATCGAATCCCGCACAAGTTGCCCGATCCGCGTCACGCGTGATCCAAAATCACTCGAGAGTATTTCTCACAAAGGATTATATCCTGCCGGTGAGGGCGCTGGATATGCAGGCGGAATCACTTCGGCAGCGTGTGATGGCATTCGTATTGCCGAACAGATCATCGAGCAGTTGGCCCCTCGTGCCTCTCTTTAATCCAACAGATTGGATTAACTGACACCATTTCATATGGCAAAGGCTTTGCAGTACTCCTAGTACAACCCACTAGGAGGGTGGTCTTATGTCTATAAAAGCACTTTGCGGAGCCATTCTGACTCTGATGCTGTCCAACAGCGTCAGCGCGGCACCAATAAACCAACATGACGATCACAACACGGTAATAACACCACTTAATTCGGTCGCACGAGTAGAGGCGTCCTTTTACGAAGGAAGACAAGAAGCTAAATATACAATTGCTGAAAACACGAACTTAAAAAACGCAGAGAATTCACTTCGTCAAGAAAACACCGACATCAACATTAATGCCAAATCCGAAGTCTACGCCAACGCTGTCATCCCTCTTAACTCCGACACCAAAACTCTCGAAAACCCGGAATCACAAAAAAACCAACCGTCAGATTTTGAAAATCAAATAATCCAAAGTGATATGAGTGGTTCCCTAAAGTACAGTGTGTGGATCCTCATAGGTCTAGGTCCGCTTATGTGGATTTGGCTAGCAAGCTTCCCGACGCAAAAGAAAAAGTAACCGCCACTGATGTTTAACAGTCAACCCCACCTAGCTTGCCTACCAGCCGACTGAAAAGATAAAATCAGAAGGCGGAGGCCACATGAATATAGTCATCACGATCGTCATAGGTTTTATAGTGGGAGTCATCGCTAAATTCCTAATGCCAGGAAAAGACGGCGGCGGCTTTATTGTGACAACCGCCCTAGGAGTCCTCGGTTCCACTGTAGGCGCCTTCCTAGGAGAATGGTTCGGATTCTACAAAACAGGCGAACCCGCAGGCTTCATAGCCTCCATAATAGGAGCCATGATAGTCCTATTCGCAGTCCGCCTCCTAAGAAAAGGCTAGAGGTTCCGACGGTACTGACCACCCACTTCGTAGAGGGCCTGAGTCATCTGATACAAACTGCAATGGCGAGACGCCGACATCAGTGAAGAAAAAATATTCCCGCCACTCAAGACGGCTTCACGCAATTGCTGAAGCTCTTGCTCAGCGACACTCAAGTGAGTTTTCTGATAGCTCAGCACATTGTCCAACTGTTGATTTTTTTCCTCGTAAGAAGCTCGCGCCATTTCGATCTTTGGCGGCATATAATCAGGTGCTAAAGTTTTCGGATCGATGAAAGTATTCACGCCCACAATCGGCAAAGTTCCATCATGCTTCAGACGTTCATAATACAAAGACTCTTCCTGAATTTTTGAGCGTTGATACTGGGTTTCCATTGCGCCCAACACGCCACCGCGTTCACTAATGCGTTTAAACTCCGTCAGAACAGCTTCTTCAACCAGGTCCGTGAGCTCATCAATGAAGTAAGCCCCTTGAGTCGGGTTCTCATTCATGGTCATGCCGAATTCTTTGTTGATGATCAGCTGAATAGCCATCGCCCGGCGAACTGATTCTTCCGTCGGCGTGGTGATCGCTTCATCATAGGCATTGGTGTGCAAGCTGTTGCAGTTGTCGTAAATTGCTAACAGCGCCTGTAAGGTCGTGCGAATATCATTGAAGTCAATTTCCTGAGCATGCAACGAACGGCCAGAAGTTTGAATATGATACTTTAACTTTTGCGAACGATCATTGCCCTTGTAAAGATCGCGCATCGCCACAGCCCAAATACGTCGCGCCACACGGCCTAAAACAGCGTATTCAGGATCTAAGCCATTACTGAAAAAGAAAGACAAGTTCGGTGCAAAGTCGTCGATATTCAGACCGCGCGCCAAATAGTACTCTACAAAAGTAAAGCCATTTGAAAGCGTGAACGCTAATTGCGAAATAGGATTCGCTCCGGCTTCAGCAATATGATAGCCCGAAATACTGACGGAATAGAAATTACGGATTTTATTGCGCACAAAGTAGTCCGCAATATCACCCATCATTTTCAAAGCAAAATTAATCGAGAAGATACAAGTGTTCTGTCCTTGGTCTTCTTTCAAGATGTCGGCTTGAACTGTTCCACGCACCTGTTGCAAAGTCCACGTGGAAATTTCTTGATGTTCCGCCGCAGTTAACTTGCGACCGAGCTCGTGCTCCTTCTTTTCCACTTGCTGATCAACGGCCGTATTAAAGTAAAAAGCCAAAATCATCGGAGCCGGACCATTGATAGTCATACTTACTGATGTATTGGGGTTGATCAAATCGAAACCCGCATAGAGCTTCTTCATGTCATCCAAGGTGCAAATACTCACCCCTGACTCACCCACTTTGCCAAAGATATCCGGACGCTGATCAGGATCTTGCCCATACAGAGTCACCGAATCAAATGCCGTGGAAAGGCGATGAGCCGTCTCACCTTTAGTTAGGTAATGAAAACGACGATTGGTCCGCTCTGGAGTGCCTTCCCCTGCGAACATTCGTTTCGGGTCTTCGTCAGCACGCTTTAACGGGAACACGCCGCCTGTGAATGGAAACTCCCCAGGAACATTTTCAAGTTTTAAATATCGAAAGCGATCGCCCCAGTCTTTAAATTTCGGAACCACCACGCGGCGAATTTTAGTGCCGCTCAAAGATTCCCGTACAAGAGGCTGGCGCAGCTCTTTGCCACGAATATGAAAGACCAGCTCATCACCAGAATAACGCTTCACCATGTCATCAACGCCATTTAAAGCTGCTAGCTCATCTTGAGTAAAATCAGAACTGAGGTCTTTTTCTAATTTTTGTACTTTTTCAGGCTCAGCTCCCAAAAGCGGAGCAATTTTTCTAAGCCCCCCTAGTTGCGAAGCCTTTTCAGCCAGATCTTCCGTGCGTTTTTTATATTTGTGAATCGTAGAAACGATCTCTGACAAATAACTTTGTCTTTCAGGAGGAATAATCACATGTTCTTCAGCAGCCAAAATGGCCGAGCGGAACTTGTCGTTCACTTTCCAATAGCCGGTCTGTTTGGATTCTAAAATATCCGCCAGGTGGAAAAATAACTTGTTCACGCCGCCGTCATTGAACTGAGACGCCTGAGTCAAGTAAACCGGAACCTGCGTTTTTTCATCAAATATTTTGCGCGAGCGCTTGTACTGTTTGGTCACATCACGAAGGGCATCACTAGCCCCGCGGCGGTCGGCTTTATTCACGGCAATCATATCAGCAAAATCGATCATATCGATTTTTTCCAACTGCGATTGAGCGCCAAAATCAGAGGTCATCACATACATCGATAAATCACTTACCTCAGTGATCGCCATATTCCCCTGCCCAATGCCCGAGGTCTCGGCAATGATCAGATCAAAATCCAGTTGCTTCATGAAATTCAAAATCGGTGGTAAGGCTGACGCAATTTCACGCCCCGACCCTCGAGAAGCCACCGAACGCATATAAACACGCTTACGAGAAAGTGAATTCATACGAATGCGATCGCCTAATAGAGACCCTCCGGTTTTGCGTTTGGAAGGATCCACACAAACCACGGCAATTTTCTTGTCGGGATAAGCATTGAGATACCTCTGAACCATTTCATCAATGAGGGATGATTTTCCCGCTCCACCTGTTCCTGTGATTCCCAGGACTACAGGAGGCATGCCTTTGCTTTTAAAGGCCTCTAGACCAAACTGCCCCAAAGTTAATTCGGCAGAGCTTTTGTTTTTATCCGATAGATTTTCAATCTCTGTCAGCGCCACGCCTAATTCAACGGAAGGTACTTGATCGCCGGCAGAAATATCTTCTGGTGTTTTCTTGTTTTCTTTTTTATTTTTTGCAGCAGCTTCCAGCAGATCAAAATCACAACCACGCACGATCATTTCGATCATGCCTTCAAGCCCCATCTTACGACCATCATCCGGATGAAAAATCTGCGCAATACCGTACTCTTCAAGTTCCCGCTTTTCATCATGAACAATCACGCCGCCGCCGCCGCCATAAATTTGCACATAGCCGGCACCTGCGTCGTCCAAGAGATCCTTCATATACTTGAAGTACTCCATGTGCCCGCCCTGATAGGAGCTGATACAAACACCTTGTGCGCCTTCTTGTAAGACGGTTTTTACCACGTCTGAAACGGAACGATTGTGACCTAAGTGAATCACTTCGGCGCCGAGGTCTTGTAAAATTCGGCGCATGATATTGATACTCGCATCGTGGCCATCAAAAAGAGCAGCAGCCGTGACTATTCGAACAGGGTGTTTGGGAGTGTATGCCATGAAGTTTCCTAGATTCCCTTAAACTGTGCTTTACGTTTTTCTAAGAATGCAGCTGTGCCTTCTCTGACGTCTTCGGTTTCAAATAATTCAGCGAAAATTTCAGCTTCGTTTCTTTGCGCGTCTTCGATGTCCATATCCCAAGCTTGATTGATGGAAAGCTTAGCAGACTCCACCGCCATAGGGGCCTTATTCAAAATCATCTCGACTGTTTTCATCACAGCCGGCATCAACTCACCCGCAGGCAAAACTTTATTCACCAGACCCATCGTCAAAGCTTCCTGAGCCGTGATCATGTTGCCCGTGTAAGTCATCTCACGCGCGCGACGCAACCCCACGGCGCGAGCCATGCGAACAGTACCGCCAAAGCCAGGAATCACGCCAAGGCTTACTTCAGGCAAACCAAATTTTGCGTTCTCAGAGGCGTAAATAAAATCACAACCCAGAGCCAGCTCACAGCCGCCACCAAGAGCAAAACCATTTACGGCAGCGATCACCGGAATTTTAAGCAACGAAAATTCATGGAACATACTTTGCCCGCGTTCAGCAAATTCTTGGGCTTTATCACCATCAAGTTCACTAAGTTCTTTGATATCGGCTCCGGCAACGAAAGATTTTTCGCCGGCTCCTGTGATGATCAACGCGCGAGCCGTATCAAAAGGCATTTCACCAATTTGGCGCAAAGCCTCACCCATTTCATTGAGCACCATTGAGTTCAACGCGTTTAAGGCTTCGGGTCGGCTGATTGTCATCACCCAGACTCCGTGAGGCATTTGTTCTAGGCGAAGAGTGTTGTAGCTAAATTCCATAAATCCTTCTTGAAAATATAATTATAAAAATTCAAAATCTTACTTGCCCGCGTAGTCGTAAAAACCACGACCTGATTTACGACCTAACCATCCCGCTTCGACGTACTTCACTAAAAGAGGACATGGACGGTATTTCGAATCGCCAAGTCCTTCATGCAGAACATTCATAATCGCCAAACAAGTATCTAAACCAATGAAGTCCGCCAAAGTTAAAGGTCCCATCGGCTGATTGGTTCCCAACTTCATAGCACTGTCGATGGATTCCACAGAGGCAATTCCTTCATGAAGAGTGTAAACCGCCTCGTTAATCATCGGCATCAGGATGCGGTTGACGATAAAACCCGGCATATCCTTAGTAGACTCGACAAATGTCTTGCCCATTTTTTCTGCCAACTCACGAACTGCCGTGAAAGTTTCTTCTGAAGTTTGCAAACCGCGAATGCCTTCCACCAATTTCATCAAAGGCACAGGATTCATAAAGTGCATTCCTGCAACTTGTGTCGGACGGTTCGTCACGCCCGCAATTTTTGTAATAGAAATCGAAGAGGTGTTTGATACTAGCAAAGCTTGTGGCTTCACCACAGAGTCGAGCTCTCTAAAAATTTTCAATTTTAAATCGATATTTTCAGTCGCTGCCTCAATCACGATATCGCAATCTTTAAGACCTGAAAGATCTTGAACAGTTTTTACGCGACCTAAAAGGGTTGCTTTATCTGCCTCAGTCATCGTGTTTTTCTTGATAAGACGATCACAGCTGCCAGCAATCGTTGCCATGCCTTTTTCAAGTGCGGTTCCGTTCACATCCATCATGATAACTTGATAACCGACACCTGCTGCTACCTGTGTGATTCCGTTCCCCATTTGTCCTGCGCCGATGACACCAATCAATTTGATTTCCATTTTTAGCATTCCCCTGCCGCTAAGCGTTAAGTAGACTTAAAAAACAACCTACAATTCGTACTTTACTTTAGGCCTGAGGTCAAAACTTCTGGTCTTGAGAGCACCTGGACAAAGACCCACAATAGAGTGATGTCGATGTTTCAGATCCTGAGTTTTTCCTCGATTCTTTTATACGCCTTTTCAGCTTCAGCTGTCCTCTCAACGGACGCCGAAAAAGCCGCTTCCTTTTATAAAAGCCCTCAAAGTCTCTTCCCTTCTGGCCAGGTGAGTCGAAGTGCCTTGGAAGACAAAATTCAAACCACTGAACTTGAGATCGCATTTCTTACTAACTGGGACCACAAAAGCTTCCTGCTTCAGGGCGACCAGGTGTTGCGCGATATTCAATTAGCTAAATACGCACGCACTCGATCTTTTGTTCAATTGTTGCGCGAAAACAAACGCGACGCTATCCCGGTGAAAAATCTTGAGGCAAAAAGTGAAGTCGAAATTCAACAAGTCGAAACCTATTGGGCAAAAGTTGTTTTAAAAAATAAAGAAAAAACCGTAGGCTGGTTGCCGCTGCACACCCTTCAGGCCCTGCACGATGATACGGGTGTTTTCATAAACCTTATTGACACCTATCTGCGCTCGGAACCCAAAATGGCTTCCGGAATAATGACGACAATCCCCCGCATGCGGAGGATTGAACCGCTAAAAATTGAAAAAGGATTTTTAAAAGTTCGCTATGAGGGCAATACTGGTTACGCTGACATCAATCACTTTGTGGCGAAAGCGGACTTTGCAAATTTAGCTTATCACTCTAAAAAAGGCTGGGTTCCGATCCTTCATCGCAATAATGATTTTGCTGTGACAGCCTCCAAGGACCTCTTGCCACTTTCAGAAATCAAGGGCTACGCGACGAATGAAACTCGCGGTATTGTTGTAAAAGCTGAAACAGGATACGGACCACAACTGCGCTCTCGAGTAGAAATTGTTAAACCAGAGGCTTGCATTTGGGCCGTGAGCAATCTCAAGGGTCACGGCGATGTCTGGTGGAAGTACAAAGATCTGTTACTCGAGTACAATAAGCCAGGCAAGAATACTTTGACGACTGAAGATCTGATGAAGCGCGAGATCTATTCAATTGCTTTTGAAAGTAAAACATCACTCAAAGGTTTAGTTTCTGCAGAAGGTATTTATCGCACCGAAGACGGTCAAAACTGGACAGAGCTGCCACAGTTTGGAAAACAGAATTATCCTGTGAATATTCACCCGACGGGTGTGTGGTTTATCGGATCCTTCAAGAGTATGGACAAGGGAAAGAATTTTGAGCCCTTCATTCGCTGGGACCAAATTGCAGAGGCCATCGAATCGGCCTACCATCGGAATCCAAAAATATTACGCCTGACTCAAATCGATGCCCTGCCGAATTCCCAAGTTCAAATCAATGTCGACACGGGCCTGAAAAAGGTAAAACTGCGCAGCACCTTGAGCGGTGGCGCTTGGACAGTTGTTCACTAGAGCAAAGCTGCTTTTTCCTGGCAGCCGCCATAAAGTTTTTGAGTGCCATCTTCATTCGAAAGTACGCCTTCAAACTGATAGACTTTGTCGCTCATGCCATCGTTGCCGAGCTTCAGAAAATCAACTTTTAAGGTCGAAAATGAAGCGCCTTCGAAAGTAAAAAGAACTTGTTCTGAATTCGTCAGCGATGACGCCTTGAAAACCTGCACATCCTTTTCGCCATAAACTCGAAATGCCACAGTGCCAAGCTCTGAATTTGCCGCAACCTGAATGAAGGGCTCAGTGAAATTACATTGGTAAGTTTGTGCCCAAACAGGGGGTGCCATCAAAACAGTCAAAGCCATCAAAATATTTTTCATAACAATCCTCTCATTCGGAGTGCACTTTCACATAAACACGCTTTAAAGGCCAATTACACCTGGGATAATAAAAGCCCGTTTAAAAAACCTATCAGACACCTTCATTGCAATGGCTACGCCGAACATTTTAGGACTCTGGAGCAACAACAAAGCTTTAAAATGGCTTTGCCGCGAACGAATTGAATTGTTTTCAGGGAGTGTCTAAAGCCTGATCGAGCCGACCTACCGGCCCGACTCTTGAAAATTTGGGAAGTAAGGAGCCATTGTTTTATAGACGACCTTTTGCAGTTCAGGACGCTGCTCTATACTGTACGGGGCTGGGCTGATAGGCGGCAATACCTCTAAGGTGATCACACGGCGCCAAGCACCCCAGTTCGGAATATGCCCTTTCGGCATCACAGCCAAGGCCCCCTTTACGATCACCGGAACGATCGGCGCCTTCGCATTGATCGCAAACACAAAAGGTCCCGACTTAAAGGGTGCTAGTATTTCGGTATCCTGACGCGTGCCCTCGGGCGAAAGTGCAAAACGTTCGCCTGCTTTTATGCGAACCTCTGCTGCCTGATAAACTTTTAGAACCGTATCGCGCCGATGTCGAGCAATAGGTAAAATTCCAGCACGCACCAATGCCGCACCAAAAATTGGAATTTTAAAAAGTTCTATTTTTGCCCCAAACCGAAAACTTCCCAAATACCCTGCCATTGCGAAAATATCAAAAAAACTAGTGTGATTGAAAACAAATAAACAACCGCCTTGCGGTATGTTTTCTAGCCCTCGCGTCTCAACACTAACACCAAACATCCAACACGTGAATCGACACCAATTGTATACAAACTGATCTTCCCAATAGCGACTTCGAATAGTGAAGCTCATCAAGACGACGCTCAAAGCAATAAAAATAGTCCAAAATGGAAATACTAAGGTCGCCAATAAAGATCGAGGGTAAGAAAGTAGTTTTAAAATCATGGGGCTACGGGCTCCGGAAAAAGGCGCAGTCGGGCCGCCGTTCGTTGACGCTCTTTGTAGGCTTGGTGTTCTGACGGACCTGAAAGTATTCGCTCATGGGCTGCCTTATCCATGATTTGAATTTCAAAAGGATAGAAGAACGAAAAGGATCCCTCTGTACCCTTTGGACCTACTTGTATCAGTTTGCGCGCAATGAACTTAACAAACTTATAGTCTTCACCAGAAAAAAAGTTTTCTTTGCGGAGATATTTCGCATCACCGCCTGCTTCTATAAGTTTTTGATCAAAGGCCTGCTGAATCGTTTTATCATCCATTGTGTCCAGGCGTTGCGCCAACTCATTGCAAACTTCCAAAAACATTTCTGTGGGGTAAAGATTATTCGAACTTTGATCCGGCATAATGTGGGGAAAGCTGATGATGTTTTCACGCACCAAAAAACGAATAATCCGAAAGGTGTCAAAAAGATTCTTCGACACAAACCGCACACCGAGCTTATCAAATATCTTCATCGCTAAAGCATCTGGTTTCGCTAAAAGCTTAATGACCGTACTCGAGGAGGTTTTAAATGGCTTCACTTCAAAACCCAACAACTCTAGACTGTCGTGTTCGTCCATAGTGCTTTTCAAATAGGTTCGATGGGCATTTCCATCGTGCAAAATACAATCTTGGAACACAGTTAATATTTGCGACTGGATTTCTTCAGAGAAAGAACTAAAAAGATCATTTTCGGAATGAACAAACACGTGCATACAACGTAAAGTCGCACAGGCCCACCTTTGCATTTCGTGCTCTTGAGGATTCTGTGAACTTGCAAACAGTAGCAGTTGACGAATGTCTCCCATAGTTTTCCGGTTTCGAAAGACTTCGGGAATTTCTGATTCATCGAAACCAAGTTTCTCTGTCATCAACACCAACGCGCGACGATGATAATACCAGAGCTTTTCGAGGTCCGTTTCATTCTCGATATCAAAACCATAGCTCGTTATAAAGGCGGTTGCGGCCTCAAAAGAGTGTATATTAAGTCGTGGAATATCAATAGCGGATCGGCCACCCACGACCGAGTCCAATATTGAGGGGTCAAAAATGAAACGCTGAGGCATGGAGGTAGTTTCAAGCCGACGGAGGGCCTTATCAAGACGCAGTGCTTACTTAATGAAAGCACAGGTGAGTATTTTAAAGTTTCCCAGGGTGCCACTTGCCGGCGTGTAACCGTTGACGGCCACCCGATTCTGAAAGGTGACTATTCCTTGGGCAAGTCCTTGCGCTGAAATTTCATATTGCCCTTGAAATACGATGTCACCATAGGAATCAGAATACTTCACTTGAAATTGACGCATCTGGCGATCCAGGGTCCCACTGGTCGCAGCACCAAATTGAATGAGGTAGGCCTGAATGGTTTCACCATCAACGACTTGCCCGACATAGGAATCAAAAATTTTAATATTTATGTTCGAAGAACCCGCGATTAAATTTCCGGCATTATCAAAGGCCAAGGCCCCGGTAAAATCAATTCCCGTAGGAGCGCTCATGTCGCCACTCACCGTCCCCAGAGCAGCGGGATCTAAAGTGGCAGATACAAAAGCTTTCACCTGGGACTCGAAACTCACACCGGCAGAAGAAGAATAAATCTTTCCTACAGAGGCGCCTGGCGTAGGACAGCTTGCTGCAGTTCCGGACGAACCACCGACGTTTCCTGCTGTGAGATCAGAGGCCGTTCGACTGGTACGCACAGTCGTTCCACGATCGCCGCCAGAGCAGGCCATCAAACTCAAGGTCATTCCCAATAAAAGGATCACCAAGTTGATTTTCGATAGAAGTGAACTGTTCATAAAAAGCCTCCGACTAGATACAG
>JBBKWD010000176.1:0-9561 GCA_037968775.1 Bdellovibrio sp.
TCCACTATGTCGGGTCATGGAATGGTGGCACTTACTACGTGACACCGGGAAACTGCAGCTATGAATCCGGTGGAAACGGGACTTCCTATCCTGCCGCAGACTTTACACCGACCTGCGACGGCGGCACAGACTCAATGACGAAAAGCTGGTTTGGCGCAGGAGGTTCCTATTACGATATTCCGGGTGTAGAGAATGTAACACCACCAGCGGCAGACACCGCGTTGGGAGATATCAACACTCCGATCATCGCCGCAATCACCGCGCCGGCTGAAGGAGGCTATCACGCGGCAGCTCGCTACTGTGATCGACTGAGTTATGCTGGATATACGGACTGGTACTTGCCCAGTAAAACAGAACTCGCCTTTCTGGGCTGTCGCACAAAAACCTCCGCCTCAGGTGTTTCCCCCTCTGAAGACCCAGGATGCGCTACCTTTGGTTACGGTTCCGAAACTCTAATTATGCCTGGAGGCAAAAAATCAATCGTTCCCGGATTCCCGACGACGGCAAATTTTTACTGGAGCTCCACTGAGAAGACTGGCACCTTCTCCAACATGCTCACTGCCAGCAATTTGAGCCAAGGCAGCTCGACTAAGAATGGAGTAAATAGAATCCGCTGCGTTCGCCGCGAGTAAGTAACGACGATGTCGAATTCTCGCTCACATGGCATCGTCACTGGAGTATCGTCACTCCAGACCTTTAGATCTAAGTCAGTGAATGAAAGCTCTGGAGTTAAAAGGGGGGTGAACTTATTTTTCTGATTCCACCAAGGCCGTCAAATTAGCAATTCCCACCGTGAATTGATCGGCGACCAATTTTTCGCAATCGATAAAGAAAGTAACCAGCTTTCCTACAAATCCTCCATCGCCCGACATCGTCCAAGTAAAGCGTGTTCCGTCTCCTTCAGTAGTGAGGTAGTACTGAACAAGGTTTTCAGCCTGAAGTGGTTTCAACATCGTCAAACGAATTTCCACCAGTTCATTGGGCACAATTTTTAGGATCTCAAGCTTGCCGCTGCCCGCATCGCGATTGCCGTCGAACTCCATCACTGAGCCTACTTCCCGCTCAGGGCCGCTGTATGTTTTCTTCATATTCGGATCGATTTTTTCATAAGGGGACCACTCGCCGCCTTGTTTGAAATCCACCAAGTAAGGAAATATTTTTTCAGCTGGCGCATTGATGAATCCGCTGCGCTCATAACGGAATTTTCCTTCACGAGTGGATATGAAAATTAAAAATAGGACTAGGACACACAGAACACCAAGACCGATAAATTTAAGCATATGGACCTCCCTGAATATTAGTAAACTAAATAACTATAGTAAAAACTCCAGGAACCTGCAAGCAGCAGTCCCTCACTCCACAACTCTTTTAAAACTCAGAGAAAACAATCTAGTGCCACTCCGTTTTCGTAATAGCTTTTCGCTTCTACCAAAAGCCCCCAGCTCAAACGGCAGTCCCGAGAGAGTACTCTCGGGACTCCATGGTAATGTTAAACCCCCGGGAATATGAAAGTACCAAATTCTGAGGCGTACGATGCGCCACAGAAAGGCCGTCCACGGATGACCACACGAACTCAAAAACCGAGAGCAGTTGCAAAAGCCATCAAACCCCACTCCCAAAAAAAAAGCCCTTTCATTTCTGAAAGAGCCTTTCTATTCTCAATTATCCAAAGCGAACTACTTATAAAACCTAGTATTCGCCTTCGCCAAATTCGTCAGCGCTGCAGCCGGCTTCAAACGCGAAGCTTTCCTACTAGCCGCATACACAGCCAATTGATCCGCTACATACTGAGTCCCAACAGAGTCCGCATATTTCAACAAACCACCACGGAATGGCGGAAAGCCCGTCCCCATGATCATCGCTAAATCCACCTCTGCTGCCGTGTCCACGATGCGATCTTCGATCAAAGCACGAGAGCACTCATTCACCATCGCAAACACACCCCGCTCTAAACACTCTTTCGAGTCATAAGGATTTGATGGAGCAGATACATTCAGCGCTGCATAGATAGTCTGATCGACCGCGCCACGCTTGCCGTCGTCACTGTAAAGATAGAAACCTTTACCGTTCTTACGACCCAAGCGTCCTGATTTTTCGAGAACTTCCATACAAGGGGCCAACTCAATTCTCTCGCCGAAGGCTTTCTTAAAGATCTTCAGAACTTTGATACAAACATCCAAACCCACTTCGTCCATCAGTTCGAAAGGCCCCATCGGCATTCCGAATTCACGCACATAAGCTTTATCAACGACCTCAATACTCATTCCTTCTTGCATCAAGAAAGCCGCCTCCCCCATATAAGGTAAAAGCAAACGATTTACCAAAAATCCCGGTCCGTCTTTTACAACAACTGGCATCTTACCCATACGTTTTGTGAGCTCAAAGATAGTCGCAATAGTTTCATCCGAAGTTTTTTCACCCCGAATAACTTCCACCAAAGGCATCTTGTTCACGGGATTGAAAAAGTGCATGCCGGCGAAATACTCTGGCTTCGGATGTCCCTTAGCCATTTCTGAAACTGACAAAGAACTTGTGTTCGTCACGATGATCGCATCCGGGCGCATTTGACCCGCACACTCGCCGATCACTTTTTGCTTAATACCCATATCTTCAACGATGGCCTCAACCACTACATCCAAGTTTTTAAATCCTGAGTAATCCGTCGCCACACTCACGCGATCCATCTTTTGTGCGAATTGGTATTTGTCGATAGAACGACGTTTCACCAATTTCATCCAGAGATCACTGGCGTGTTTCAAGCCTTTTGCCAAGGCATCTGAGTTTAAGTCCTTCATGCGAACATACACACCCTTGTCGGCAGCAACATAAGCGATACCACCGCCCATGGTGCCAGCACCTAGGATACCCATTGCCTTAACAGCCTTAGGCTTCACATCAACGCCAGGAACACCTGTTTGCTTTTTAACCATTTCAGTTAAATAAAAAACGTGAATCAAGTTTTTAGAAATGTCTGTGACTCCTAATCTGCAGAAGCCCTCACGTTCAATACGCAAAGCCCCTTCACGGTCACTCATGCCATAAGTTTTTTGAATCACTTCTAGCGCTTGCAAGGGTGCTGGGTAATGTCCTTTGGTTGCTTTCATGACCCCTTCACGGGCTTTCTTGAAAACAATGCCGCGGCCTAAGCCCTCTAAAAGTTTATTCAAAGCGCCATTGGCAGAAAATTTCTTACGACGTTTTTTTCCACCACCAGCAATAATTTCTTTTGCCCAGCTCATTGTGAAACTATCGAGCAAATTCTGATGCACGACTTTATCGACTAAGCCAATTTTTAAAGCCTTTTTTGAATTCACAGCTTTACCAGCTAAAATAATATCAAGGGCTGCTTGCAAGCCCAAAACACGTGGCATTCGAATGCAACCGCCAAAGCCCGGCAGAATTCCAAGTTGGATTTCTGGCAGACCAATCTTAGTCGAGCTATCTTCACTGGCAATTCGATAATCGCAAGAAAGAATGAATTCACAACCGCCCCCCATGCAGGCACCGTTCACGGAAGCAATAGTCGGCATAGGCAAGTCTTCGACCATATTCATGATCTCTTGCCCGCCTTTAACCGCGGCCTCGAACTGTTCTTTCGTGGTCATGGACTTAATTTCTTCGATATCTGCGCCAGCAATGAAAATCTTTGCTTTCGCTGATTTAAAAATAACAGCTTTATAAGAAGACTTTTTTAGTTCTTCTAAAACGTCTTTAAATCTCATCATCACAGGAGTAGAAAATTTATTTACTTTTTCGCCCACGAGGTCAAAGACGACGACTGCGACATCACCTTGAGATTCGATCTTGATGCTTTCTTGGATGCTCATTCTGTATGTCTCCGTTTAGTTTTCGTTTTCAAGAATCATAGAACCACCTTGACCGCCACCGATACAAAGTGTGTTGCCAAACCGAATTGCAAATTACGACGTTGCAGTTCTTTAGCCAACGTCAGCACAATTCGAGTTCCGGTTGCTCCAACGGGGTGACCAAAGGCAATCGCCCCGCCATTCACGTTCAAAATGTCATCGTGAATAGTTCCCACCTTACCAGAGAGTCCCAATTTGTCTCTGCCGAAGGCATCTGAATCAAATGCTTTTTGGCAAGACATCACTTGGGCTGCAAAGGCCTCATTGAGTTCTACAAGTTGCATATCTTTTAATTCCAAACCCGCACGCTTCAAAGCCACAGGCGTTGAATAGACAGGCCCCAAACCCATACGCTCAGGCTCTAATCCCGCAAAACCGTAAGAGCGAATGCGCGCCAAAGGTTTATAACCTTCTGCGTCCGCTTTTTCACGCGACATCAATAGCACCATGGCGGCACCATCGGTGATCGGGCACGAGTTGCCGGCCGTGATTGTTCCAGTGGCTTTATCAAAGAAAGGTTTTAGTTTTCCAAGAGCCTCCATTGTCTGTCCATCGCGAGGTCCGATATCTTCAGAAATCACTTCTTTATAATCAGGCGCCAAATAAACCGGCGTGATTTCATTTTTTAAACGACCTTCTTTGATCGCCTTTGAGGCTAACTGGTGAGAACGCAATGCAAAACGGTCCTGCGCCTCACGAGAAAGCCCCCACTCTTTTGCCAAGATCTCTGCTGTTTGGCCCATGTTGATTCCCACAAAAGGATCGGTCAAACCTAGCATCACAGAAATCACCGGAAAATATTCATCGCGCATATTTCCAGATAGAAGCGCTTTGATTTGCTTCACGTCGGCTTTAAATAAGCTCCACAACAAAGGCAAGGCTTGCTTCGGCCCACGAGCAGCAAAAAGCTTTTCATAGATCTCTTGAAACTTCTTTGGCTGTAAGGTTGGCATTTGCGACATGGTCTCTGTCCCACCTGCAATCACCACATCCATCGTGCCTGATTTTATTTTCTCAAAGCCGTTAGAAATAGACTCGAGCGCTGAAGCACAGTTTCTGTGAACTGTGTAAGCTGAAACTTTTTGTGGAATGCCCGAACCCAAAGCCACAACACGCGAAATATTCACGGCATCAGGAGGGTTTCCTGTGTTACCGATGATGACTTCATCAACGCTCTCAACATTTAAGTTTGTCATTGCGATCAATTGCTGAAGAGCTGCTTTACCCAAATCAGCGGGATGAACTTTTTTAAGCTTGGTACCTGCTTTTGTAAAAGGCGTTCGAATACCCTCAACAAGAACCACGTCGCGTGGTGATTTCATGTATTTCTCCTTAGTTGATAAACCTTTAGAATCGTATGCCTTTTCGGCATGTTCACCAAATATAAAGAGCTAGTTATTGAAGGACTCCTCAAATGTGTTGCCTTGCATTAGCAAGCCTGGTTGCTGCTAGCTACCTAAAAATATTGAGAAAATATTAAATTTTAGATCTAGGACTCTAAACAGGAGGATCTGTCACGCTTAGCGGGAGCGCAAAATCCTCAATGAATTAGTATATTTACTCGAAGATCGACTGACGAAAATAATCCCTCGCTTTCGATTTGTTTGCCTAAAAAGCAGGCTTAAAAAACTCTTATGTCACGCAAACTTCGGACTTTGCTCTCTGCACCAGGCTCCCCATTCATTGACCCCTTAAGCAGAATTTTAGTAAGGTGAACCACTTGCAAAACTCGATATTCTTGCTGGGCCGCTAGGAACTTTTTCTTAGCTTTCATTTTCCTTCAGCGGAATATTTTTTTGAGGTAAATGGCAACAACCACAGGGAGATTTTTTGGAAACAAAACCAAATTCAACAGGCGCCACCAATAACTTTGATCTTGAAGCTTTGAACTATCACCAGTTCCCGACGCCAGGAAAAATTCAAGTCATCAGTTCTAAACCTTGTGTGACTGAAAAAGATCTTTCTCTAGCTTACTCTCCAGGGGTGGCGGCTCCTTGTAAAATTATCGCTAAGGACCCAAGCAAAGTTTACGACTACACTTCAAAAGGCAATTTGGTCGGCGTTATTTCAAACGGTACGGCTGTCCTGGGACTTGGAAATATTGGCCCCTTAGCCAGCAAGCCCGTGATGGAAGGCAAAGGAATCCTGTTTAAACAATTTGCCGGCATCGATGTTTTTGATATCGAAGTCGACGCAACAGACATTGATGTTTTTTGTAACGCTGTAAAAACACTAGAACCCACTTTTGGCGGTATCAACCTTGAAGACATCAAGGCGCCTGAGTGTTTTGAAATCGAAGAGCGCCTAAAAAAAGAAATGAACATTCCCGTATTCCACGATGACCAACACGGAACGGCCATCGTCTCGGGTGCGGCTTTGCTTAATGCCTGTGCGATTACAAATCGTAAAATGGCAGAGGTCCGCATTGTCGTGAATGGCGCTGGTGCTTCTGCGAACTCTTGCGCAAAAATCTTTATCTCTTTGGGCGTGCGCAAAGAAAACATCATCATGTGTGACTCGCAGGGTGTCATCTTTAAGGGCCGAACAAAGGGCATGAATAAATACAAAGAATACTTTGCCTCTGAAACAGAATACCGCACCCTGCATGAAGCCCTGAATGGTGCTGACGTTTTCGTTGGTCTTTCAGTTGCGGGTGCTCTGACGCCAGAAATGCTTAAAGAAATGGCCAAGGATCCTATTATTTTTGCTATGGCCAATCCCGAGCCTGAAATCACTCCGGACAAGGCTCGCGCTGCCCGTCCTGATGCTATCATTGCAACAGGACGCTCTGATTATCCGAATCAAGTGAACAATGTTCTTGGCTTCCCGTCGATTTTCAGAGGTGCCTTGGATACGCGCTCGACTCAAATCAACGAAGAAATGAAACTCGCAGCTGTTCAAGCCTTAGCGAAACTTGCTCGTGAAGACGTGCCAGACAAAGTCTCTGCCACCTATGGCGGAAAGAACTTTAAATTCGGCCGCGAGTATCTCATTCCAAAACCATTTGATACCCGTGTTCTATTGTGGGTTGCCCCCGAAGTGGCCAAAGCTGCGATGGAAACCGGTGTTGCAACACAAAAGATTGAAGACTGGGATCAATACCGTGAGTCTCTCGAGGCTTTGCAGGGGCCGTCGAAGGTCTTCATTCGTTCGGCAATCAATCGCGTGCACCAGAACGCTGCGGCTAATGGCGGAGAATTACCGCGAATCGTATTCCCAGAAGGTACGAGCACAAAAATCTTAAAGGCCCTCGCAACATTGGTGGAAGAAAAAATCTGCCAGCCGATTTTACTTGGTTACCCAGAACGTGTCCGTGAAAAAATCAACGCTTTGGATATTCCGGCACTCAAAGATGTGCCGGTGATTCATCCTTCTAGCCACCCAAAATATTTTTCATTCGTCGAAGAACTTTACAGTCTCCGTCAACGAAAAAATGTGAACCTGAAAGAAGCTGAACGTCTGCTGGCTGAGCCTAACTATTTTGCTGCCATGATGGTTCATATGGGCGAAGCAGATGGCATGGTCACTGGCGCATCCTTGAATTATGCCGATGGCGTTCGTCCGATCTTACAGACCATTGGGACATATAAAGATGGCGTCCCTGCGGGCCTCAACTTTGTTTTGCTAGAAGATAAATTTCTGGTATTCTCTGACACCACTGTTAACTTCAACCCCACGGCAGAACAATGTGCCCAGATCGCTCTTCAAGCAGCCCAAGTCGTTGAATACTTCAACATCAAACCTCGCATTGCAATGCTCAGCTACTCGAACTTTAGCGGGGCTTCTGGCACTCCTTGTAAAATGCAAAAGGCCGCAGAAATCGTACGCAAAATGCGCCCTGATGTGATGGTCGATGGCGATATGCAAGCCGATACGGCTGTGAATCCAGATATCATGGATCGCCTGTTCCCGTTCTCTGAATTAAAGGGCGGAGCTAACATCCTGATCTTCCCAAATCTGGAATCCTCAAATATTGCCTACAAACTAGTTCAACAAGTTGGCAAAGGCGAAGTGATCGGGCCTTTCCTGATGGGCATCCGTCGCTCTGCGAATGTTATGCAAAGAACAACGACTGTTGATGGTATTGTGAACTCCGTGGTCTTTACCGCCCTGGAAGCACAATACATCAAGGAAGTTCGGAAACAGCGCCAAACAAAAGAGCTAGGAGAAAAGAGCTAGGACAGCACCTAGTCCTTCGTCTTAATGCGGGGGCGATAGTCGCCAAAAATAAATTTGACGGCTTCACTCTTCGTGCTAGACTTAAGGTCAAAGGGAGGGTCAAACAATTTGACTACTCAAGCCCACGTAAAAGCCCAAGACAGAGCTATCGTGATCGGTGTCGGACTCAAATCAGAGCCGATAGGTGAAATTAAAGAAAACCTTTTAGAACTTGAAGAACTCGTCGTCGCCGCTGGTGGTGAAGTCGTGGGCTCCATAATTCAAGTGCTGCCCAGCTGGAATCCGGCGACCCTAATCGGCACCGGAAAAGTTGAAGAAGTGGCTGAAATGGTTCGCGACAGCGGAGCGAACTTGATTGTCATGGATCATCAACTCTCTGGCGTTCAGCAACGAAATTTAGCGCAAATCATCAAAGCCCGAATTGTCGACCGCAATCAGCTTATACTCGATATTTTCGCGCAAAGAGCGCAAACCTTTGAAGGAAAACTTCAAGTTGAACTGGCTCAATTATTAGATCAAATGCCCCGCATGGTCGGCGCCTGGATGGATTCACTCTCCAGACAAGGTGGTGGTATCGGCACCCGAGGTCCAGGTGAAACTGCGCTTGAAAATGACCGTCGTCGCATTCGCGAACGCGTGGCCCTGATTAAGAAAAAGCTTGAAGGTGTGCGCACAAATCGCGCGCAACACAGGCAATCTCGAAAGCGCCATGAGATTCCGTCCTTTGCCCTGATTGGTTATACAAACTCTGGAAAAAGCTCGTTGCTGAATCGCCTAACAGGCGCTCAAGCTATGACCAAGAATCAAGTCTTTGCCACCTTAGACCCCACAACCCGCAAAATCTTTTTGCCCGATGGACCACCTGCCGTCGTCACCGACACCGTGGGATTTATCCGCAAGCTCCCGACTCAGTTAATCGAAGCTTTTAAGGCAACACTTGAAGAGTCTGCAGAAGCTGATGTGCTTATCCATGTGGTGGATCTTTCTTCTCCCAATATGGAGCGCCAAATTGAAGTCGTTCAGGCGCTAGTTAAAGAGTTCAACTGGGCAGATAAAAAAATCATCCATGTCTTTAACAAGACGGATATCGCACCTTTAGAGCGACAATTTCGAGTGAAGCACTATCCCCGAGTATTTGTCAGTGCAATGACTGGACAGGGCATTGAGCAGCTTAAAAAGATGATGGCTGAAACCGTCAGCGAAATGCAGTCGGATGTGCAGCTTTACTTCCCCCGCACAGAGGAATACAAAATCTTTGATTTGGGACGAGAGGCACAAATTCAGCGCAAAGAAACGGCAACCGAGGGGACAGTTTGCTATACCCAACTTACCCCGAGTCTGATGAATCGCTGGAAAGACTATATAGTAAAATAAGTACTCCAAAAATTCCAAAACCTAAGAGACATCGCCCTGATGCCCACGATGGGCATCAGGAAGGCCGCACGGATGGCCACAGTCTTTCAAGTTATTCCGAGCTGTTTTGGAATCTCTGTAACCCCTGGTCTAGTGGGTAAAG
>JBBKWD010000177.1:0-2955 GCA_037968775.1 Bdellovibrio sp.
TCGTAAAGAGATGGAAACTATGAAAGCCAGTGGTGGGGCTGCTCCTTCACCAGCAGTCGCCGCAGCTCCTCTTGCTGCGACGCCAGCAACAGCAGCACCTGCGCCCGCCGCAGCTGCGACACCAGTTGAAGCTGAGCCGATTGCTGCAGCAGCACCAGAGCCCATTCCCGAACCTGAACCAGAGCCAGCTATTACAGCCACTCCGGCTGAGGCAGCTCCGCCTCCAACTGCAGATGCTCCTGTTGAAGCCTCGCCCTCTTCTGATGTAATCGATGATGATTTGATGAAAGAGTTCGCCGCGGCCGTCGAAAGCCAACAGGCAAAAACCCTCAATAAGGTCGCAGAAAAAGCGGGCGAAGGAAAACAAGAGGCCAAGACGGGTGACGAAACCAAACAGTTGATGGGTGAGTTCGAAGACTTCGTAACAAAAAAGAGTTAATTATGAAGAGTGTTCTGCTAGTTTCAGGATTTATTTTAAGTACTTCTTTTGGCGCTCAGGCTGCTACACCTAAACCTTCGTCGAGTACTTTAACAAGTGCCGCTGATGTGTTGAATTTACCGGCAGAAAATCGTCGCATGGTTGTGGTTGGTAAGGCTGACAAATACTATTCAAGCTTTATAGATATCGCCTTTAATGACCAGCAACCGATGGCACTGCGTTGGCGCGCCCTGATGGCGGCAGCAGAAGCTGCCCAGGGAAAAGCGATTCCTGATTTGAAAAAAGCGGGTGACCATAAGCTTTGGTATATGCGAAATGCGGCCTTGGTCGCACTGAATGAAGTCAGCCCTCTTGAGGCCCAAACTCTGGCGCGCAAACTTTTAAAAGATAAAGCCTTGGTGGTTCGTTCGGCAGCAGTCAGTGTCTTGGATAAAAATATGTCAGCAGAGCAGCGTGACCTTTTGTGGGCGGAACTCAATCAGTCCTACAATTTCAAAGGTAAGGAAAGTCTTTGGATTCGGCACCAAATTGTCGAAGTTCTGGCGCAACGTCCTCGCGACAATGAGCTTAAAGTTTTTGCCAACCTTTTAGGGGACAAAGATGCCCGCGTGCATGTGCCAGCTGTACAAGGATTGCAGGTCCTAACGGGCGTGAAGCTGGGTGAAGGTAAAATGAAAAAAACGGCATTGGTGAGTTTATGGCAGAACTATATTAAGAAAGAAAACCTGTAGATTCTAAACTCGTACTATCAGTTTGTGAAGTCAGTTTATAAAGTATGAGCGCAGAATAAGCGCGAAAAAAAAGCCTCCCTTGTGGAGGCATTTTTAGTTTAAAGAGGGTCTGAATTTAGAAAGCTTTCTTGAGAGCTTCTTGAATGACCAGTTCTCGTTCGATGCGGTAAAAAATAATTCGTTCTTCCAGGCCATCGCTATCGATCACTTCGGCTTCGGAAAAGAAATCTCTAAGGATTTCCATGCGTTTATCAATTGTGATGCGAGTGGATTCGCGTCCATCTGTTTTTCCCTTGGCAAAGGTCAGTGCTAGTTTATAGCGAATGCCACTGGAGGGGGGGCGTTCCGTATCCGGAGGCAGCCATCCATCAATTCCTTTGATGTATTCTGTTTCAAGTATTCCGGTGTCTTGGTTTTCTTGGGCGATGGGATACTTTAGGACCGCGTGCGCGGCCCGCCAAACGGAATCATAGGGCGCAAAAAACACGCGCTGCTTGCTAATACGAGCCATCTGCGCATGGGCCGAGGGCTTCTTATCAAACAAGCTGCACCCGAAAAGAGTGCAGCCCATGAGGATCACGAGTAAAAGAGAAATTTTTCTAGAAAGAAACAGAGCTGTGTGTGACATGTGTTGCGGCTTCAATCATAGCAGGACCAGGTTGAACTTGTGAAGTGGTTTGCGAGCCGATCAAATTGACTTCCCAGCGTTTCACTCCAGAAATCACTTTGGCTTCAGGCCATTGCGGCAAAGTGACGCGCTCTTGCCAATCCTGGGCATAGACTTCCCATTGTGGAATCATGAGTTTTACTTTTGAGCGACCTTGCAGAACTTCTTCTTCTTTGGAAAGTACGGTGTAAGTGGCAATTGGATGAACGCCTGCGATAGAGCTAATTTTTGGAAGGACCAAGTCGTTTCCAGAAATTGTCGGATCCGCGATCAAAGGTAGCATCGTGGGACTGGTGTTTGCTGTAAAAGGCAGCAAGGTGGCGCTCATGCGATCAGTGCCTTCTTTCATTTCTTGTTTGCGAGTCAGGACTCCCAAGACCATGGCATCAGAGCCGGTCAATGTGTTGATCGCAAGACTCTTGCCTTTTTCAAGGCGTTTTACATCAGTAGGAATCATGTAGCCTGATTGGTTTGCGATTCCGACAGCCATAAAGATCTCATCGGATTGGAACAGCGGGGCTGTGATATCTTTTTTGTCATTAAAATCGAGTTCACGAGTAGGCAGGTCCAACTTCGTTTGGCCAGAGCGCACATCGATGTCGCGAATCACGCCGCCGTTGATTTTGAAATCATTGATGAGGTTGTAGAATTCGGCCCCACCACGCATTTCATCCACCACTTTTTTAAACGGGAAGCGACCACGAGCTGCGAAAACGCGATTCACGCCTTGCTGTCCATAGTAAATGCGGTAAACAGGTTTTTCCAAAGTGACGCTGAAAAATCCGTACTTTTCAGTTTGTTTTGGTAAAGAAATATTTGAAGGGACTTCCAGATTTTGTCCCATCACTGTGATGCGATCAGTTTGGGCGCTGATGATATCGTTGATATCAAAAGACAGCAGGTCACTTTTAGAAAAGGCCGACATCACCAATCCGAAATCAATAAAGCCGTCTTTGTCTTCAACCGGCAGTTGTTTTGCCAGGCCTGTGACCTCGTATTGTGTCAGCATCGGCAAAGGACGTAAATTGTAGGTGAGGGATTCAGGTGATTGATTTAAGTAAGTTGCCCGTAAAAATCCGGCAGCTTCAATCGTGACATCGAGGGGACCTCTCCAGCCA
>JBBKWD010000178.1:0-3161 GCA_037968775.1 Bdellovibrio sp.
TTATTAAGGGCCGCCATACTAGTGAGAGCTTCTGAAATATCGGCCTCAGAGGCCTCCCGACGCTTAAGGGCCGCGGTCATGGCTCCTGTTCCCAATGGCTTGGTTAGAATCAAGATGTCTCCGACTTGGGCCCGGGCATTGGACCAAACATTTTTTGGATTCACAAAGCCCGTCACCGACAAACCGAATTTTAGAGTGTCATCATCGATAGAGTGTCCTCCGACAAAATTCGCACCGGCTTCGGCAATTTTATCACTCGCCCCTTGCATGACATCAACGATCACGGAAGTTTCCATGGTTGCCAACGGAAAGGCTAGAATACCCAAAGCTGTCTTGGGACGACCGCCCATAGCATAAACATCGCTGAGTGCGTTGGCAGCAGCGATCGCACCAAAAGTTTTCGGCGTGTCAACAATGGGAGTAAAAAAATCCAAAGTTTGTACAAGTGCAATCTCGTCGGTGACTTTATAAATCGCGGCATCGTCAAAAAGCCCACCGTCCACTAGCAACTCTGGATGAGCTTTGGGAAACTTCACCTGTTGTAAAATTTCTCGCAACTCTGCCGCCGCTATTTTTGCGGCACAGCCACCTTTTTGCACTGTTTGGGTGAGGGCTATTTTGGAGTCACTCATGAGTTCTTATTGGGGTCTTTTGCTTTTTCAGTTTCTGTCTCTGTTTCAGTGCTCACTGGCTTGCTTTTGTTTTCAGTGATCTGTGGCGCAACCTCACGCTCATCGGTAGGGTCCTCACTGATACCTTTTTTGAAACCACGAATCGCCTCCCCGAGGGACTGTCCCAATTTGGGAAGCTTACTAGGCCCAAATAGAAGCAGGGCAATTCCACCAATCAAAAGAATCTCGGTCCAACCTAAGTTCATGTGAATCTCCTATAATTCTGATAAAACTATCATAAGGCCTATTGCACGGCAATAAAAGCCCATGCAAAATATTCGGAGGGGGTAAGACATGCTGAGTCTTATATTAGTTCTTATTATGGGCGGTAATGCGCAAGCCCAAAGATCGGGTCACGCAACGAATACCAATATTTACGAACAAGAAAAAGAACCTGAGAGCACCCAAAGCTTCTCGGCAAAGGTTCGTGTTGTTCGCGAGATCTCGGAAGAAGTCGAGGTTTTCTTTGAAGGCGACAAGCAAAAAGGGGCCTACACCCTCCCCCATTCTTTACAAAGTTTTGGCACGTTGCTCAAAGTTCTCGAAAAAAGCAAAAAAGACGGCAGTCCTGTGACAGTTGTGGCTGACTCTGAAAAACGCATTAAGTCGGTGGTGGCCCAGGCCAAGCCTGAAGGTTACCAGATTCCTAAAGATCCCAATGAATCTTGGGACTTTGAAAAGGCTGTCGAAATGATGAAGGGCAAATAGCCCCTTGCCTATATCCCGAGGAAGTGAGATTTTCCAAGATCTCATTGAAAACATCTCTCGGGGCTGCAGGCACCACGCCCTGACCTAGAGTTGCTAAACCAAAGGGTCAGCTGTATGCGAATTCTCGTCGTTGAAGATCAAATCAAAATGGCGAACTTCCTTAAAAAAGGGCTCAATGAGGTCGGTTATGCCGTCGACATTGCCGAAAGCGGCTCCGCCGCAGAGTCTTATTTGGCTCAAGGGGATTACGATCTTGTCGTCCTTGATGTCATGCTGCCCGACCAAAGCGGCATCGATACGGCCAGGCATTTTCGCCGAGATGGTTTTGAAGGTCCCATTCTGATGCTCACCGCGCTTTCAACGACTAAAGACAAAGTTCACGGATTAGATGCCGGAGCTGATGATTATCTAACCAAACCTTACTCATTTGATGAATTGCATGCGCGAGTTCGAGCCCTGCTTCGTCGAAAACCCAGCGGCGCCCAAGTCACGAGTCTTTTAAAGTATTCGGACCTAGAAGTTGATTTGGTGCAACGAAAAGTGCGTCGCAGTGGTCAAGACATCAACCTCACCAGCAAAGAGTTTGCGCTGCTAGAGTATTTCATGCGCAATCCCGAACGCCCACTGGGACGAGTTTCAATCGCCGAACATGTTTGGGATATCCATTTCGACTCTGAAAGTAACGTCATTGATGTCTATATCAATTTGTTGCGCAAAAAAGTGGACACCCCCTTTTCTCGCAAACTCATTCATACAGTTGTAGGCACGGGTTATGTTCTTAAAGAAAATCCATAATCTTTTTTCAGGATTCAGCATTCGCTTAAGACTTTCCTTAATCTTCGTGGTCATATTCGGCACGACCACTTTATTTTTTAATATGTTCCTTTTCACGACGATGATCGATAATTTGCAGCAAGATTTTGATGATGCACTCTTTAATTATTGCGTCGATGTTTCTGAAGGAATCGAAATCGGCATCAAGGGTGATTTGAATTTCCCGCCTTTGCGCCTAGATCACGGAAAAATTCTGCCTTTTCCCTTAGGAACGGCCTTGATTCAAGTGCGCCACAGTTCCGGCGAAGTCTTGGCTCGGGTTGGAAACTTTGGAGATTTCAAGCCTCCTTACAATAGAGACTTTGAAAGAATTTGGGCCGGCGAAGAGGCCACATACAGAACCATCGAAAACATTCAGAGTATTCCGTCGGCTGAAGCCGATGCTTATCGGCTTATTTCCTTTCCTCTCGACAACGCCATAAAGCCACAAATTCTTTTGCAAATCGCTGTGCCGATGACACTTTTAGAAACTCAAATTCATCAACGCTTGCGTCTTTTACAAGTGGGGTTACCTGTCGTGCTTTTGATCGCGACCCTAGGTGGACTCTTTCTTTCCGCACGAGCTTTAAAACCAGTTAAAAACATGATTCAAATCGCCAAAAAAATTAAAGCGACGGAACTTTCTGATCGCGTCCCCGTCCCTGCTGCGAAAGATGAAGTCAAAGAATTGGCGCTGACTCTAAATGATATGCTTGATCGTATTCAGCAGGCCTTTCAAAGCCAAGAGCGCTTTGTAGCTGATGCCTCCCATCAGTTATTGACGCCGCTTTCTATCATGAAAGGTGAGCTAGAATTGATTCCGAAAGTTCCAGAAAAGGATCGCGAAGCTCTTTTGAAAAGCACACTTCAGGAGGTCGACAATCTGGTAAGCATCGTGCAGGAAATGTTATTGCTTGCGCGCGTGGATGCCGGCGTAGGCGCCCTGAATCTGCAAGAACTCAATTTGGA
>JBBKWD010000179.1:0-9257 GCA_037968775.1 Bdellovibrio sp.
TCGTCAAGAATTTGTGACTTTGGAACACATCCTTCTTGTCCTCACAGAATAACCTGTCATGGTGGAACTTCTGGAAGCCTGTGCGGTCAACGTTCAACATTTGAAAACTGACTTGAAAGATCATTTGAAAATTGGGATTCCCCAAATCACTGACGAGCAACTTTCGTCCTATGGTGGTTTCGAATCCTGGACGCCTGAGTTTACCTTGGCCTGCCATCGACTTATTCAACGTGCTGCCATTCAGATGAAAAGCGCAGGACGTAATCAAATAAGTGAAGGCAGTCTTTTGGTTTCGTTGTTTTATGAACAAGACTCCCATGCGGCCTTTGCGCTGGCGCGCCAGGGACTCACTCAGTTCGACATTATTAACTTTATTTCCCATGGCATTACGAAGGATGGGAAAGATCACGAAATTCCTCCAGCCTCCCCATCTCGCGGACCCGAATTCCAAGGCGCGGAAGGTTTTGAAGAGAACCGTGGCTCCCCCTTGGAAAGCTTTTGTATCAATCTGAATGAAAAAGCAAAATCCGGAAAAACAGATCCCCTTATTGGACGAGCTGATGTGATCGAGCGCACAATACAGATCCTGTGTCGCCGCACTAAAAACAATCCTTTGCTAATCGGTGAACCCGGCGTGGGTAAGACTGCGATTGCGGAAGGACTGGCGCAAAAAATCGTTGAAGGTCAGGTCCCGGAGAAACTCAAAAACTCTGTGATTTATTCTTTAGACCTAGGTGGCTTGCTTGCCGGAACCAAATTTCGCGGAGACTTCGAAGGTCGCTTAAAAGCGGTCGTCAAAGAAATCGGCAAACGTCCCGGAGCAGTACTCTTTATTGATGAGATCCATACAATCGTTGGCGCTGGCGCAACTAGCGGTGGCTCTATGGACGCCTCCAACTTATTGAAACCGGCACTGGCAAATGGTGATATTAGTTGCATTGGCTCAACCACTCACTCTGAATACCGCCAATACTTTGAAAAAGATCGCGCCTTGAATCGACGCTTTCAAAAGATCGATGTGTCGGAGCCCTCGGGAGAAGACTGTGTTGAAATCTTAAAGGGTCTGCGCAAGCACTATGAAGACTTTCATCGTGTTTCCTATAGCGACGACTCGCTTCGTGCGGCCGTTGATCTATCGCAAAAACATATTCACGGAAAACTTTTACCAGACAAAGCCATTGATGTGCTGGATGAAGCTGGTGCCCATTTCCGACTTAAGCAGGAAACCTCGGATACAATTCAGATCGACACACCTGAAATCGAAGAAACAATTGCTAAGATGACAGGTCTGCCAGTGGCTAATATTTCATCCAGTGAAAAAACACAATTACGAGAGCTGGATAAAAAACTAAAGGCTCTGATCTTTGGTCAAGACGATGCCATTGATCGTTTGGTCGCTAGTATCAAATACGCGAGAAGTGGCCTCGGTCGACCGAACAAACCGATCGGCAGCTTTCTTTTTACCGGCCCCACAGGCGTAGGTAAAACGGAGGTTTGTCGTCAGTTGGCATCGATCATGGGAGTTCACTTTGAGCGCTTTGATATGAGTGAGTACATGGAAAAGCATGCGGTCGCACGTATGGTCGGCGCGCCTCCGGGATATGTGGGTTATGAAGAAGGTGGCCTCCTAACGGAGGCTATCACAAAGCATCCCTACAGCGTCTTGTTGCTCGATGAAATTGAAAAGGCGCACCCTGATATCACAAATATTCTGTTACAGGTGATGGATGCAGGTCGACTTACCGATAGCAATGGACGCGTGGCTGATTTCAAAAATGTAGTTCTGGTTATGACCTCAAATGCCGGTGCCCTTGAAACATCTCGCGGCACCATTAGCATGGTCGAAGAGAGTCGCAGTTCTTTATCTTTGGATGCGATTAAAAAAGCGTTTGCGCCAGAGTTCATCAACCGTTTGGATGCCGTCGTGTCCTTCCGCGATCTTTCCGAGGATATGGTTGTCAAGATCACTCAAAAATTTGTGGATGAACTGAAGATGACGTTATTGACCAAAAAGGTTGAACTGAAGGTTTCTCAGGATGTGATTCGCTGGTTGATGAAAAAAGGCTATGACAAAGTCTACGGTGCCCGCCCTCTGGCGCGATGTGTGGACGAACACCTGAAGAAGGCTCTTGTAGATGAGCTACTCTTTGGACGACTTGTTGATGGCGGACGTGTCAGCGTAGAACTGGAAAAGGACATTCTGCGGTTCCACTTTAGCACCAGCCCAAGTAACGGAACTGGACAAAAGAATCAGAAGCAACCCGTCACGACCTGATGACATTGACAAAATAAATCTAGGACTCAAGATTAGGGGGAGGCGAAGCGCCTGCCCCTTTTCTACTTTGAGGCAGGCCCCTTCTCTCGGACAGTCCTCGCAGACGTGGGCCTTTCGGCCCTACTGCTGCGGAACTCGCTTCGGGGCCTGCCTCAAAGTAGAAAAGGGGCCGGCTTAGTTTTTTGGTTTTTGAGCTTTTATTATTTAGACTTTTTTTTGGAGATTTTTTTATGGCTATGATGAAACGGGTTGGGCTTTTTGTTTTAACTAATATGTTGGTGATGGTGACCATTGGGATTGTTTGGTCTTTGGTCAGTCAGTTTTTGGGGATGGCGGGGCTCAATTCTTATATTCCCTTTTTGATGGCCTTCTGTTTGGTTTGGGGTATGGGGGGAGCTTTTGTTTCTCTCTTGATTTCTCGCTGGATGGCAAAACGTTTTCATGGTGTGACGCTGATTGAAACGAATGATCAGAATCCGGCTTTGCGTGGACTGGTGAATACTGTTCATGAGTTGGCTCGTCGGGCTCACTTGCCGAAAATGCCTGAAGTTGGTTACTTTGAGTCTGAAGATGTAAATGCTTTTGCAACCGGACCTTCGAAGAGTAAATCTTTAGTGGCGGTTTCAACAGGGCTTTTACGTCGTATGAATGAAAAAGAAATCGAAGGTGTTTTGGCACATGAAATCACCCATATTGCCAATGGTGACATGGTGACGATGACTTTGATTCAAGGAATCGTGAATGCTTTTGCCATGTTCTTTTCGCGTATTTTGGCCAACCTCGTGGCTTCCAATGTCGAAGAGCGCTATCGTTTTGTTGTTCGTTTTGCAGTTACCATCGTTGGTGATATTGCCTTCACACTCTTAGGATCTATTGTTGTGAATTATTTCTCTCGTCGTCGCGAATTCCGCGCCGATGCCGGGGGGGCTCGCTATTCGTCGCGTGAAAATATGGTCGCGGCATTGCAAAAATTGCGCTCCGTTTACGAAATGCCTATCCCCCCCGAGGAAGGTGCCACGGCAACTCTGATGATTTCAAATCGTGACAAAGGTGGCATTGCAGCGCTCTTCCGTACTCATCCGCCACTTGAGCAACGCATTGAAGTTTTAATGCGCGGCGGTCGCTAAAATACAAATCACCAAAATAAAAAATATTTTAACGCCTCCATAAAACTGGAGGCGTTTTTTATTTTGTTTTGTCTTATCTTTTCTCTTACCAAAGTCTGATCTTCACGCTCACGACACACAGAGACCTGCTCAGCTCACAAAGGTTGTTCTTTTGTTCAAGAAGATCTAAGCTTTTGGGATGCACAAAGTGTTTATAGCTTTCTCATTTATATCTGTGCTTATGGGTTGCGCGACAACCTCGCACCATGACACGCGCATTGATTTGCGACTCACTCCTCCGCTTCCTGATTTTCAGGCAAAATGGCGCAACTCTTCTGTGACCCGCCTAAAAGAACTGACCGTAGGCGCAAACGAAAATAATATCTCTTGGTGGAGAAACTATTTAATTGCCAATGGTGAGCGAATTGAAAACCCGCAAGTTTCTTGCGATTTGTACAAATCCCTCTCTGAAGTTCCGGAGTTTGTTTTAAATGATTTGGCACTTTTACGCGCCCACGAAACTTGCCCCGCATCGACCTCTCTTGCGCCTTTGCCTTCAACGGTGGCGCCTTGGTACCGCGAAATCTTTGCTGATCTCAAACTAAAGGAAGCCGAACAGAGTCAAAACGAATCGGACCAAATCAGAGCCCTCATTGAAAAAGCGCAACTCGATGATAATAAAAAGCGCAAAGAAGACTTCTATGAAAAAGCTTTGGCTCTAGCAAAAAAACTGAACCTTCCCAGCGAGAGCAAGAACATCGAGGGTCTGCTTTTTAAGAACTCACCTCGCCTCAACCCCACTCCCCTAGATAAAGACATGGCCGACATCGCCATGGATCAGCGATATCATCGAGAATTTGATGAGGCGCTTGCTACCTACAAAAAAATTCTTTCTAAAAAAGGGCTCTCGTCGGATGAGGAATTTCAAACTCTTAAGAGCATTCGACAAACGAACAAAGTGGCCCAACGCCGGCATGACTATATCAACGCCACGGCAGACCTTGTTGCGAAAACAAAGAAAGACTTTTTAAAAAACAAAAAAGACCGTAAAGCGATTCAACGCTTTCACGATGCTCAAGTTCTCTTTGCGCGGACTCTGTGGACAGAAGATCAAACTAGTCGAGCTGTGAGAACTCTCAAAGAAACTCGCCGCCTATTGCTCAGTCTTTACCCCATGGACGAGGTGCTCTTTACACTCGGCCGTATTGAAGAAGAAAAAGGTCATTTCGAGTCAGCTCTGGATTACTACGAAGCCAGTTATCAACAGCCCGTTAGCTATGCGGGACTCCGAGACAAGATTGTTTGGTTGAAGTCCTGGAACTACTATAAGCTGGGAAAGTGGAGTCAGGCCCAAAAAAGTTTTGAAGAAATGAAAGTTCAAGTCAAAGAACCTTCCGATATCGCTCGCGCCCGTTTTTGGCTGGCTCGCACTTTAGAAAAAACCGGAGATACAGCGACTCGCGAAACTGAACTTCAGACTTTAGCGACAGAGGATTCGTTGGGTTACTATGGGGTGCTCGCGGTTCGTGAGCTGAAGCAAGATTTCCCACCCGTCAAGGTTGAAAGCAGCGAAGATCTCAATCTTGATCTACTTCAGGTCAGAGAAGTTTCGCCCCAAACGCGCCTGACCATCGAGTGGCTGATTTCCGTTAATGAAAAGTCCTTCTCTGAAAAAGTCTTGAATGCCGCAGCAAATGAACTCAAACAAAAAAATGTCAGCGACGAAGGCACTTGGCTGGCCGTGGCTTCTGGCTATGCTCGCTCCGGATTATATTTACCTCTTTTTTCGACGATCGGAGGCCTGAAGCCCGAAATCAAAGATCGGCTCCTGCAAAATCATCCACAACTTTTATTTCCTCAACCTTTTGCTTCCTTGATCAAAGAGGCCTCTGACAAATCCGATGTTCCTCAAGAGCTCATCTATTCTATTATGCGCCAAGAATCCGCCTTCAATCCTGAGGCACGCAGCCCCGCAGATGCCTTCGGATTGATGCAACTTCTGCCAAGCGTTGCGCGAGAACTCGCCAAACGGTATAAACTTGAATTCAAGACGGCGCGGGATCTTTTCAATCCTGAAATCATTATTCCCCTGGGCGCCTTCGAGCTGAAGTCTCTGCTTTCTCGCTATGATGACCAATTTATTTTGGCCGTTTCGGGATACAATGCGAACGACTCAGCCATAAAAGGTTGGCTGAAAACCCGCTACCGACCCGACTCGATTGAGTTTATTGAAGAAGTCCCTTATGAGGAAACTCGGACCTATATCAAATTAGTCATGCGCAACTATGTCTTTTACCAACGCCTTTTAAGTCCCCAAAAGCCCACGGCTTTTCCAGAGAATTTGTTAAAACTTAAAAAGCCCTTGGCTCAAAACAACTAAAATCTCTATACACCTGTCTCAGATCGAGACAGGTGCATAGTTTACTCTCGATTTAGAATTGAATCTGCCGATAAGCCCCTTAGATGAAAAGGGGAATCTTCATGCTTTCTCGTCAGTGGTGGCTCGTAGCCGGCTCATGTGCAGTTCTATTTTTTGGTGCCTTAGGCAGCTATGTTTATTGGACAGAGGCGCACTCCCCTTCAAGATCCCAAAGCAATAGCAAAAAAGACAGCGATCGCCTTTTTGAAAAATCATTTATCACTGCGAAAACTGATAAAGTTATCGATGAGCCTAGCGCGCTTTTTAACGATCCCGCCATCAGCCAAGCCTGGGGCCTTAAAAAGTCCGATGCGGCCCGTGCCTGGTCTATCACTCGTGGCAGTCGCGATATCGTCGTCGCCGTCATTGATACGGGCATCGACAACAAGCACGAAGATTTAGTCAAAAATTTATGGGTCAATCCCGGAGAATCAGGCAAAGACCACTTAGGTCGAGACAAAGCTACAAATGGAATTGATGACGATGGTAATGGCTTTATTGACGACGTCAATGGCTGGAACTTTGTCGGCAACAACAACAAGCTCGACGACAATCACGGACACGGCACCCATATTGCCGGTATCATCGGCGCCGAAGCCGGAAACGGCAAAGGTATCTCTGGTATTTCACCAGAAGTCAGCTTGATGGTTCTAAAATATTACGATCCCAAAGTTCCTGGGGCTGATAACTTGAAAAACACCGTGGCGGCCATTCGTTATGCCGTGAAAATGGGTGCTAAAATTATCAACTACTCAGGTGGCGGGACTGAGTACTCTCAAGAAGAGCACGATGCTGTCGCGGAGGCTGATAAACATGGGATTCTTTTTGTGGCTGCGGCGGGAAATGAACGTTCGAATTCGGACAAACACAAATACTATCCAGCGGATTACGGAATTAAAAATTTGATTTCAGTGACTGCGATTGACCCCGCCACGCAGGTTCTTTCGTCGTCTAACTATGGCGTCGAAACAGTCGATATCGCAGCACCTGGACAAAATATTTTGTCTTGTCTGCCTGGAAATTCGTACGGGTATATGACTGGCACCTCGCAGGCCACCGCTTTTGTTACGGGCGCCGCTGTCCTCGTTATGGCGAACAAAGAATCTTTTCAAGCTCCCGATGTAAAGAAGTACATACTGGCAACGGGTGAGGCTTTAACCCAATTGGCTTTAAAAACTAGAACATCTCGTCAGTTGAATCTCTATAAAGCTTTAACTGTCTTGGACCAAGGTATTTCCGCCAGCGGCATTGTCACCGTCAATATCGATCGCATGGAAAAACTCACTGCTGATCCTAACGAGGCCCCCGCAGGTCGCGCAGCGAATGACGTCAGCGCTTTTGGCAGGTCTTTGATAGATGCGATGGGACGAGCGCCAAAGGCTCCGCCTAAAATCGGTATCAAAAATGACAGCGAAGGATTTTAGTTTTTGAGTGTTTTTTTTGACTGGATTTTTGCCTGAGTTTTTGCCAAAGTCGAAGACAACTACAAATTAATGAAAATTGCATGCATCAAAATGGTGGATCCTTCTGTGGGGATTTATCAATCAATAAAATCAGAAACAGAGATGCGTCCCTTGATCATGACTATCAGACCCGAAGTCATGCAAATCAAAGCCACGCCCACGCCGATAAGATTTCGGTGCCCTAAGTTCGCCATGCCCAATAAAATAAACAAGGCTGCTAAACTATAGGGCCCCCAGAACAAATACTTGCGCCACTTTGCAGGAATCAAAGCTTCGTTGGTATTTGCAGCCGATTTAGTTTTTGATTTTTGAGACAGACTTACCAACATCAAGCTCTGAATACGTGCCAACATCTGATCACATTGTGAATCGCCGCCTTGAGCAGTCTTCAAGTCTTCATATTTGAATGCCGCAAACTTCAAGGCATCCAGCTCATGGCAGCTGCGCAGGAATTCTTCGTGCAATTTTTCATCGCCAAAGTTTTCCATCAGATTTTTCCATTTCCGAACCAAACTTGGCTGGGCACGTAAACTAGGATCCGTAGGCAAGCCCTCCAGGCGTTCAAACAAGACATGACAAGAGTAACACTCTTTGCTGCGACGGCCATTAAGCGCCCCGCATTTTGGACAGGATTTCATTTCTTGAGCCAAAGGCTCCGAAAAAAGCACAGAAGGAGCTTCCGACTCGGCGCGCCGAACCTCGGGGGCAGCAACCCCTTTGGGAACTGTTGTCAGAGTCTCGACGGAAACAAGGAAGCTCACAACATTGTTCAAGTCTGCCGGAGGGTACTCCATGCTAAATCGACTTTCACATGACACGCACTGAAAGAGAGGCGCCTCATTGCGAATATCTTCACTCGCAACTTCATATAATTTTGAACATGATGGGCATCGCACTCGCATTTTCACAGTGGAATCACTCTCCCTTTGTGTTAGTAATTACATGATGAAGAACTGGATCCAATTTTTCAAGCATAAAGGCAACGAATTTCGTTGGCCGCTTTTAGCCGGTGTTTTGATCGGTACCACTTACATCCCTTTTCCACCATGGGCTTTGGTTTTTTGCTATGCCCCTTTATGGCTTTTCGCTGTCTCAGATAAACGAACTTTAAAGGAAAGTCTCATCGGCGGATGGCTCACACAATTCACTCTGACTCTGATCGGGTTTCATTGGATTGCTTACACCGCTTACGAATATGGTCACATCCCTTGGATACCCTCTATTCTAGCTCTGCTACTATTCTGTGCATTAATGCATCTTTATATTCCAGCTTCCATCATGGTTGGAACTTATTTACGCCGTCGTTTTTCTATGGGAATAGCGCCAGCCCTTTTTTCAATCGCCTTGACCCATGCTCTTTTGGAGCGAATTTGGCCCGTCATCTTTCAATGGCATCTAGGCTATGTCTTTCTGTGGGCAAAAATTCCGATCTATCACTTGGCAGATCTCGTTGGCTTTGAAGGGCTCTCCACTTTGGTTTTGCTGTTGAATGCTTGGATCGCTTTGATGTGGACCTTGCGAGAAAATCGCAAAAGGCTGTATTCGCACCTCGGTTGTTTTGTGGCACTTTTCGTAGGCCTGTCATTTTGGGGCCTCAAGCATGGTGAAAAGTGGAACGACTTTGACCGCGAAGTCAAAGTCTCGGTGATTCAGGCCAACATTGGAAACACTGAAAAAATATATGCCGAAAAAGGCCGCGCTTACCAGGAAAGCATCACGCAAAAATTTCTGACTTTGACTCAGACGGCATTTGCACAGTTTCCCGAATCCGAGCTCTTTATTTGGCCCGAAACAGCATTTCCGGATTATCTGAATCAGCACCTCCTTGACCGGAAGAACCCAAAGCTTTTAATCGAAGGCTTGCAGTCCATGAAAATCCCGTTAATAACCGGGGCTTTTTCAATGGCTGTAGCTGGCGAAAAGCAAGACGAACATTCGACTTTTAATGCTCTTTTTTTGATCGACAGTAATGCCAACAGTCTAGACAAGCCTTA
>JBBKWD010000180.1:0-19998 GCA_037968775.1 Bdellovibrio sp.
GTATGGCGGCCCTTAATAATGTGGTCGATTTTATGACTCCTAAGATGATGGAGTCCGTCACGGCTGCTACGGACATCACGGGTTTCGGGCTTTCGGGTCATGCCATGCAGTTGGCAAATGCAAGCCAAGTGTCTTTAAAAATAGAAAGTTCTCAAGTTCCAAGTTTTGAAAAGGCGCTGTTCTTTTTGGAAAAAGGCTTTTTAACAAAAGCCCATCGCTCCAATGCTCAGTATACAGAGTCAAACGTCGAGTTTGTGGGGATGAATGCGGCCCAGCAATTATTAATGCATGATCCCCAAACCAGTGGTGGTCTTTTGTTAAGTGTTTCTAGAGAGGCTGCGACGGAAGTGTTGAAGGCCCTCAAACCATCGTTTAAATCTGCAGCCATTGTGGGTGAAGTCCTTTCTCGGCAAGGTAAAGCGGTGACCTTTGAGTGCCCCTAAAAATATTGAGATTGAAAATTTAAGTCAGCTTTTGCTGGCAGGTATTCCCTTTATTGACGTGCGTGCACCGGTGGAGTTCGAGCAAGGTCATTTGCCGGGGGCCATAAATTTACCAATTCTCAATGATGAAGAACGGGCCTTGATAGGCACGACTTATAAGCAAAAAGGTCAGGACGAGGCGGTAGCCCTCGGGCACAAGTTAGTTTCTGGTGCTGTCAAAGATCAGCGTGTCCAAGTCTGGAAAGAGCAAATCTTGGCTCATTCTCAAACGGTGCTTTACTGTTTTCGAGGCGGGCAGCGTTCTCGAATCACTCAACAATGGTTACGCGAGGCCGGGGTCGATGTTCCCTTGATAGTCGGCGGATACAAGGCGGGTCGCCAACATCTTATTGACACCATAGAAAGAGTTTCAGCAAACGGCCATTTTCTGCTGGTCTCGGGCCCTACGGGCAGCGGGAAGACCGACTTCTTATTCGATGTTCGATCCTTTTATCCTCTAGTGGATTTAGAGGGGTTGGCTCGGCATCGCGGGTCGGCTTTTGGCTATATGGGGGTTCAGCCCAGTCAGGTGAACTTCGAGAATCTTTTAGCCAAAGAGCTTTTAGCAAATGAAAGCAAAGTGACCGAAGGGGTCCCGCTGTTGCTTGAAGACGAAAGTCGATTGATCGGTCGCAGCGCCTTACCACCCGTGTTATTTGAAAAAATGAGAGCGTCGAAGATTATATGGATCGAAGAATCCATGGAAACCAGGGTCGCTAATATTTTTAAAGACTATGTGGATCAAACGCCCATCGGTCAGGTTCAGAATTCCACCTTTAAGTGTGCAGATGAACGCAATATCTTGCGAGCCCAGGCTCGCGACACTTTCGAGAGATACCGGGCGTCCGTGCGAGCCATTCAACGTAAGCTCGGGGGACTTCGAGCCCAAGAGCTTTTGGCTGATATAGATGCGGCAGAGTCGGATTTTCTATTTAACAATGCGACGGACTCAAATAAGAAATGGATCGAAAAGCTGTTGGTTTATTATTACGACCCTCTTTATTTGGGCTCTTTGAGTAAAAGAAATGCGACGGTGGTCTTTAAGGGATCCCGCGCGGAAGCCCTTAAATATCTTCAAGAGTGCGTCCAACTTCAAAAATAGACCCCGAACTTTCAATGTCTGCATGCATTATCTATTTGAAAACTCGAGAAATCAGCGCAAGATAATTCGGTCGGCATTTTATAAACAACTCTTTAGAGGAGACAGCATGAATAAATTAATGGTTGGAAGTCTTGTTGTAGGAGCTCTTGCTTTCTCAACAGCTTGTACAAAAAAAGTAAAACTAGATACAGACATCAAAAAAGCGAGCTATGCAATTGGCCAGCAAATTGGTGGCAACTTGAAGCAACAAAATATTGATTTCGATGCGGATGCACTTAATCAAGCATTGAAAGATGCTGCTGCTGGAAAAAACGAAATGTCTAAAGAAGACATGCAAGCTGCGATGATGAAACTTCAAGAGTTGGCTATGAAAAAGCAAACTGAAGTCGCTGATGACAATGCAAAAAAAGGTAAAGAATTTCTAGAGAAGAACAAGTCTGCAGCAGGCGTTCAATCTACGGCTTCGGGCCTTCAGTACATCGTTGAAAAAGATGGAACTGGTGCAATGCCATCTAAAGAAGACACAGTTAAAGTTCACTACAAAGGAACCTTGACGAACGGTGAGCAATTCGATTCCTCTTATGATCGTGGTCAACCGGCTGAGTTTCCAGTGGGTGGCGTGATTCCAGGTTGGACAGAGGCTCTTCAGTTGATGAAAGTTGGCGGCAAGGCTAAGCTTTTCATTCCACCAGAGCTTGCTTATGGTCCTTCTGGACGTCCGGGCATTCCACCAAATTCAGTTTTGATCTTCGAAGTTGAGTTGATGGATGTTGTTAAAGCTAAAGCTAAGAAATAAATAGAAAAATAATGATCGATTTATCGATTGATCCCTTTGAGCATTTCCATCGTCTTATGAAAGAGGCGGTGGAAAAACAGGTCCCTGAAGCCAATGCAATGTCAGTGGCAACGGTAGACTCAAAGGGCGTGCCCTCAGTGCGAATCGTCTATTTGAAAGACGTTTCACCTGAGGGTTTTGTTTTTTATGGCAACTATGAAAGTCATAAAGGCAAAGACATCGCGGGCAATCCGCAGGTCTGTTTGAATATTCATTGGTCCCAGCTGTGGCAACAAATCCGTATCACAGGTGTCGCAAAAAAAACCAGTGTGGCAGAGAGTGACGCTTATTTTAAAACGCGCGCTCGATTGAGCCAATTAGGTGCATGGGCTTCGCAACAAAGTGAAGTGATTCCAGATTATGATTATTTGGAGCGGAGAATGCGAGAATGCGAAAAGCGGTTTGATGGGCAGGATGTCACACGCCCTCCCTATTGGGGTGGATGGCGTGTGGAACCCAGAGAAATAGAATTTTGGTTCGGTCAATCTGGACGTCTGCATGAGCGCTATATTTACCAACGCCAGGGCAGTACCTGGTCGACCTTCATGCGCAGTCCATAGTTCTTAAAAATACATCAGTGCATATTTTTTTCTTCCAAGGGCTTTTCCTCTGTATGACGACGCCGAGCACGACGTGCTTCTTCGCGTTGAGAACGAGCCGTGGCATAGGCAGCCATACGCTCTGCTGTTGCCGTTTCTCTGCGAGAGCGCTTTACTTTTCTTTGTTCAACTATGTCGATCACGAAAGCTGAGATGGCTTTATCCAAAGACGGAATTTCGTTTCCCGATATTTTATCTTTGAGGCTATCAATGCCCTTGCTGAGTGAAGGATTTTCAGCCCCTGGCCACGCCACCATGAAAATCCAAGTGTACGACACAAGGAAAAAGGCAGCTAGGCCAGCGCCGGTCCACAGTGTGGCAGTTCCAGTGACTGTACCCATCAGATCATATTGGCTGGTGGCATTGACGATCGCCATGAAGGCGCCGCCGCTAAAAAAGATGATTGAGAGAAGGCCAGCTAAAAATAGGGCTACCGGCTTGCGAGTGTATAAAGCGATTTGATTGAAAATTTCATTGCCGATGCTTTTAAAGCTAAAAGTTTTGGTCAGTTGCGTTCCAAGAAAAAAAGTTAAAAGAGATCCCAATAGTTTAAACATAGGTCTTTATCCTTCTGGCGAATGGGTGAAACAAAAAAAGAGGTCCTTTTTAAGAGGACCTCTTTAAAATTTAGTGGCGATTGCGATTGATAAGAATGCCCGCAAAAAATCCCACGGCAGCAGCACCGAGAACTGTTGTAAAGGGATGTTCTTTGACGAACTCTTCAGATGTATCAGCGGCCTCTCTGGCGCGTACTTGTAGCTCTGAATAGGCGTCGCGTGCCCGTTCTTGAACGGTCGAATACGCGTCTTTTGCCCGATCCTGCAGGTCATGCATGCGCTCATTGATGGCCGACTCGCCAGCACGAATCGCTTTCTTAGTCGAAGAGTTCACGTCACTTGAAATTTCTCGAGATGCTTCCATACTATTCCTCCTTATAGAACCGTGTTGATCTTGAATACCATTTTGATCAGGAGGAGGGCTGTTGATCTAGAAAACTTTTGCAAAGCTGTCAGTGATCATAGAAAGATTTATTTTTCTCGTCTGGAGTATTTCAATTCTGCAAGAAACTTGCCTAAGATCTAGGGGGGCTGGGTTTGTTGACAGTGTTGAGCGGTGTCTCGGCTAACTTTAAGCCAGAGCTATTTGTCAGTTGCGAACAATAAAAAAGGTGGTCACTGGACCACCTTTTTCGAGTAACAAGATTGATTTTGTTTATTTTGTTAGGCATCCGAAGACTAAAGACATCTGACATCTCCCCATCCATTTTTAACTGGAGTTGTGCCGGCTGGACAGCACTTAATAGAACCCCAGCTATCTCTCATGCACGTTTCTTTTTTATCAATACAGATGACGTTACCCCAAGAATCTACTGCGGGTTGTTCGCTAGCACTGCAACACTTAGGATTTCCCCAGCTATCAGCCATACAATTCGAAGGGAGCTCCGACGCATACGTAGTAATTGAAATTAGAAATGTAAACCCAATAATTATTTTTCTCATAAAAAGTCCTCTGTTAATTGTTGGCGTCCCACTCTAGGTGAGATTTCGCTTTTCTTGTTGTTAATAAGAAGTACCGTGATCAAATTAAGTTTTGTTAGTTCCACACGATCCTCTTTTGGATTTGTTGAGTTTATTTATACAGGAAGTCATTCAAAGGTCTTAATTTTGAGGGTTCAAAGTGTTCGCTCTCAGCGAATTCTATGGATTTTTTATAGAGGCGCAAAAACAGCGTGAAGGTCTTCAAAAAGGGTTTCCCAATTTTAAGGTAAAAAGGGACGCTCATTCAATTTCAGCACTAATAGCATGACTCTTGAGCCCATTGGAACAACGGGCCTAAACACCAAGCTCGGTCGTTGGCTTCAAGGTTTGGCACCGCAAAATAGTCTTACGCGGCAATCTTTGTTTAGTCTTGAAACTCGCACCCAAAGGTGTTTACGTGCATCCAAATATTTATAAAAGGGGACATCCATGCTTATAAAAAATAGTCTTTTGTTACTGATCGGTTTGAGTTTTTCACAAGTTTCTTTCGCTGCAGAGATTCAACCTGTTCATATGCTTAAAACATTCTCAAAAGTTTCGTCTGGCCAGGACTTACCTCGTCCACTGCCCAAGGATGACGCTCCGATCCCATTGCCACCAAACTCTCAGGACTCACCTAAGCCAGTTGGAGCATTTAACTTCAGCGACGGGAAACAGCTATTTGATCTTGGCCTTCTTCCCACCGAACAAGGTCTTGTGGGGTCATGGAGTGTTATCGGCTGGGCAGATCTTTCGAAATCCTTCGCGAATATGACGGATTTCTATCATTCAAATGGTAAAACAAACACTGACGGTTCAAAATGGGGCGTGGTTTTTGGTTGGCAAGTTAAAGAAATTACGAATGAAAAGTATTTCTTTTCTCAGTTTTTAAACTGGGGTGGAAAAAACTCTAGCCAAGGACCTTATATGGTTCGTGTTGATAGCAGCCGTAAAGCAGCGATCACTTCAACGTTTGCATATTCTGGTGGGTCTCTTTCAAAGACTTATTTTACTTACGATTGCCGCGCGGTTCACAATAACTCGGACTTAGTAATTTGCGGGGTGACACTTAAACTTAACAGTGTGAATGCTCCAGCAGAGCAAAAGGCTTTCGATAACGTTATGGGTGGAATGATGGTTCTAAAGAAATCAAACTAATGACTTGATCGATATTTAAGTATTCCAAGAGCCTCGCTTGAGAAATCAACCGGGGCTTTTATCCTTTTAGACTTGGCACGAATGCTTCTCTGACTGAATTATATGCGCACGCAAGACTCTTCCGTCCGATATCTGCAAGAGCTTTTGTCTCACGGGACTTTGGCTTAGGCCTTCGCAGAGAGTCGCTTAGAACGTTCGCGTAAAAGTTCTTGGAACTCTACTTTTTTTGCCTCTGACAGAAAGCTGCGCTCTATCAGTTCTTCGGCGGCAAAAAAGGAATCCAACATCTGGTCGCGAACTCGCTCCATTACTTTCGGCGTAATTTTGTAACTCGCACCCAAAGCTAAAAAGTCTTTCCATCCAAGCTTGTTTTTCTTCCCGTTAATTGGCAGAGCCATTTCTTCAGGATCCTCTTTAGCGGATATTAAGAGTCTTGTACTTAGAAAGTCATATCCCGGGCTTATACGTACGCGCTGATTGTGAGGGTCTCGCCACAGAGAAAAGTTTTTTAAATGCATATCCGCATTGCCGATCCAGAACGAAAAAAGCAGAATTTGGAAAAGTGTCAGTTTGTCATCCGGGGCTTGGTCTGAGTATTTATCAATGACTTTGCCCAGGCTTTCGCTGGAGCCGTTATATTTTTTTTCGGTCGGCTTCTCTGAAAGCTGACAAAAGTCTTCCATCTGGATTTTTTCATTTTCGACGCGATCAAAACGGCGAGTGATATAAGCACGCTCACCGCTATTCATGTAGACTAAGCCACATTTTGCCATGGGGATCTTTTGCAGTTCCGCCAATTTCATTGCAACATGCTCAAGCTCGGCCATTTCAGGGTATTCCGTCGTAGAGGGTTTAAGAATAAATCTTCCGTCCAATCCCACGACTGTTAGGCGCTCGTTTTTGTTTTCTTTGGCTGGTGATAAAGAGAGTTTTTTTTGAACGCCTGTCAAGGTCAGGCGTTGGTTGATTTGCATAAGGGCGAGTTCTTCTAGATCCGTCATGGACACATCTATGCTGGGTGCTTGAGCGAAACCAAATAAATCCAGAGCACAGCGTTTATGATATAGAGTCTCGCCTTTAGTGAGGTCTTCCATGCAGATCAGGCAGCGATCGGAAGTGAAATGTTTTTCCGGGTGAGTATTTAAATGTTTTTTGATCACTTCAGACTGTTTGGGCTGGGCATCTGCAGGCCCTAGAATATGTGCGGCACCGATGCAATCTTGGCACGTCGTCAAAAGCAAAGTCATACGATCATTTTTGGGAATCTTCCAGTTTTTCTGGGTCAGGTTTAAAAGCCAGCCCTCGGGAATAAGCCCATCAAAAAACGGAAAGAGATCTTCGGAGCTGTAAGTCTCCGTCCGACGCGGAAGGGTCCAGCTGACATCCGTGGCCTGGTTTTGATAAGAGAACTCGAAGTTGCCGTCTTCTTTTTTCTCGATAGCACCCGTGAGTTGATCTTTAAAATAGACATTCCCTTTAGAACTCATGAGCGGCTCCGAACCTGAGGTTCGAGTGTCGCGCCCATAAAATCCAGCAGTTCGATCACCTTGTCTAAGCGAACGGTTTTTTTACCACGTTCAAACTCTTTTAGGAACCGGGTGCTGAGGCCCGTGCGGAAGGCTAATTCTTCTTGGGTGTAGCCAAGTTCCTCGCGACGACTGCGAACGAAGAGGGAGATCGGCGGAAGATCCGCCTTGAGTTCTTCTTTGGTGCGTCTTTTGGGTTTTGAAGCTGATTTCTTTTTCATTCCTTTATTATGAACCCCGATCGGGGTCTATACAAGTTGATTTTTGATTTATAGACCCCGATCGGGATCTATAAGTTATTTTTAGTCTATTATGGGCCCCGATCGGGGGCTAGCGAGAGCTTGAAGTGGGGCCAAAGACCTACAATACCCCCGGGCACTTGGGAAGTTGTAATTGCCCGATCTCGGGTTCCGTTTCTGGGACGTGTACAAATGGAAAATCAGTCAGGCTGCGCATCGTGGGGTGTGGGGGCTTGCCAGTGTTACTTTTGGCGACAAAACTGAAGATGTTTCGATGGATCGTTGTTCGTCTTTGTAGTTTATTTTTGCAGAAGCTCTTCAAATGCGATTTATTTCGATCTGATCCAGTTTTGACCCAATTGATCTTGCTAATTGGGTCAAAAAATGATCCAATTAGGGAAATTAATTGGGTCAGGACCTTATGGCAAAAACATATATTTGGCAAAATTCAAGCTGGCCCAACTTCACGTGGAAAGATAAAGATCTTATCTCTCTTCTTTCTGAGGCGCGAAAACTTCAAGGGCAACTTATTGCGCAGGCAGATCTTTTGGGCTTGTCGGATCAAGCATCGTTAATTGCCGATGAAGCTATTAATACATCTGCCATCGAAGGCGAAAAACTTGATATTCAGTCTTTGCGGTCTTCCATCGCGAAGCGACTGCATCTGGAACAAGGACATACTAAAAACATCAATTCCAAACGCACCGATGGTATTGTTGAAGTTCTGGTCGATGCAACTTCAAATTATCAAAAAGACTTAACTCTTGATCGTATAAACGGATGGCACGCGGCTCTTTTTTCTTCCAGCCCATCGCACCTGAGTAAAATTGAAATTGGATCTGTGCGAACATCTGAAGAACCAATGCAGGTATTATCGGGAAGCTTCGAAAAGCCAATCGTGCACTTTGAGGCGCCTTCTGCGAAAGTTGTATCCAAAGAGCTTAAGGTATTTTTTAATTGGTGGCATCGTGATCAGAAAATCGATGGGCTTTTACGTGCGGGTATTGCGCATTTGTGGTTTGTGACGATCCATCCCTATGATGATGGAAATGGCCGCCTGACACGCGCACTAACGGAGATGGCTTTAGCTCAAGATGAAAAAACGGGGCGTCGCCTTTATAGTATTTCCACACAAATTTTAAAGGACCGAGAAAATTATTATCAAATTCTAGAGCGCACTCAAAAATCGGGTATAGATGTAACTTCGTGGCAGCAATGGTTCCTAGAAATTTTAATTAAGTCGTTCACCCAGTCACAAACACTTATTAAAAGGTCACATTACCTTTCTTTATTCTGGCAAAATCCTGAAACCGAAGGTTTGAACGAACGTCAAAGAAAAGTTCTTAAGAAAATGCTCGAGTTTGAGCCTGAAGGTTTCTTGGGTGGTATGACGAATAGAAAATATGTCAGTATGACTGGGACTAGTCGTGAATCTGCAAAACGCGATTTGGCCGAGTTGGAGTCAAAAGGCATATTAAGTATCGAAGGTAAGGGGCGATCGGTTCATTATCATCTTTCGGGCCCACATAAATTTAAGTCCTAGTCGCGAAGATGTTTCGATGGATCGCGGCTCGTCATTGTAAGCGTCGAATGCCTGGTGGCAGATCTCTGGTGAAGGAACTCGCCGACAAAATTTCAAGCGGGGGCAAGAATCATGTTAGCTCTTATAGGATCGATAGAGACTGGCAAGACCTTTTCGATCTAGAGAAGAACCTTGTGGGCTCCGAACTGTTAGCAGAGTTTCAATCTAAGGTTCTTATCAAAGTGACGGTCTTGCGCATCAGTCCCTTTGTGTTTGGATTTTTTAAACAGAGACTGATTTTGCCCCAGCATGCTTTCGAACAGGGAATAGATATTCAATCTATTCTGGCGCAGAGTGGGCGCATATTCAGGGGTATGATACGAAGTGGAATTTTTTAGAGCTTCTATTGCGTCGAATTTTATTTTTTCATCCATTTTCTTAACTTCAGAGTCATATTTTATTTTTTTACAAAGCGAAAATGCAGGCCGAAATCTTCGCTGGTGGCCGCAAAAAGTATCATGTCTTGCCACTTTTTATCGATATAAAGGCGACGCGGGGACCTACCTTCTTTGCGCAGGCCGATTCGTTTAGCAACTTTCAAAGAAGATTTATTTGAAGGACTGATGCCCGCTTCGATGCGATGAAGTTTTAATTCTTTAAAGGCCATGGTCAGAACAGCTTGGCAGGCCTCTGTCGCATAACCTTGATTCCAAAAGTTATTAAAAATGCGATAGCCCAGATAAGCATTTTGAAAAAGCCCGCGAGAGATATCCATCAAATCCACAAGGCCGATAAGCACACCGTCATCTTTGCGAAAAACGCCCCAAGCATAGGTTTTATCTTGGGATCGTAATTTTAACTGAAGCTTCAATTGCTCTTTGAATTTTTTAAGAGTCAGCTCGCTGTCTTTCCAGTTGCTTTCGTCCCACTCGTTTTGCGGTGTGTTTTGCGAAGAGTAGGCCTGGCGCCAATTTTCAAAGTCGTGAAGGGCCAGGGGGCGAATGATCAGGCGGGAGGTTTTCTTATAGTGAAACAGAGCTTTCGACTTCATTAACGACAAGTCTAAGAGGAATGCGATTCAAATGGCAATAGTAATAGCTAAGTTTGTTTGAGCTGCGCAGAGTGACCTGATGAGTCTCGTGACCAAAAAGTTTGAGTTCAATTTTTACATCTCGCATTTGCGGAATGGCGATCATCTGTGGGGTGAGGCGCTTGGTATTTTTACCATCAATCCAAATCTCAGCACCCTCTTGTTCAGAGACGAGCATGCAAGCGCCGCGATCCTGAAGCAGGGGAGAGAGTCCTAAAAAACTCTTTAGATTTTTAAATAAGGCCATTGCCATGATTTTGTTACCTTCTAAAAGTGGGCAATGTGTACCACAGGAAATTCCTGCATTTCCAGTGACAATGTATAAACTGGACGTTTCGTAGCGCTGAGCGCATGACTCGACGCAAAAAAAAGAGCGAAATTAAAAGCCTCTTATCACCAAAAGCTTTAGTGAAGAGCTGTAGGGGCGATCATGTAGAATTCCGGAATTTCAATCGAGAAGGTCTCGCCATTTTCAGCGATGAAAAAATAGCGTCCCGTCATCGTCCCTGTATTGGTTGTCAGCGGGCAAGCGCTGTCATATTCAAAGACTTGTCCGGGCTGAATTTTGGGCTGCTGTCCGACGACGCCTGGTCCGCGAACTTCTTCTTTGGCGCCCAGGGCATTTGTGATCAGCCAGTGGCGACTCATTAATTGCGCGGGGGAATTGCCCGTGTTCTTAATGGAAATTTTGTAAGCAAAGAAAAAGTAGGACTCTTCTGGTCGCGACTCTGTCGGAACATAGACTACTTTTGCGGATATTTGAAAATCGGGAGTCAGTGTGTTTTGTATTGCCATAGTGAAATCTAGATTAAATCGGTCTCATGATTTGGTCAATGGGGGAGGCGCCTAAGAAAGCTTAAGTCCTTCCAATTCGAATACAATGGGGTAATGATCCGAAGGGAGACTGGATTTTATGTCAAGACTCAAAGGAATGCCCTGTTCCATGCCGAATTCATCTTTGTAACGATACACTTTTGCCGACCCCGGTTTCAGCAGCTGACTCACCAAAGGAGTTAGAAAAGCAAAGTCAATTTGCCGTCCATCCGTTCTGGCGCCACTGCGAACATGGTAAAATGTTGCACGTTGATCCTGCGGAATGTTTCCGACCTCAAGAACATCCAACAACGGCGTGTCTTTATATAGCACTTGAAATTCGGTGTCTGTGTTGACCTTTGTGGCATTGCCGTTGAAGTCCCCGGCCACCAAAATCGGAACATCTGGAAAAGCAACCTCAAGTTCTTTGTAAATTTCAAGCAAGGTCTTGAGCTCTGCTTGGCGACGTTCAAAACCATTGGGATCAATACCTTCGCGATCCAAGCGAGATTTTAAATGCGTCAGCAAAGTAATTAAAAAAGGTTTTTCTTTATCCGTCGTAAAAAAACGGAGTTCAGCAACATCCCTAGAAAAGCGATGGCTCGTGGTGATTTTGCCACCCTTGATCGGATAACCAGTTTTAGCACTTTGTCTTTCGTGCGGATAAAGGTAATTGATCAGGCGATTCTTATTCGAGAACAAATCAAAATAAAAAGGCAATCCCTTGCGCACGAAAAATCCAACATCAATGCTGCGATCAGAGTTTCCTTCAATCAAACAAGGCGAGTAAACGTCATTCATAAAGAGTTTGTTGAAGTTATTCAGGGACTCGATGCCACCAACTTCGCAGAACATAATGATGTCGGCATTGATCTCAAGTAGGGCGCGCGCGATGTCTTTGCATTTGTGCAGGGGTTTGTTGTCGTAAACGGAGGTTGAAAGACGTTGCCATTGCTGTTCCTGCAGGTTGGAAATATCCACCTTGGCAGGGTCGTCAACCAATACAAAAAGGTTCTCTGCATTGAGTAAGCAAAATTTAAGATTTGTGGTCGTGGTCCACGTCATATTATGATTTTACGAAAGTTTCGGGCAGAAGCTCAAACTAAAAAGTGAGGAAATCGTGGCTAAAAAGAAAGTATCTGCAAAATCGACAAGTAAAAAGGTTGTAAAACCCGCATTTCGGTCTTGGATCGATTCCTTTGAGTTTGGCAAGGATTTGAAGGTCAAATCGGAGCTGACGGGCCAGGTGTTTTTTCTTGGAATTAATGACGCAAACAAATGGACATCGTTGATCGACAGTTTGGCTTTGGACTGGCAAGTGGAGTCTTTAAAAAAATCAGATCGAGAGTTTGTTTACTTTGTCGGTCAACGAGGACCGGTTTGGATTTTACGTCCTAAATCAAAAAGCTCAGCGGGTCATCAGGGCCTATTGGATGAAACGGGTTATTCTTGGGCTCGGGATCAATTCGGCTCCCTTTTAGGACAGTTCAAAGCCCATCATCTCAAGGGCGTGCAAATCGAATTGCACGGCACCGAAGACAGCCAAGATCTTGGCGCCTTGGTTGGTTTAGAGATGGGCGCCTACAACTTCCGTCAATTTATGGACGGTCGCCAGTTGGCGGATCTGCCGCAAGTGGGCTTTAAAAAAGTTTTAGGTTCATTTGATAAGTCTTTGGCAAAAGAGGCCATGGCCCGCGCTAAAGCCGTGAACCTGGCTCGTCACTTGGTGAATTTGCCACCGAATGAATTGAATCCAAAAACTTTTGCTTTGTGGGCGACAAGTTACGTGGCCTTCCCAAGCACTGCGAAGGTTTCTGTTTGGGATGCTAAAAAATTAACTCAAGAAAAAATGGGCTTGCACTTGGCTGTGGGCCAAGGGGCGGAACACGGGCCTTGCATGGTTCATATTAAATATCGCCCTGTTAAAAAGTCGAAATTAAAACCCGTGGCCTTCGTCGGCAAGGGAATCACTTTTGATACGGGTGGTTTAGATATGAAAACCTCAGGCGGCATGCGTTTGATGAAAAAAGACATGGGGGGCGCGGCCTCTGTTTTGGGATTAGCTTCATGGGCAGCGGAAAGTCAGTACCCGGGTCCTTTGGATTTCTATTTAGCTTTGGCCGAAAACGCGGTGGATGCCAAAGCCTTTCGACCGAGCGATGTGGTCACGGCTCGCAATGGTTTAACGGTTGAAATCGACAACACGGATGCCGAAGGTCGTTTGGTCTTGGCTGATGTTTTGGACGTGGCAGCTTCGCAAAAAGGAATCGATGAAGCCGACATCGTAATTGACGTTGCGACCTTAACGGGTGCCATCAAGGTCGGCTTAGGGGCTGAGATCGCGGGCTTGTTTTCAAACGATGATGCCTTGGCTGCGCAGTTAACAGCAGCAGGTCAGCGATCGGGTGATTTGAATTGGAGAATGCCGCTGTTTGATAAGTACTTTAACGATCTGTCTTCGCCATTTGCAGATTTTAAAAATTCAGGTGGTTCCTTCGGCGGTGCGATCACGGCCGCTTTATTTTTGCAAAAATTTGTGAAAGAAAAAAAATGGGCCCACTTAGACGTCTATGCTTGGACGGATCGCGCGCAGGGTGCTTTGGGTGCCAGTGGTGGCAGTGGTCAGCCAGTTCAGTGTCTGATTGAGTTTTTGAATTCTCGGTTGGGTTAGTTGTGGAAAGATCCGGATTTAGTTGAATGCTAGGTCTGGATCACAAAAAAAAGAAATAAGGTCCTCGAACGTTTGATAACTGCGGGGCCATTCAAACCACCTTGTGTCGGCAAGACTGGTAAATGTAAGAGGATAAAAGTCTGCAACAGAGAACCCTATATAGATTTCTATCGGTATTGATGGTGGTCACGGCGTTTATCACCATGGTCGGATTTCTAATCAATTTATAGATGCTTGCAGCAATCAGTTTAGCCATCGCGCTTGGTTGCTTGGTGAATCTAATAGTTCAAATCAAGTGTGTTCAGTGTGGCCTGCGTCCCGCATTTCGACTATTTTGGTTTTGGTTACTGTTTCTAGAGTTCCCCCTATTTATCTCTGACATTGTTTTTCTGAACAGGTGCCCGAAGTGCAAAAAAGACCCTTTTGCATCAGACCTATAACTGTAGGCGAGGGGCAAATGATTGGTCACCCCTATAAATAATTCCCAGTAAGTGGGGGCGAGATCATCTAGCACACAACTCAAGCGGTACGGCTTTCGCATTCCAAGGCGTATCTCGAGGAGTTTTTATGAAAAGTATAATCATGGTTTTGGTGCTCTCTCTCGTCTCTGGCAGTGCTTTTGCGGACATTTCTCGCAACACGGCTCGCAAGCAAGCCTTTGATTTTGTATCTCAGATTTTCTGGAAAATGTCGGATCAAAATTCAGACTTTTCAGTTTCAGACCGCGCAGAAGACAGCCAATATTTTACTTTTGATGCTGTCGCGCAAATTGATTCCGAAAGCTGCTATGTTGAAGTTTTCGTCAGCAAACGCACAGGCGAAGCCTTCCGCGCAAATGATCCCATCTGCAAATAGATTTTCAAACAAGACCTCTGATGCAATTATTGTCAGAGGTCTGTGGCTTCTCGCTTGGAGAGACCAGCGATCACTAAGCGCCGCAATAGATTTTCAATTAAAAATTGCGGCCAGTTGCGCTTGCGCGAGCAACCAAAAAACCAAAACGCGCGATTTTTTGACGGGTGCGGTTCAGTTACTGGCGGTGACATCTAGAGTTGAGAATATCCGAAGTTGCGGGGCCCGGAAGAACAGCCACTCGAAAAATGTACTATTAAAGAGTAGTGGAAAAAGTGCCTTCCGAAATCACTTAGAATAAGACTCTGAAAACCAGACTCACTAAAAAATCCCCGTCAGCGAAGCTTCGCATCAAAAAAATGTTTTCAAAAAATAAATTTGACAGGGGTATTCGGCGAATTTCTTAAGTGAGATATGCAAACTCACATCACCCCTAAAGCATCTCATTCGGCGTTTAAAACGCCATCAGCCATACATACCTCGCGCACTCCTCGCGGATGGCGCACGAAAACAAATCGCCGCACAGGGCCTCCAGGAAGCCCCTCATTTTTACATTTAAAACCCATGCTATATTGCGTTCATTGATTTCCCCACAGGAGAAAAAGCATGAACACAGTCGATGTTAAAACTATGAGCGACGCCCAACTAATTGAGCGAGTTGAGTACCTAGTGAAGCGCGAGCGCCAGTTAGTGGAATGCTTAATTTGGCATTTACAAGAAATTCAAGACCGGAAACTCTATATCACTCTGGGATACACCAGCTTATTTGAATGCCTTGTGAAACATTTTAAGTACAGTGAGTCCGTGGCTTACGGGCGTATTTCCGCACTTAAAGTAATTAAAGCGGTCCCGACAGTGGGGGAGGCCCTGAACAAAGGCGAACTCAATCTTACGACATTGACCTTAGCGCAAACCTATTTCAAAAAAATGGACAGGAAGTCTGATCAGCCAAAAATAACGGCAGATGAAAAATTCCAACTAATAGAAAATCTAAAAAATAAAAGTACCCATGAAGTGAAGCAGTTTTTGGCAGAAGTCAGTCCTGAGATGGATCTTCCACCTGATCAAGTGAAGTTTCTAAACCCCGATCTGGCGCAACTTCACGCAATCGTTGATAAAGAGGTATTGAAAAAGATTGAGTATCTTAAGTCACTTATCTCGCACATAAATATAAGTCCATCCTTCAATGAGTTGCTTCACGTGGCCCTTGATGCCGCAATCGAAAAGACGGAAAAGAAAAAAGGTCTATATGACAAACCCAAAAAAGTGTCCGTGGAGAGGAAAAAAGATGAACTTCAGAAAGCATCTAGCTTGATGAATACACCAAACCCGCCAGTTTTTTCCCGCGAAAAGATGGCTGCGCATTCATTCCATTCGATGGCAGCCTCGACTAACTTATTGAACGAGCAAGAGCTGGGTCCCACTGAAGTCTCAACGCATAGCAACTCCGTCGGGAATTCTCGATATATTTCTAGGGGGATTAAAAAAATCATTTTTAGGCGGTCTCAAAATTGCTGTGAATTTGTTCATGCGAACGGAAAAAAGTGTGGATCTAAGTTTCAGCCACAATTCGATCATATTAAAGCTTTCAGCCGGGGTGGATCTTCAAGCCTAGACAACATTCAACTGCTTTGCCGAGTTCACAATGCGAGCAAAGGCAATCAGTGATAAATTTCGTATAGGTATGTTTTAAAGCTAAGGTGCGAATTAAAATTGGCTTCAAACCTCGTTTTAAAAGGGATTAAGATTTTGAAAACGACTCTAGGCCAAGGTCAGCAAGTCAAAGGTAGAAGGTCAATCCCACCAAGCTGCTATAACCGAGTCATGCCACTAAGTGATGCCATTACGTCAATGTCTCTAATTCACCTCTACCAAGCCGCTCTCCCAAACAGCTATTCAGCAGATCATTTCTAATAGTGCCAATTTTCAATCTGTAAAAATTCAGAAAATATATGCCCCGACATTTCATAGCCCTTTAAACCCTTCGGCGTGACCGAGTTGTTCGAGCGATAATAAGCGGGGAGTGAGGGCAGCTCGTCTGTATAGACGCGCAAAACTTTTTGCATCAAGGCCGTGCGTTTGCCAGTGTCAAATTCGCTAGCGGCCTCCGTCAACCATTTGTCGACTTCTTTATTTTTCCAGCCAGCACGGTTGTGTCCTGACCAACCGTTAGCCGCAGAAGGAATCATTGTCGAACTTAAAGAATTGATATCCACCACATTTGGCGAGTTCACCCAGGTCAAAAGGGCCAGCTGAAAATTTCGGTGGCGCAAAATATCTGAAAAGAACACACGTGCCGGGGAGGTCTTTAATTTTAACTCGACACCGATCTGTTTCCACTGATCCTGCAGATACACAGAAATCATTTCGTTAAGTTTGTTATCACTGACACCGGAAAGAGTCAGAGTTAATTTTTGGCCGTTTTTATAGCGAAAGCCCTTGTCCATTTTCCAACCGGCTTCATCCAGCAGTTTGGTCGCCTTGTGTCGGCTAAATGTGTAAACCGTGATGTCAGTCGGCTTATCTGTATACCAATCATCAAAGGGAGTCGAAAAGTGAAAGGCCTGCGGCTGGCGATTTTCAAAAAAAGCTTGTGCCATTTCTTTGCGGTTAAAAGAGTAAGCCAAGGCCTGACGAACGGATTTGTCCTTTAAAATCGGGTCATCCAAGTTGACATCGATATGTGAATACATCACGCCTGGAACAAAGGTCACTTCATAGGGGAGATTCTGGGTTTTAACTTTTTTCTCAAAGGCCAGCGCTTGATCAAAGCTCATGCCCGAGGACGAAGTCATATTTATACTGCCGCTAAGCAAATTCGCCTCAATAGCTGATGAATTCAAAATAAAGCGAAGGACTATTTTTTTAAAGAAGGGCTTATTTCCATAAAAGTGGTCGTTTGGTACTAAAACCACGTGGCTGCCAAATTTGAGTTCTTGAATTCGATAGGGCCCATTGTACAAACCAGGTGTTGAGATTTTTGTGACATAGAGGGAGTTGTGCTCATAGCCGTGGACTTTGCCCTTGTGTTTTTCGAATATGGGAAGCTCTAAATGCGCGGGGATCGGCCGGGGAAAGTTTAAATAAAAATTGAACTGCGCCTTATCTAGGTGAAGGACACATTTTTTGGAGTTTTCAGGATCGACTCGAATGCTTTGAATATTTTTGTAGTCTTCCCGATTAGGAGTCGCCACCAAATCATCACTGCCAATTTTCCAGGCCGCGGCCAAATCCTTACAAGTTAGTGGATGTCCGTCACCCCAGCGAGCATTTTCTAAAAATTCAATCTCAGCCTCAAGGTGCGTGCCTTTGGTGTCTTTGATAAGTTTTAGTTTTTTGTTTTCTAGTGTCGGGATTTCTTTAATTAAAACAGGTTCAGGACGACCTGCGGGGGTCAGTTTTACCAGAGGCCTCAACACCGCATCATCGACCATCACGCCGGCCATCATGGTGTTCACAAGGGGGTTGATCGTATCAAACTCTGCATTCATGGCAATACTGAGTTCATCTTTCGGCGGGGCTGCCTGTGAAAAAATCGGAAGCCACAGGAGCCCAACAAGTAAAACTAAATTCGAAGTTAGGATGATTTTCATAAAATCAGCCTAACTTCGATAGCCATTTAGAGCAAGCAGGACAGAGCAGGTAGGATATAAGGTAGGGGAGACTTATTTGACGCCAAAAAGTTTGTTCGCTTTAATCAAAGCGCGAACTTTTTCAGGAACAAATTTCTCCCAGCGGGCATCGCCTTCTTCCATCATGGCGTGGACTTCCTTGGAGTGCAGATACTCAGACGTTTCATCACAGCCCGACACATCGACAATTTGCTTATTTTCAGTGAAGTAAGAATAAACATGGCGCAAGTGAGGCGGCGGAAAAAAACTTTTCGTCGTCATGCACAACTGTGGCGTCTTGTGAGGATAAACATAGAGTTTGGTTTTAGCGTCGAGCAGCTTTCCTAGGCCTTCTAGCAGGCCGCCCTCAAGATCAGAATAGTGCTTTTCAGTAAAGAGCTTGTCCAGCTGTTTTGCGCCCACAACCAAGGCCATAAAGTGAGGGTTCGAGCGACGCAAAAATCTTTTCAGTCCATAGAACAACAGGAAGTTCGAGATCAGCACATGCATGCCCAAGCTATTGAGAGCTTCCACGCGTGCAAGAAAGTCTTTCTCGTTAATATTGCCGTCGGACTGCAGGTTGTGCATGGTCAGCTCCATCATGGGCAGGATCTCTAAATCCTTACCATCACAAGAGCGCACATCGGCCTGCATCTGCACCAAGCCCTTTTCTAAAACATCCATATGGGTCACGGTAACGGGACGGAATGTGCCACGCTGAATAAGCAAAGCTTTGCCATAAACGGCATCTGGAATATTTAGAATTTCATTTTTAGGTGAAAACAAAACGGCTTCAGCAAGACCCTTGTGTACCAGCTCTAAGTTCATCAGTCGCATATCAAAGTGCGCGACATCCGGTCCTTTGAACTTAATAACATCGATGACCACCTGGTCATCTTTTAAGTTCTCCACCAATTTACTGATAAAGGTATCATCGTCTTTGTATTCATAAAAAGCACAGGCGATCAGATTAACACCTAAAATTCCGAGAGCTTCTTGTTGTTGCAAACGGTGACGATCCAACATGCGAATGTGTATGATGATGTCATTAGAGGGACCTCCGGGTTCGGCTTGAAAACGAACACCCATCCAACCATGGGACTGTTTGCTGCCTCCGACAGACGATGTCGCCACAGTGTTGGCAAACGCAAAAAAACGAGATTGAGGGCCGCGAATGCCACCGAGGCGGTCGATCAGTAAATCATACTCATGACCCAACATTTTATCCAGGCGGGACTCACACACATACCGACCATTTTGTTCTTTGCCATAGATATCATCACTGACAACCATGTCATAGGCAGAAATTGTTTTAGCAATTGTTTGTGAGGCCTTCCCGGCTTGAAAAAAATGACGGGCGACCTCTTGGCCGGCACCAATTTCAGCAAAGGCTCCATAGCGGGACAAATCGAGATTGATCTTTAAGGCCTTACCAAGAGTGGTTGCGGTCATTTCAGCCATTTTTGTTTTCACCTTTATCTGCTTTGACCCAACCTGTGATGGCAAGACTCATGGCCTTTTCAATGGGCATGTCGACATGAATGAGTTTCGAGCGGGGAACCATCAGGGTGAAGCCCCCCAGTCCATAACTCATAGGGACATAGACGGCCACACGGCCCTCAGAGTTCGCATCAATAGCCGGAAGGTCTTTGAAATTCTCACGCGTCACGAGGCCGAGGGCTCGGACTCCGGAATCATTGATTTCAACCAGAACAACTTTTTTAAGGCCACTCGGGCCGCCGCCGTTTGAAAATAAATTCATAAGATCCCGCAAGGGACTGTAGACCGCTTTGATAAATGGAACTTGAGTCAACTTTTGTTCTAACTTTTGGAAGAGGCCACCGGTGATGAGGTTGTTTAAGAAAAGGCCCAAAAGAAAAATTAAAATTACCGTCAGCAAAAATCCCAAGCCTGGAATATAAATTGGCAGAACCTGGCGCAAGGAATCCCCGAGGAAGCTATCAACAATGGCAACACCTGC
>JBBKWD010000181.1:0-9158 GCA_037968775.1 Bdellovibrio sp.
GACGTCGCTAACGGACTTTTCGCAGATGGGCGTGCTTTTACTCGGATCGATGACCTGGGTTTATCCAGAGAGTCTGTGGAACGATCAGAAATTGAAACCAGTGAGAGATCTATCATCTCATCCCGTCTCGCCACCTGATTCGAAAAAAAATCAAATCCGACCACTGCCAAAAGATGCAGCAATAGTGACAGAGTGATAAATGCGAAAAGGAGATGTTTGCGATTCATGATGATTACTATTTAGCAAGATTTCGAAGGATTTGCAAAAATAGATAGGGAATAAAAATCAAATTAAACGAGAAATCACCCTTCGAGCGCCTTCATTGGAGGTTTTTTCAATTTGAACCTCTACGCGCTGCCAATTTAAAGGTAAATAGTCGTAATCAAGGCGCTGTCCCCACTCTATGACAACCAGTCCCGATTCTTGTGCAAAAAGATCCCAAAAGCCAGAACTCTCAAGATCATCATCGTCTTTGAGACGATAAAGATCCACATGATCCATAGACCGACCACCAGCCTCGTAGCGATGATGAATCGCAAAGGAAGGCGACTGGACGTCCTTCATTCCCCAAACTTTAGCAATCAATTGTACGGAGGTGGTTTTTCCAGCACCCACTTCCCCACTTAAAATAATCACGGCACGATCATTGAGATGAGGCAAAAAAGCACCCCAAAATGTTTCGAGTTCCGCAACACCTTGAATGTCGTGCTGGCTCTCTAAGATACTCATTTTAAAATTTTTCGCATCTTTCGCACAGAGCTCTCAAGCCCCTCTTCGAGCGCATAACAGATCAACGAGTGACCAATATTGACCTCTTGAAGACAAGGAAGCTTATTGATGAGTTTGACGTGTTCATAATCCAAGCCATGTCCTGCGTGGACATTCATGCCCAGATAATTCGCCCAAGCGGCAGCATCACAAAGACGCTTCCATTCTTTTTCTTTTTTAGGGCCTTTTAATAAAACCCATTTACCGGTGTGGAGTTCGACAGCATCGGCGCCAACTTCATAGGCGGCTTCGACTTGTTCTGTTGACGGCTCGATAAACATTGAAATCTCAATGCCGATTCGCTGAAGTTTATCGACCATCGGCACTAATTTCTTAAAGGCTCTCTTGACGTCAAGTCCGCCTTCCGTTGTGAGCTCGGCCCTTTTTTCGGGCACGAAACAAACCCAATCAGGTCGGTATTTTTTTGCATAAGTTACCATCTGTGGATCCGCTGCCATCTCTAAATTCAAAGGCACAGGGCAAGACTTCGAAAGCACTTTTAAGTCTTCAAGCTGAATATGGCGACGGTCTTCTCTAAGATGTATTGTGATTTGTTCAGCCCCCGCTTTGACAGAAGCCTTCACCATTTTCGAAAGATCTGGAAAAAGGGTCGTTCCGCCACGCACCTGACGAAGAGTCGCCACATGATCAACGTTCACACCCAAGCGAATTTTGTGTTTCATTTTTAGCTCAATTCTCTTTCAAGGAAACTTGCGATTTCTTCGGCGTATTGAGTGATCTGAGCCTTATCAGGGCCTTCGACCAAAACGCGAATGACGGGTTCTGTACCGGAAAACCGTACGAATACGCGGCCACTATCGTCTAATTTTTTCTCTATGGATTTTATCAAATCATCATAGCCGCGAATATCGTGAAGCTCTTTTCGATTGCGCACGCGCAAGTTGATAAGAGTTTGTGGCACATCTTCAAAGACATGACTGAGTTCACTCATTTTTTTACCAGTTTGTTTCATCACAGCCAGTACGCTTAAGGCCGCAATACAACCATCACCGGTAGTTGTGTGATCTAGAAAAATCATATGCCCGGATTGTTCCCCGCCAAGGTTGTAACCATTTTTACGCATTTCTTCGACAACATACTTATCGCCAACACCTGTTTTTACAACTTTGATGCCCGCTTCATTCATACGTTTTTCAAGACCGAAGTTCGACATTTGTGTCGCCACCAGCGTATCGTTTTTCAGCAAGCCGCGCTCTTTCATATGCAAAGCACAAATGGCCAAGATACGGTCGCCATTCACCATGTCACCTTTTTCATCCACCATGATCACGCGATCCGCGTCACCATCAAGGCTAATTCCAACATCGGCGCGATATTGTAAAACCGCATCCGAAAGTTTGGCTGGATACAACGCACCGACTTTGTCATTAATATTTGTTCCATTGGGCTCATCACCCAATTGTAGAACCTCTGCGCCAAGCTCCTCAAACACACTTGGCGCCACCTTATAGGCAGCTCCATTGGCCGTATCTAAAACAATGCGCATTCCATCCAAAGTGTATTCCAACGGGAAGGTTCCCTTTACATAAACAATGTATCGACCTTGGGCATCTTCAATTCTGCGAGTCCGGCCAATTTCACGACTAGGAGGCAAAAGCTCTGTCAGATCAACATTGAACACCAAACGTTCGATTTCTTTTTCCTGGGCTTCAGAAATCTTAAATCCATCCGGCCCGAAAATCTTAATTCCATTATCATGAAATGGATTATGCGAAGCTGAGATCACAATACCAGCGGCGGCACGCATTGTTCGCGTCAAATAACCAATCCCCGGTGTTGGCAATGGGCCTACCAATTGCACAAATATGCCCATTGAATTCAGACCGCTTGCAAGTGCTTGCTCGATCATATAGCCAGATAAGCGCGTGTCTTTGCCGATAACAACTTTCTTAACTGTTCCGGGGATACCCGCTTCTTTTCTTAACAAATGACCAATCGCCTGACCGATGCGCACCACCATCTCCGGTGTCATCGGCCACTGATTTGCCGTGCCGCGAATGCCGTCAGTGCCAAATAATTTTTGAGATTTTTTTTCCACTTTACTGACCTTCTTGTTCGTCATTTTGCTGAAGTTCCTTTGTTGTCACAACTTCCGCCTGAATCTGATTCGGTCGAATGCCTAAAATTTTAACCCCAAGTGGGACCTCAATCTTATTCAAAGGAATATCGACGTATATAACACCGTCGTCTCTTTGTGAAATATCAAGTGTAATGGTTTGCGCTAGATTGCTTTCCATGAATTTTTTTAGCGCCGAGCGAGGCCCAGACACCTTCACTTTAATATGATCCGCCGTTTGAGCCACAACCTGCTTACCAGGACCTGTGATTAAATCAATGTCGATATTTTTACTTAAAACAAAATCTCGCCGCCCTAAAATAGTGAGCCATAAAATCAACGAAATAAAAAGGGCGACCATTTTATAGCTGAAATTTTCAGTGACTGAATTCGTCCATCGCCGTCTCATGAAAGCTCTCCTTGTGGGGAAAAAGCTTTGTACTTAAGACCGAACGTCTCATAAAGAGCTTTGCGAATATCACCTAACTCAACATGTGGACTTAAATGTCCCCCTTGAACAATACCAATGGATTTGTTTTCTTCCGAAATAACAAACACCAAAGCATCGGTTTCTTCGGTCAAACCAATTGCAGCTCGGTGACGCGTTCCTAAGTTTTTATCTAATGCAGGGTTTTTACTGAGTGGTAGAAAACAACCTGCTGAATGAATTTTACCATTACGAATAAGAACCGCCCCATCATGCATTGGGCTTTCAGGATGAAATATAGAAGCCAAAAGTTCAGATGAAATTTTGGAATCCATTTCCGTTCCGAACTCAATATGGTAGTCAATTACGATTTCTCGTTCGACGACGATAAGTGCTCCGAAACCTTTTTGTGCTGTCGCCACGACACCTTTTGCGATCTCTTCAACAACTTGAGTTTCTTGAACAGCAGACCCATCACTGAAGAACGGATTGCTTCCAATATGCGCCAGCGCTCGGCGAATCTCGCCCTGGAACAAGACCACCACAATCACAAATAAATTTGAAAAGAATTTTTCAAGAATCCAATTAAAGGTGAAAAGCTCAAGCCAGATACTCAGGATATAGCCAATAGCTAAAACCCCCAAACCCGACAACATCTGAATGGTCCCCGTTCGCTTGATCAAAACCAGGATGCGATAAACGACCATCCACACTAGCATCATGTCGATACCATCCTGCACCCGTAGATGCTGGATAATAAAGATCAAATTGTCGACGAACTGCTGCAACATCAAGCTGACTCTCCAAAACGCCACAGAGGCCCCCCTGTGAGGCCTCAAAAACCACTCTGCTTAATTCCCTAGACAGTTACCGGCCCTGAGTTTCCAACAGGATCGTTCCCAGAACTTTCTTTTTTTGCTTTCGCAAGAATAGCCAGTCCTTCTTTTTTATTGGTACGATGTTTTTCAACTTCCGAAACAGCAGTCCCGTTGATCAGCATTTCAACTTCAACACCATCAATGGTTTCGTATTCGAGAAGGGCTTGCGCCAATCTCTCGAGAGCTTCTTTGTTTTCAGTCAAAATTTTCACAGCCAGCGTATAACCATCACCAATAAATTTGGACACTTCAGCGTCGATCTCTTGTGCTTTTGCATCCGAGTAATCTTTACTTGTGTGTCCATACTGCATTCCTAAGAATACGGGTCCTTCGTGTTTTTCAAATGCCAAAGGCCCCAGCCGACTCATACCCCATTGGGTCACCATCTTACGAGCGATCTCCGTTGCGCGTTCGATGTCATTACCTGCACCCGTTGTGATGTCTTTAAAGATCACTTCCTCAGCAGCACGCCCTCCGAACAAAAAGGCGATCATATTTTCAGCTTTCGTCTTAGATAAGCTTACGCTTTCTTTCTCTGGCAAAGTTTGAGTTAAACCCAAAGCCATTCCGCGAGGAATGATTGTGACTTTGTGAATAGGATCAAGACCCACAAGTTTTCTGCCCACAAGCGTGTGACCGGCTTCGTGGTAAGCTGTGACTTTTTTGTCTTCATCCGAAATAACCATAGAGCGTCGCTCAGCTCCCATAGTCACTTTATCTTTCGCTTTTTCAAAATCATCCATCTCGAGATATTTCTTGTCGGTACGGCAGCAATAAGAGCCGCTTCATTCACGAGGTTTTCAAGATCGGCCCCCGAAAACCCAGGCGTCCCACGTGCTAGCTTCGTTGGCTCAACATCAGGTCCCAATGGAGTTTTGCGCATATGGACGGCAAGAATTTCTTCGCGACCTTTAAGGTCCGGCTTATTCACTATTACCCGACGATCGAAACGACCGGGACGTAACAAAGCGGGATCCAAAACGTCAGGACGATTCGTCGCTGCAATCATGATCACACCTTCAGAGGATTCAAATCCGTCCATTTCAACAAGTAATTGATTCAGAGTTTGCTCGCGCTCATCATGACCGCCGCCCATCCCAGCACCACGATGACGGCCGACCGCATCGATCTCATCAATAAAGATCAAACACGGAGCACTCTTTTTACCTTGTTCAAATAAGTCACGCACACGGCTAGCGCCCACGCCGACGAACATCTCTACGAAGTCGGAGCCAGAAATCGTAAAGAACGGCACACCAGCTTCGCCAGCAACAGCTCGAGCTAAAAGTGTTTTACCGGTTCCCGGAGATCCAACCAAAAGGACACCCTTTGGAATGCGACCGCCCAGTTTTGTATATTTTTTGGGATCTTTCAAAAAACTCACGATTTCTTCAAGATCTTCTTTGGCTTCATCAACACCCGCGACTTCTTTAAAAGTGACGCGATTTTTATGCTCTGTTAAAAGCTTCGCCCGACTTTTTCCGAATGACATCGCCTTACCACCACCAACTTGAATTTGGCGCATGATAAACATGAACATCGCCACGATCAAAATCAGAGGCAACCAATTCACTAACAACGACTGGAAGAATCCACCGTTATCTGCGCGGTCGTAGTTGGGCGTAATTCCGTTTTCTTGCAAAAACTTATAACCTTCATCTTGGGTATTCCCGATGAATGCAAAATGAGTCCCTTTGTACTTCGTTTCAAATTCAGGTTTCATCTCACCAATGATCTCACTGGTGTCCTGACGGAAAGTAACATTCGCCACTTCTCCAGCCTTTACGGACTGGGTAAATTTGGAATAGTTAAAGTCGCCTATAAGTTTTTGATTTTTGCTTTCGTAGGCTTGAAACAAAAACACAGCCATGATCACGAGGAAAAACCACAGGGCTAGTGTTTTCTGGTTTGATTTCATTTGAGATCCTTTCACTCAGAAGTCTAATTTTCACTCTCGAGGTTAGCATGAATGAGTGTAGGTTCAAAAGGAACTTCGCAGAGAAATTTTGAATTCGGACGCTCGATTCAGCGCCCCTAAAATCAGGACTGGACCTTAATTTGCTCTGCGTTAATTTCCCAATGAAAACCACCCACTTTGAATGTGATCACTTTTTGGGGCTTGTCTAGACGTTTTTGGATTTCTTCGAGGTGAGCTTGAGAAAAATCTCGTTTGCCGAGGGCAAAAAGGTACTGAGCTAAGAGCCGTTTTTGCTCAATAGGAGTCAAAGTCAGGTAAAAAGCCCGCGACAAGCCCTGTGTATTAAAAGCCTCATTTTTTTCTAACAGTTCTCCCCAACGAATCGGATCCAGGTCTTTTGCCAAGGTTTCTAAAGAGCGGGCTAGTGATTCAAGAGAGCCTTTTTTTCTTTTTTCAAGAGCCTTAAACCAATCCTCTCGCAGCCAATTACGCATTGGGTCCAGCGACTCGTTACTTGGGTCTGACAACTCTCGCAGCTTCACACTCCTCAAGTACTGCTTTAACTCTTTTTTAGACGTCTCTAAAAATGGCCGAAAAATTTGGTCCTTGTAAACATGCATTGCCTGCAGACCCTGTGCCCCTGTTCCGCGAATCAGCCTGAGGACGCGAGTTTCCAATAAATCGTCCCGGTGATGTCCCGTCGCCAGACAATCATAACCTTGCTCTTGCATCAATTGACTCAAAGCTGCGTAACGAAGCTCGCGATATTGAGCTTCTGTTTTGGCTAATTGAGTACTTTTTAGAGGATAGAATGGAAGCTCCAACGTTCGCGCGAGTTTTTCAACAAAGCTCTGAGCCTCTTTACGATAGTCTTGATTTGAATCTTCTCCGTGATGAAAATAGCAAATTCCTAAATGGGATTTTTTGTGAAGCCGAGCAAGAACAGCTGCTAAGGCTGTCGAATCCAATCCACCAGAAACTGCAAGCAGAATCCTTTTGCCCTGTAAGCCCTCTTGCTTGATGAACTTCCAGACCTCATGGTCTAGATTCACTTTTTCCCGCTTCACAATCACTTAAAGGCCTCCAACAGCGACCGTTTTTACATTCACAAACTCATATATTCCGAACTCGCCAAGCTCACGACCATATCCGGATTCTTTTACGCCACCAAAGGGCAAGCGAGGATCTGACTTCACCTGATCATTGACGACGACAAAGCCCGCTTCAAGTTCTTTTTCCACCAAAGCTTTTGCCTTTTCAATATTTCCACTAAACAAGGCCCCGCCCAAGCCAAATGGGGATGCGTTGGCTACTTCAAAAGCTTCTTTTTCATTTTCAACGACGATGACGGAAGCGACCGGGCCAAAGATTTCTTCACTGTGCATTGCGGGATTGTTTTTATCAAACACAACAACTGTGGCTGGATAATAGGCTCCTATGCCCTGAGGAGCGGTGCCTCCTAAAACTACACGTCCACCCCACGATTTCAACATCTCGACCTGCTTGATCAATTGCGTTTGAAACTTTTGATGAGCCAGGGGCCCCAGCTCGGTCTTTTTCATTTCCTCAATAAAGGCCCGCGTAAAAGCGTCTGCCACCTTGGTGTGCACGATGAATCTTTTTCCCGCCACACAGCTCTGTCCGCAATTTACCAGGCGAGCTTTGGCACACACACGAGCGGCGTGCTCGATATTAGCATCCTCCATCACGATATAGGCATCACTTCCACCCAACTCAAGGACGGTTTTTTTCAAACTCTTCGCCGCAGCAGTAGCCACCGAGCGCCCGCCACGGGTGCTGCCGGTGAATGTCACTCCCCGAATAGACGGATGAGCAATAATTTTTTCTGCGATCTCATGATCAACATGTAAGTTCGTTAAAAGAGGGACGGGACTTTTAAGTTCTCCGAATATTTTTTCTATCAGTTCTCCCATTCCGGCAGAGATATCCGAATGCTTCAGCAAGATCACATTCCCTGCCATTATTGAAGGCACGGCAAAGCGGATCAATTGCCACAACGGAAAATTCCAGGGCATAATACTAAAAATCGGCCCCAAGGGGTCAAACCGAACTTGGGCCTCTTTATAGGTGGATTCTGTTTCACGCGGACGCAGCAGTCGCTCGCCTTCTTTTGCATAATAGTCGCAGGCAAGAATGCTTTTATCGACTTCTGCCTTACCCTCACTCAAAAGCTTGCCCATTTCGACGTGCATCAAACCGGCAATCTCAGCTTTAGAGTCTTTTAATTTTTGACCCAACTGTAAAAGAATCTCTGCGCGTTCTTGAAACGAAGTTTTGCGCCAGACTAAAAAATTTTTGTAAGCCGAATCGATAAGAGGCTCAACGCTTTGCCAATCACGATGACTATAGGTCTTAATTGTTTCCCCTGTAGCGGGATTGACCGTTTGAAATGATGTCCCCATGGCAACCTCCTAGAAAGGAAAGCTTGCCACAAAGCTAAGAGCGAATCACCCTTTGAGAATTAAAGGGTGGTAAATACCTGATAAAAAGTCATCGAAGTTCCAGCAAGAAACACCCCCGTCATCACACCCCAAGCAGTTCCCCGATAGAACTTGCCAAGACGCATAGCCGCAGCGGCATAGGGACGTTCACTCCTGAGCAGAGGAATCGGTGTCACCACCGTTTTGATAAACTGGTGACAGCAAAGGCAAAATAAAAGAATCGACATGAGACTTAAAATAGCTTGTTCCATAGAACACGTATCGGAGAAATTCGTTTCAACTTGAGACGGAGAAAAGTCCAGTTTGAGCTAAAAACCTCAATGCTGAGAGCATAAGAAATACTTTGCGACTCCATTTTCGAGGAAGACTGATTTATTATTTCTAACTTTCGGCTCAAATGCCACTCCTGAGAGATATCCTCTCAGGAGTCTTAAGCAGACGATAAACCTTGATCTGAAGCGCATGGATGCGCTTCAGAAAGGCCGCACAGGATGGCCACAGCGCCTTAAGAACCGCAAGCAGCTGTCGTTAACCCCGTAAAGATCTATTGAATTTCGTTCTTTGGCGGATCTTTTTTGATGATATCAATTTCCGCAGAAATTTTAAATTTGTGCGACTCTGCAAACTT
>JBBKWD010000182.1:0-23484 GCA_037968775.1 Bdellovibrio sp.
TCGATATATCTGTATAAAGAGCCCATAAACGAACTCCTTTCCTTTAGTATGTGCGGGTGGAGGGACTTGAACCCCCACGGACGTGAATCCAAGAGATTTTGAGTCTCTCGTGGCTACCATTACACCACACCCGCGTTGAGTCATCTTTTGTACGGAACTTGCCGAGAAACCTCAAGTCCTTTTTTAGCACGCGGCGCATTTTTTTACGCCGCCCTTAAAAACTAGCGCTGCAAATTACGCATTTCCTCGTGGATCCAGCCCAGGTGAGAGAAGACATCGGTAAAGAGTGTGAAGCCGTGACAAACTCGCCCCTGGTCATCGGTATCTGCGGCATTCGGGTCCACTCCGCGCGAAGTTACGCCGATCAAAACAAGTCCGTCTGGAGTTTTCATGTAAAGAGGTCCACCCGAGTCGCCACTGCAGACGCCGTTGTTTTGGGTTTGATCCAGGGCCCAAGTTTTAGATAAGGATTCAGTTTTTCGTCCGTAATATCCCGTATAGGTCACAGAGTTCCGGCTGAGGCGAGTTGCGTCGGCAGTTGTGTATCGCAGAACCCCACTGTCTTTTGATTTTTCCGAGGTAATTCCATAGCCAGCCATGACGACATTTTGTGTCGATAGATGTTGAGGGTCTTGTTGGGGGAGCTTGCGCGGATAGAAACCAGCAGGCGCTTTGTCTTCAAGTTTTAGCAGCAGTAGATCATAGGTCGAACTGTTGTCGCGTGTTCGATAGCTTGGGTGCTTAGTATAGGCGACGACTTTTCGCCCGACATCGGCGACGTTTTGAGCGGTGGCGCATGGAATGCTATTGGAGAAAACCACAACAGATGTGGAAAAAGCACTCGGCTTGCAGTGGGCCGCAGTCAGTACAATATTGTCGGCAATCAAGGTCCCTGTGCATATAGACGTCTCATCACTAAGATTGACATCCAAAATCAACACAGTGCTAGAACTGAGGTCATTACCGGGGGCTAATTGCTTGCCGCCTACAATGCTAAAATTGTCGCCAGAAACATCGCAAACTTCAGTTGCGTTGAGCGTCTTGGATTCCGGCGTGCAAGCTGAGAGTAAAGATAAAGAAAGAAGCAACATCCAGGTTTTAGAACTTGAAACAGCCATTAACGAAACCCTCATATATAGAACGTTTTGCGAGAGCCATTTTTAACAGAGTTTTTTGAGGGGTGGGGCGAAATGGCTCCGGTTTGCAAGAATTTCAGAAAGCGTCAGCAGACTAGTCACTTAATTATTCAGCCGGGGTTTTCGGGTGTCCGTGCATTTTTCAGGAGCCTCGGGGATATCAATAACTTAGACGGTACCGACGATTCTCGGCCCTGTTGGCATCGGCCTTGCTTTAGCGGTAACTCGCTTAAGAAGTTTGTAACTACGAGGAGTATTCTATGAAGAAGTATATCTATATCCTTGCGGCTTTGAGCATGGTGCCAGCAATGTCACTTGCCCAAACCCTAGAGAGTGATGTCGATGCAGAGCTTGACCAAATGTATTCAGGTGCCGAAGCAGCCCCCGCTGCCGCACAACCTGTACAGGCGGGGATTTCTGCAACAGCACCGGTGAGCGGTGGCAGCCAGCCTATTTATATCTTAAATCAGGCGACCCCAACAGCGAGCTCAAACGCTCAAGTTCAACAGACGCAGGTGCAAAAGCAACCGACGACGGTTATTGAAGCGTCGCCATTGACAGAGTCCCGCGCGGAGCAAATCCGTCGTTCTCGTCAAGATGCAGAGCTGCAAACTGAGCAAAGAATCGTTGAGAAGCTGGAAGTTTCTCGGATGGAAGACGAAAAGAAGCGCGCAAACGTTCTTTTTGGCGACAAGCTCAATAACATGAACAATCAAGAAAACACGCAAGTGCAGATTCAACAGCCGGTTCAACCGATTGTGATTCAGCAAGTGCCTGTTCAAAAAGTTGAAGAGCCAAAAGAAAATACTCGCGACATCGTTCGTGAGGAAATCGCAGCTGCTATGAAAATTGAAGAAGAAGTCGTGGAGACTCCAGCTGAAAGTAAATACGTTGCGGGAACTTTGGGTTTTGCTGATTATCCAGATACAAACAATGTGAGAGGCAACTACTCTTTGGGTGTGTCTTTCGGATCTAAGTACGACAATATTATTGTCGAAGGTTCGTTTGTTTACTCAAACTACACTTTGAGCTCTAACATGTACACGACAAGCCCATACGGCGGTTACGGATACAATGGATATAATGGCTACAACAACGGTTATAATATGCCTCGTGAAGTGGACATCAATCAATACTCTGGAATTTTGGCGACAAAAGTTCAGCTTTTTGATGGTATCGTGAAGCCGGTATTTGGCGCCCTGGTTTCTTACTCGTACCGTGATTATAAATGGTCGAATAATAACTACAGTCATATGCCTAGCAACTCAGCAAGTTCACACGCTATCGACGTAGGAACGGTTGTCGGTGCGGACCTTGAATTCTCTCCAAAGTACTCTTTGGGTGTTGATTTCCGTTATATGTGGAATCTTTCCAGTAGAATCGACAAGCCGTCGAACTCTTGGATGGCTTCTCCGTACTACGGCACTGAAATTGAAAAACTTCAGTATTACGTAATGTCACTTATTGGCCGCGTAAACTTCTAGTTTTGCAGAAGTTCTTAAGCACAGTTCTTCGTAGTTCAAACCCTGCCAGTTTTGGCGGGGTTTGTTTTTTAAAAAAGGCCGTTTTTTTGATTGGGTCTTTCCTTCCCCTGCTCTGCGCTTTATTTGCACCTTAACAAGACCTTGAAGCAGTGGACTCGGGTGGGCTTTCTTGGCATAGTGACTGTATGCGATTTCTCTTAATACTCATTTTCTCAACTCAGCTTTTATCAGCGCCGGCTTTTGCGGCGGTCGTCGTATCTGAATCCGTAGGTCAGGTGGCAGAGACGGTCATCACCAGTCGCGAAGTTCAAATTGCGGCCGTGATCGATCAGGTCCTTTATCCTGTAAAAGGCAGCGCGGGGATTCGAGAGTTGAAGGTTGAGAGCTCTGAGTTTCGCCAGCAAGTCGCCAATGTGTTGTTGGAAGCTGTGGTTTCTATTGAGGCCGAGAATTTCAATGTTGGCACTGTTAGTGAGGATGATTTGGTCGTGGCTATTAACAAAGTTGGAAGAGCCACTGCGGGGAATGCCTATTGGAATCGCCTCGAAGTGACGGACGCTGAATTGAGTCGAGTTACTTCGCGCAAGCTCGTGGCGAAAGCTTTTTTAAAGTTTAAGTCCAACTCAATGCTCGGAATGATCACCGACCAGGAGGCACAGGCCTACTATGAAAAAAACCGCGTTAAGTTTGGCAGCATGCCCTTTGCTAACTTTCGCGACAATATCAAATCTTTTTTGGCGCAGCAGCAGTTGGAAGAGCGTCTGCGCTCTTGGTTTGAAATCATTAAGAGAAAATACAAGGTTCGCAACCTGCTGCCGGTTGACTAAATGGAAATTAAAGTCTTATCAGGCCAGTATCGAGCCGCGATGCACCTCTTGGTCAAAGAAGTTGTGGATCAGCAGGGGCTGATAGCAGAGTTTTTTTGGCCGGAAGAAATGCTCGGGCCAGAGTTGATGTCGGCTGAGGCCGTGGGTGTCTTCCAAGGATCTCAGCTTGTGGGTTTTGTGTTGTATCGTGACAATTCCCAAATTTGGGAGATCTCGTTGGTCGCCAGTCACCCTCGATTTCGACGCCAAGGCTATGTTCAAGAGCTCCTGCGCTATCTAATTGGCGCAAAGGGTCAGGAGCGGGAGATCTGGCTGGAGGTGCATGAGAAAAACCTCAAGGCGCAAAATCTGTATGAAAAACTCGGGTTTAGGCGGACGGGACAAAGGCCTCGATATTATAAGGATGGGGCCATGGCGATCCTTTACTCTTGTCCCTAGTAGAACGAGGAGTTTCTCAGCCCTTCACTATAAACCCTTGCACTTGCTTGTTTTTATTGATACTTTAGCCTCGTTCCAATGGGCCTCTCGGCCCATTTTTTTTTGGTTCGGTAGGTTCTTAGTGTCTTCAAATGCGTCCCATCTGGGTGCTAGCTAACTAAGGCCTAGATTTTGAGGTTCGTACGATGTCAGAGACCCCATCTTGGATGGATACAGTTGAGAAAATGGCCAGCGATGTAGCAAGCGAACAAGCTTGTTTACTTTACGATATTGAATTCGTTGGTGCTGGTAAAGGTCGGACACTTCGCCTCTATATCGACAAAGAAGACGGTAACATCACGATTGATGATTGTTCGAATGTCTCTAAAGGTCTCAATGCTCTTTTGGAAAAAGACGAGGACTTGATTCCGGGTGGTGCTTATCATCTGGAGGTTTCAACTCCGGGCTTGGATCGCTTGTTGCGCAAGCCATGGCATTTCCAAAAAGCCGTGGGCAAAAAGGTTTATATTAAAACCTTTAAGGTTTTAGAGGACCTGGGTGTCACGGACAAAAAGTGGAAGGCTGCAAAAACAGTCGAACACGTTTTAGAATCTGCTGACGAGAGTGGCATTGGTTTTATTGTAGATGAGGTCGAAATCAGAATTCCTTATGGGATGATTGATAAGGCAAAGATAGTTTTTGATTTTAGTAAAGTTTTAAAGAAATAACAAAAGAGGGTAGTCATGGCTGAGAATCTGTTTACAGATCTATCGAGAGTGATTGAGCAAGTTGGTAAAGACAAAGGTATCGATAAACAAATCGTTATCGAAGCCATCACTCAAGGTATGCTCGTAGCCGCTCGTAAAAAATACGGCACTTATCGTGAAATTGAAGCTTCATATAACGAAGAAACTGGCGAAGTTGAACTCTATGAGTTTAAAGAAGTTGTTCCTCGTGAAAAATTCATCGACGAAGAAGTTGAAATTCCATTTGATGAAGCTCAAAAAATGGATCCGAACGTTCAAATGGACGATTCTATTGGTATCAAAATTGAAGCTCCGGATTTGGGTCGTATTGCTGCACAAACGGCAAAACAAATCATTCTTCAAAAAGTTCGCGACGCTGAACGCAATATTATTTTTAATGAATTTGAAGAGCGCAAAGGCGAAATCGCTTCTGGTATCGCTCGTCGTGTGGAAAAAGGTGCCATTGTTGTCGACCTCGGTCGTACAGAGGCTTATATCCCCCCACGTGAACAAATCCCTGGAGAGCAATACAAGCCGGGCGATCGCATTCAAGGTTATTTGGCGGAAGTTCGTCAAACAACTCGTGGTCCTCAGATCATCATGTCCCGAGCCGACCCACGTTATTTGATGAAGCTTTTCGAAATGGAAGTTCCCGAGATCTATGACGGCATCGTGGAAATCATGGCTGCTGCTCGTGAACCAGGACAACGTGCAAAGATTGCGGTTCGATCTAAGGACAACTCTGTAGATCCAGTAGGCGCTTGCGTTGGTATGAAGGGATCTCGTGTTCAAACAATCGTACAAGAACTTCGCGGTGAGAAGATCGATATCGTCCCTTGGGACGAAGACGTCACTCGTTTTGCTTGTAATGCGTTGGCACCTGCTGAAATTTCACGTGTCTTCTTGGATGACACAAATCGTGAAATGGAAGTTGTTGTTCCAGATAATCAGTTGAGTTTGGCAATAGGTAAGCGTGGTCAAAACGTTCGCTTGGCGGCTAAATTGACAACTTGGAAATTGGATATCATTTCAGAATCATCGGCTTCATCTCGTACAGCGGAATCAATCTTTAATTTGATGTTGATCCCTGGTATGAGCGAGACTATGGCGCAAAACATCTTCCAATCTGGTTTTGGTTCTTTCCAAACGCTAGCATCTGCTGGTGTTGAAGAAGTGATGACAATCCCAGGTTACGATGATCCTGAAAAAGCTGAAAAGTTAGTGGCTGAAGCCAAAGCTCTTGTCGCGAAATACGAAGCAGAGGGAGTTCCAGTTCCAACGGCTCCAGCTGTAGTAAAAGACAAGCAAGTGAATGTATCTGCTAAAGAGCAGGCTGACATGTTGTTGAAGCAGGAGCTTAAAAAGCTTGCTGCTGAAACAGATGAGCAATAATTGAGTTTGGATAGAGAAAGAACACGGGAGACTGAGTGAGTAATCCAAAGGTTTTTGAATTTGCTAAAGAAGTTGGGATGACCCCCCTTGCCCTCATGGATAAAATCCGCGAGTGGCAAATTCCAGTAAAGAGTCATATGGCGGAGCTGTCGCCTGATGTTCTGGAGCAAATCAAGGTTAAGCTTGGCGGCGGTGGAGATTCAGCATCTGAAGCGAAACCAAAGAAAAAGGCAGCAGTCGCACGCAAAAAGCCAGTTGCTAAAAAAACAGCAGCTGACTTAGCTGCGGCTGAAGCAGATGCGGTTAAATCTCCGGTCATTCGTCGTAAGACGAAGGAAGAAAAGGAAGAAGCTGTTGAAGAAGCAAAGGCGCAAGTCATTGCAAAAGCTGAAGCTGAGGCCGAAGCAGTTGCAGACGCGGCAGCCGTAGAAGAAGAGGCCGCACCTAAGGTCACTCGCATTGTTTCTAAAATTGCACCAGCAGTTGAGGCAGAGCCCGAGCAAGTGGCGGCACCAGCAGCTGTGGAAACTCCTGTTGTTGAAGAAAAAGTTACTAAAGTTAAATCTAAAAAATCAGAAGTGGCTCCTGAAGTAGAAGCCAAGTCAGCGCCTGAAGTTCAGGCACCGGTACAAGCGGCGCCAGCGGCTCCGGTTGTAGCGCGTAAAAAAGAGGTTGTTGTGGGAACTAGTGGTATCGCGAGTTCTTCAACTCCTGCCTCTGCGCCAAAAAGAAATATTATCGGGCGCATGGATCTTTCCCGCGTTCAGTCGCAAGCTCCTCCTCGTCCTGGTGGCGGTGGTTTCCAAGGTGGAGATCGTCCTTCCAGCGGTGGTGGTGCTTCGGCAAGTTACACAGGGCCTCGCCCTGGTGGTTTCAATCGGCCGACGGGTGGTGCGCCAACGCGTAATATTCGTACAGGTTTTGTTGCCTCTGCGCCGGCGGAGTTGCCTCCTCCAGGAAGTGAAGACTTCCGCGCACGTGATGTTGATAAACGGAATAAGAAATTTGGACCAGGCGCGGGCCCTGTTGCAGCCTTAGGGGCTCCGGGTGCGGCACTTGCTGCTAAAGGCGAGCGCGAAGGCGTTGTTCAAGTCTTTAATGCTGTTGAGTTCCGTAAGCGTGAGATGGTTTTCCAACCTAAAAAGAAAAAAGGCTTCTTGGATCGTACGGGTATGAAAACTCAGATCACGACTCCAGCAGCTCATAAACGTATCATCAAAGTAGCAGGTCCAATGAAAGTTGCCGATGTGGCAGCTGAGATGGGTTTGAAAGCGCCTCAATTGATGAAAGTTTTGATGCAAAATGGTGTGATGGGCAACCTGCACACGATGTTGGATTTCGATACCATTGCTTTGATTGCTCCTGAATTTAAGTGGGAAGCGCAAAACACCTTTAAAACAGCTCAAGAAGTTTTGGATGCAACTGCATTCGGAAATTTAGAAGCTGTTTCGATCACTCGTCCACCTGTTGTGACCGTTATGGGTCACGTCGATCACGGTAAGACATCACTTCTCGATGCTATCCGTAATGCGAAAGTGGCTAGTGGCGAGGCCGGTGGTATCACTCAGCATATTGGTGCTTATTCTGTGAAAATGGAAGACGGCAGCTTTATCACGTTCTTGGATACTCCGGGTCACGAAGCCTTTACGGCGATGCGTGCTCGTGGTGCGAACGCGACTGATATTGCGATTATCGTGGTAGCAGCTGACGATGGTATGATGCCACAGACTCAAGAAGCTGTGAATCATGCAAAGGCCGCAGGCGTTCCAATTATTGTAGCTGTAAATAAAATTGATAAACCAGGATCAAATCCTGAGCGTATTAAGCAACAGTTAACAGAGCTTGAAATCGTTCCCGAAGAATGGGGTGGAACGACAATCTTCTGTGAAGTGTCGGCTTTGCAAAAAACCGGTATCAACGAACTCTTAGAAAACATTCGCTTGGTCGCTGAAGTTCAAGATTTGAAAGCAAATCCAGAACGTTCAGGAACAGGTATTGTGATCGAGTCAAAAGTTGAAAAAGGTAAAGGTTCTGTGGCGACTCTCTTGATCAGAGACGGTACCGTTTCTATCGGTCAGTATATCGTTGCTGGATCTGTTAAAGGTCGCGTTCGTTCACTTATGAATGATCGTGGCGAGCGTGTGCAGTCAATGGGTCCGGGCTTCCCTGTGGAAGTTTTGGGATTGGATTCTACACCAGCTGCGGGCGACAAGTTTGACGTTGTTAAAGACGAAAAAACAGCAGAAGAAGTTTCTTCTCTGCGTAAAGAGCAAGCTCATCAAGCGGCCGTTGTTCCTGGTGGAAAAATGTCCCTTGAAGATCTGTTCTCTAAAGTTAAATCTGGAGACGTCAAAGAATTGCCTATCATCTTGAAGGCAGACGTTCATGGATCCCTTGAGGCTGTAACGGGTATGATCGGTAAGCTTTCTACTTCAGAAGTGAAAGCGCGCATCATTCACTCTGGCGTGGGTGGTATCAATGAATCGGACGTTCTTTTGGCTCACACTGCAAAAGGTGTGGTCATCGGCTTTAACGTTCGACCTGACGGCGGAGCGCAAGCAAAAGCTAAGCAAAACGGTGTCGATGTTCGCTCTTACTCTATTGTTTACGAACTTGTGGATGATATGAAAAAAGCCATGTCCGGTCTTCTCAGCCCTGTGGTTGTGGAAGAGCAAATGGGACGTGCGGAAGTTCGCTCTATCTTCACAGTGCCTAAAATTGGAACCATTGCTGGAAGCTTCATAGTTGACGGTAAGATCCAACGTAACAACATGATCCGTTTGGTTCGTGATGGTAAGATTGTGTACGAAGGAAAGATTTCTTCTCTTAAGCGCTTTAAAGATGACGCTAAAGAAGTTGCAACTGGATTTGAGTGCGGTATCGGTATCGAGAACTTCAATGATGTTAAAGTGGGCGACGTCATGGAAGCCTATGTGAAAAAAGAAGTTTCTCGTGATCTCGAGGCCAATGCATGAAGAATGTGGGTGACGGGCGCCGAGTCGCTCGCGTAGAGCGTGAGGTTCAAGCTACCGTTGCTCAGTTCTTAATTCGTGGACTTAAATCAGAGATTCCGGGAATCGTGACGGTCACGCAGGTGCGAATGCCTGCGGATCTGCGCGCTGCTAAAGTTTATGTCAGCGTGCTGGGTTCTGAAGAACAAGTGAAGCGTTCCGTGGACGTCCTTGAAAAGCGCGCTTTTGAAATTCAGAATTATATTAGTAAAGAACTTAAACTGCGTTATTGCCCCAAGTTGACCTTTTTCTTGGACGGGTCTGTGGATAACGTAATCAAAGTCGATCGCATCTTGCATCAGTTGGAGCAGGAACGGCAGGCGACCAAGGGCGAAATCGCTGGCCAAAAATCCGACGAATCAGCCGACCAAGATGCTGATGAAAATGTCGACGAATCCTCCGACGAAACTCTCGATAAAGACAACAGCGGAGACGATGAATAATAATCAATTTAATGGCCTCTTGTTGGTAGATAAAGCCACAGGAATGACCAGTCATGATGTGGTGGCGCGTTTGCGTCGTATCTTAGGGACTCGCACGGTCGGGCACTCTGGAACTTTAGATCCTTTGGCATCGGGGCTTATGGCCTGTCTGATCAACGAAGGCACAAAACTCAGCCAATATATTTTAGAGGGCGACAAAGGTTACCGCGTGCGAGCTCAATGGGGCTTGCGCACAGATACTTTAGATACGACCGGCGAAACATTAGAGACTCGTCCCGTGGATGTGACGCAAGAGCAGGTTTTAAAAGCCGCCTTGGAGTTGCAAGGAGAGATGGAACTCGAAGTTCCTATTTACTCCGCCATCAAAGTGCAGGGCAAAAAGCTTTACGAATACGCGCGCCAAGATCAAGAAGTGAAGATCCCTAAAAAGATCATGAAATTCTGGGACGTCACACCCGTTGCGAGCGGTCCTGATTGGGCCGAATTTGATATCACGTGCACGAAAGGCAGTTATATCCGCACCTGGGTGGATGTTTTAGGTCAAAAGTTAGGTTGCTTGGGGACGATGAGTGCCTTGCGCCGGACTTGGTCAGCTCCGTATAAATTAGAGCAGGCCGTGACTTTGGAAGCCCTTGAGGCCTTAGTGAAGGTGGGGGAGAGCTCGGCTGCCTTTGTTAAAATGGAAATGGCTTTACCAATGGTGAAAAGGATTCGGGTCAAAGGGCAGGATCAGGTGCTTTTAGGCAATGGCCAAATCAGCCATGACCTGCGAACTCAGCTTATATCGTTTTTTAAACCTTCAGAGGACCAATATGTGCAGATCCTGTCTCAAGAGACCGGGCAGATGTTGGCTTTGGTGGGGTTAGAACCGGGAAGAGGCTTCGTCCTCAGACGGGTTTTTAAGTATTAATTTGAGCACTTGACCCCATTTGGCATAAGGGATAGAAACATAGCACTATTGCTCCCCACTCGACAGCCATGACGATGGAAGGGGCTCTAGGTTTACAAAATGATTCGAGAGAATCCAACATAAGGAGACTTTAATGGCAGTCACAAAAGCACAGAAAATCCAAATCGTTAAAACTTTCAAAACAGGCGAACTCGACACTGGTTCTCCACAGGTACAAGTTGCACTTCTAACTGCACGTATCAACGATTTGACGGCTCACTTTGCAATGCACAAGAAAGATCACCACGGCCGTCGCGGTCTTGTGACTATGGTTAACCAAAGAAGAAAACTTCTTGATTACCTTCACCGCCAAGACGTGAAGGGTTATCAAGACCTTATTAAGGCTCTTGAATTACGTAAGTAATCTTAAGTTGAGTGTGAAGAGGAAGGGGCGAGCAAAGCCCCTTCACTCGTTCTAGCGGTCGTAAAATATACGCATCGTTTAAAAATTGAATAAGACATAAAACGACTAAAAATATAAAAGCTAATGAAAGCTATAAAAGCTAAAAAAATTTAGCTTAAGCAGAGTTGCCAATCTAAGGAGTAATAATGAAGACGACTGTAACTACATCGGTGGGCGGAAAACAAATTACCATCGAAACAGGCCGTTTGGCAAAACAAGCAGATGGATCTGTCCTCGTGTCTTGTGGTAATAACATGGTTCTTGTCGCTGCAGTTTCTTCGCGCAAGCAGTCCGAGTTGGACTTCTTCCCGTTGACTGTTGAGTACATTGAAAAATTCTACGCAACTGGAAAAATTCCAGGTGGCTACTTCAAGCGTGAAGCTCGTCCTTCTACGGATCAAGTTCTAACAGCTCGTTTGATTGACCGTCCACTTCGTCCAAGTTTCCCTGAAGGCTACCGTCATGAAACACAAGTTATCGCAACTGTGATTTCTGCTGATGGCGCTTTTCCGTTGGATGTTTTGGCCAGCCTTGGTGCTTCTGCGGCTCTTCATATTTCTGACATTCCTTTCAACGGTCCTACGGCGGCAATTCAGATCGCTCGTGTAGACGGTGAAATGATCGCCAACCCAACTCCACAACAGTTGGAAAAATCTGACATGAACATGCTCGTTGCGGGAACACGCAATGGTTTGTTGATGGTTGAAGGTGAAACTCAATTCATCTCTGAAACAGATGCCTTGGCAGCTTTAAAATTTGGTCACCAGTCGATGATGCCTCTTTTGAATGCGCAAGATGAATTGCGTGAAAAAACTGGCTCTAAGGCGAAGCGTGCTTTCAAAGCACCAGTTATCGATGCGGACTTTAAAACTCGCGCTGAAACTTTCTTGCAACCAAAAATTGCGGAAGCACTTCGCATGCGTGTAAAACAAGAGCGTTATGCGGCTGCAGACAAAGCTAAAGCGGATGCAGAAGCATTGCTTCTTGCAGGTATCACTGAAAAAGACGTTCTGACTCTTCGTAAAAAAGAATTGAACGCAGTCGTTGAAGACATCAAGTACCGCGAAGCACGCGCGATGATTTTGGACACTGGCGGCCGTATCGACGGTCGTGACTCTAAAACTGTTCGTCCAGTTGCTTGTGAAGTGGCTCTTATGCCACGTGTTCACGGCTCGGGCCTTTTCACACGTGGGGAAACTCAGTGTATCGGTGCTGTGACTTTGGGAACTGGTGATGATGAGCAAATGGTTGATGGACTTTTTGGCGATATCAAACGTAAGTTCATGCTTCACTACAACTTCCCATCTTACTCTGTTGGTGAAACAGGTCGTTACGGTGGTACAAGTCGTCGTGAAATCGGTCACGGAAACTTGGCTGAACGCGCTTTGAAAGCTGTTTTGCCAGATCACGATAAATTTCCTTACACGATTCGTATCGTTGCTGAAGTTTTGGAATCAAATGGTTCTAGCTCAATGGGTTCGGTTTGTGCCGGAACATTGGCTTTGCTTGACGCTGGTGTGGCGATCAAAGGCAACGTTGCAGGTATTGCAATGGGCTTGATCAAAGAAGGCGACCGCGTTGCTGTCTTGACTGACATCTTGGGTGATGAAGATCACTTGGGCGACATGGACTTTAAAGTTGCGGGTACTTCTCAAGGTATCACGGCTCTTCAAATGGATATCAAAATTGACTCTGTTTCTTTCGACGTGATGGAACAAGCTTTGGCTCAAGCTAAAGAAGGCCGCATTCACATCTTGAATGAGATGGAAAAAGTGATCAAAGTCGCTCGTGGACAGATCTCTGAGTTTGCCCCTCGTATCGAGACAATCAAAATCAAGCAAGATAAGATCCGTGAAGTTATCGGTTCTGGTGGTAAAGTTATCCGTGGTATCACTGAAGCTACGGGTGTTAAGATTGAAATCGAAGACGATGGAACAATCCACGTTGCCTCTGCAGATCCAGAAGCAACTAAGAGAGCTATCGCCATGATCAATGACATCTGTGCGGAAGCAGAAGTCGGCAAGACATACAAAGGACGCGTTGTTAAGATCGCTGAATTTGGTGCCTTCGTTGAAATCTTGCCGAATGCACAAGGTCTTTTGCATATCTCTGAAATTGCTCACGAGCGTGTTCGTCAAGTGACGGATGTTCTTAAAGAGGGCGAGATCATTGACGTAAAAGTCTTGGAAGTCGATCGCGCTGGACGTATCAAGCTTTCTCGCAAAGCATTGATGAACTAGGCTGATGAACTAGGTTGATGATAAAATTTAATAAATCTGAATTAAGCAACGGGATCCGGGTAACAAGCGAAATGCACCCAGGGTCCCGTGCCGTTTCAATAGGTGTCTGGGTTTTAACCGGCACCCGTGATGAGACTCCGGATATTGCCGGAATCTCGCACTTTCTTGAGCATTTGGTCTTTAAGGGAACTAAAACCCGTAATGCCTACCAGATTGCTAAATCCTTGGAAGCCCTCGGTGGCGAGCTCAACGCTTACACTACGCGCGAATACACTTGCTATCATGCCTTAGTTTTAAAAGACCACTGGATGACAGCTCTGGATGTTTTAGCGGACCTTATTTCAAACATGCAACTGACGACCAAAGAATTTGATTTGGAAAAAGGCGTGATTCTGCAAGAGATCGCCATGTCAGACGATAATCATGAAGACATGATCTACGATGTCTTTTTTGAGCAAGCCTATGGCAAGCACCCACTGGGACGTTCGATTTTAGGCACGCCGGCTTCGGTGGCTTCGATGACTCAGGGCCAAATCAACAAGTACTATAAGAAAAGCTACACAGGCGACAACATCATCGTCAGCGCTTCGGGCTGTATTGATCATGAAGAGTTTTGTGCGGCTCTTAAGAAACGACTTGGTAAAAAGAAAAAAGAAGGCATCAAGATTTCACGTCGCAAGCCTGCCTGGAAAGCCGCTCGTCATGTCGTTGAAAAGCAAGCTGAGCAGGTGCACATGCTGATGGGTGTTCCCACGGCCAGCTTTAAAGACAAAACTCGCTTTGAAGCAGTGATCACGAACACGTTGTTGGGCGGAGGTATGACCTCGAAGCTCTATCAAAGTGTGCGGGAAAAAAGAGGCCTAGTTTATTCTATTCACTCCAGTCTGATGAGCAATGTCGATTCTGGTATGTTGACGGTCTATGCCGGCACAGAGGCCAAGAACGTTCGCAAAGTGGGCGACTTGATTGCTAAAGAATTTGCGAAGTTGCGCAAAAATGGTGTTTCGAAATCTGATGTGGAAATGTTTAAGACGCAGGTTATCGGTAGCATTTTATTAGGCTCTGATGATATTGAAAATCGCATGACCTCTTTGGCTGTGAATGAAATGGTTTTTGGGGCCTATCGCTCTATTGAATCTGTGATTGAAGAAATTAAGCAAGTCTCTGTGGATTCTGTGAATCATTTTATCCGCAAAGAATTGGATATGAACAAGGCAGCCGGTGTGTTGCTGGGACCTGAGGTCAAAGAGCTGAAAAGCTGGTGGAAAGACCTCGAATTTTAAAAGGAATTTTATGAATAAAATGTCTGTAAAAATCAAAACTTTAGAAAACTTTAAAGGCGAATTGCCTGCTTACCAATCCGCAGGTGCCAGTGGTGTCGATGTGCGCGCTCAACTTGAGGGGGGGGCTGTGACTTTGGAAATAGGTCAACGAGCGATGATTCCTACAGGTTTGTCTTTCGAAATCCCATTGGGCTTTGAAATTCAAGCGCGTCCACGCAGTGGCTGGGCTGCAAAAAGTGGTTTGACGGTATTAAATACGCCGGGAACTATTGATGCCGATTATCGCGGCGAAGTAAAAATCATTGTGATCAATCTAGGCAACGAAGCTGTCACCATTGCGGATCAAGAGCGTTGCGCGCAGTTGGTGTTAGCACCGGTGTGGCAAGCTCAGTTTGAATTGGTCCATGAGTTAAGTTCGACAGAGCGTGGCGCCGGCGGCTTTGGCTCTACGGGACGCGCTTAGTCGCTCGTTGTTGGATCCGGTGATTTTTGTTAGGTGCGGTGAGATGCCCCCTCTTCTGGTTTATCAGTGCAGGTTTGGGGACGCCATTGGCATGCCAACTGTAAAAATCGTTTCATGGTCTGGAACTGAGGAGACAGTCAGAGTTCCATTCATTTTCTCCACAATCTTTTTTGTTAAAAATAGACCGAGTCCGATGCCGTCGATTTTCTCGGCGCCAATTTTGGACTTGTGCTTTAAGCGACTGAACTGTTGAAAGAGCCGTGGCATTTCTTCGGGTTGAATGCCTTCTCCCTGGTTAATCACGTGAACTTTTACAAGATTTTTAGTTATATCTGTTTCGAAACGAATTTCAACTTGTGAGTCTTGCTGGGAGTACTTGATAGCATTGGATGTTAAGTTTAATAGCGCTTGTTTTAGGCGACGACGATCAGCCTTACAAGTCAGCTCAGTTTTGGGATATAAAATCACTGTGTTTTTTGCGTATTTGGACGCTAGAGGTTGTAGGTCGGCACAAACTTCTTTGACGATGGAAAGAACCTCGACCCTATGGCAGTCGACCTCTAAAAAATCAGCCTGGATCCGATAAAGATCAACCAAATCATCTGCCAATCCTAGCAGGAGATTGGAGGATCGTGTGATGGCCTGAAGGCATTCTGTACGGTCTTTGTTTGGGAGGTCTCCCTCATCCTCTTGAAGAATGGACGAGAAGCCTAAAATAGAGTTTACAGGGCTCCTTAGCTCATGCGACAAAATGGCCATCCAGATATCCTTAGCTTCGACCCGACTTCTAAGAAGAATCAACTCTACAACATGATTGGCAAGTGCTTTTAGTAAGTCTATTTCAAGAGGGGTGAGCTTTCTTGGAATATGATCGATCACACAGAGAGTACCAATTTTAACTCCTCCAGGTAATGTAAGAGGTGCTCCGGCATAAAATATGGCAGGGGGCTTTGCCACAACGAGAGGGTTGTCGAAAAATCGTCTGTCTAAGCGGGTGTCTTCGACAACGAAGGGGGCGTCGTGAAGAATGGCATGAGTACAAAAAGAGAGCTCTCTAGGGGTTTCTCGGACCTCGATGCCGTAGGGAGACTTAAACCATTGGCGTTTTTCGTCAATGAGACTGATAAGGCTAATGGGCGTCCCGCATATTTTAGTTGCCAACTTTGTGACGTCGTCAAAAATCTGCTCTTCGGCCGTGTCCAAGAGGTTGAGTTCTTTGAGTACGCTGAGACGTTCGTTTTCATTTTTAGGTGTTTCTGCTGGAATCATACGCGGCAGAATATATCGAATCTTTACGATACTCTTCAATAGATTTCTGTTTTGTTCAAAGTCAGTCATTTTTTGAGGCCGGGTTTTAATTAGCATTTTGGAAGTATAACGTTTGTCTATATTGGAGAAAAGAATCTGTGAATAAAACAGACCAAAAAAATTACTATATTTCAAGGTTCAAAAAAATAGCGAGAAATGATTGTCTAAGAGCTCTCCTGTTTCCGCCATTCTTGAGGGAATGACGATGAGGTCTCAAACGTTCGGATCAGTAAAAATGACCGCAGTTTTGTTTCTCAATGGCGTTGCCGAAGACAGGTTTTTAACGCTGGTTGTCTGACGCCGATTGCAGGGGGCGCTCATAGAGTAATTCGGCGAGAAGAAGTTGGTTTTTTGCCGGGTAAATGCTCTAATTGCGACTTAACTTTGGATAACAAAAGGCTTCAGTCGTGAATCAAGAAATCTATGAATGGATATTGCTTTTAGCTCGTTGGCTGCACATCACGGTGGGCATTACCTGGATCGGCACTTCGATATTTTTCATGTGGCTGGATCGCACTTTTGAATTTAATGAAGGCTCTAAAAATCCCGGTCATGTCGGCGATCTTTGGATGGTTCATGGTGGTGGATTTTATCATGTTGAGAAAATGCAGATGGGGCCGACCAAAGTTCCCGAGCACCTTCATTGGTTTAAGTGGGAATCCTATTGGACTTGGATGAGTGGTGTATTTCTGTTGATTGCGATTTTTTATACGGGCAGCGGAACGTTCTTATTGGATACAAGCGTTTCTGGGGCGACCTACTGGCAAGCTGTGGGTGTGGGAGTGGGCTCCATTATCGGCTCTTGGATTTTTTATGACCTTCTTTGGGAAAGTAAAATTAGTAAAGAAAAGCCCGTCATCGGCCACATACTGACTTTGATGTGGTTGGCGGGGATGTCCTATTTCCTTTGTCATACTCTCAGTGGCCGGGCTGCCTATATTCATATTGGTGCGATGTTGGGTACGTGGATGACCGCAAACGTGTTTTTACGCATCATTCCTCGCCAGGTAAAAATGGTTGAGGCCGCAAAAAAAGGCGAGGCCGTTAATCAAGACTGGGGAAAGAACGCGAAGAACCGTTCGACTCATAATACCTATTTCACCTTGCCCGTGATTTTTATCATGATGAGCAATCATTTTTCTTCAACATACGGCAATCAGTGGAACTGGATTATATTACTGGGGATGTGTGCCGCGGGTGCCGCGATTCGTGAATTTTTTGTCGTCCGCCTTAAGAATCCGAAACGCTCAAAAACTTTTGGAGCTGTTGGAATCGCGTTGATATTGGCTATTATGGTTTTCACCCGTGAAAACACGGGGAATACAACGGTTTCTTCTGCGCCTAAAACTGCGCCATCTAAAGCGGTGACTACAGGTGTTGTTGATACAGCGGGAGTATCCAGTGAAGTTAAAGGGGTCGTGAAGTTTACCGGAGCCGTGCCGCAAGCAGAACAACTGTTGTTGCCTTTTGCTTGTGCGACTCAATACAAAGGGAATGCGTATTCGAATGATGTCGTTGTCACCGACGGCAGACTTAAAAATGTTTTGGTTCGTGTGGTTAAAGGTCTTGAAGGAAAAACCTTTACGGATATTCCGGCAGAGGCCTTGGTCGTTGATCAAATTGGTTGCCTGTATGAACCCAGGGTTGCAGTTGCGCGCGTGGGGCAAAAGGTTGATTTTTTAAACAGCGATGCACTTTTTCATAACGTTCGATCTGTTACGAATAATAATGAAGTTTTTAATGTAGCTATGCCGAACAAAGATGATCGCTTTACTAAAGTATTTAATAAGCCCGAACTTTTCGTACAAACGAAGTGCAGTGTGCATCCGTGGATGAGCGCTTATATCGCGGTGATGGATAATCCTTTCTTTAGTATCACAAACGAAAGCGGCGAATTCAGCATTCCGAATCTGCCTTTGGGGGATTATACTTTAGAGTTTTGGCATGAGGTTTTTGGGACCCAAACCAAAGAAGTCAAAGTGACTGAAAACGGTAAAATCGAATTTGAAGTTGAGTTTACAAAGTAGGGGATGCAGATGATCAGTACACATATCTTAGATACGAGCCTAGGAACGCCCGCGCAGGCAGTGGCCGTGAAGCTGCAAATCAAGGAGGGCGCAGCCTGGAAAGATTTAGGCGCAGGCGTTACAAACGCTGACGGGCGTTTTGTTTTCGGCTGTGAAAAAGCCGCTGGGGTGTATCAAATTATTTTTTCTATTGAAGATTATTTCAAGGCTTCAGCGCGTGAAGCCTTCTTTTTGGATACGCCCGTGATTTTTAAAGTTACGGATACTCAAAGAAAGTACCATGTGCCACTTTTGTTAAACCCCTTTGGATATTCTACCTACAGAGGAAGCTAAGGCTGCAGTATAAGACCTTGGGGTCGCAAGAGAATGTAAAACGAGCAACGAGGCTATTTGTGAAAAGAGACATCCCGTACTATCAAGACTATATTTCTGAGAGCCTTCTGCAATATCTTAAGTCAGAGGGGAAGTCCGTCTCGGGTGTTGCAGGCCTCATGCACGTGGGTGAAATGGGGGGATTAGAGTCCGCCGAGTCGCTGCAGTTTCTGTGTGATCTTTACCAAGCTACAATGACCGAGCTGAATAAGGTGCTGGAGCAGCGAATTGTGGATCGAAAGTTTATCGATGAAAGAACACGCGCTTGTTATGAACTGAATAAATCTTTAGGTATCGATTTTCTGGATAAGAACTATCACACCTTGATTGGCCAGGAAGATGCCGCGGGTCGGATCGTTGTCGGCCCTAAGAATGAATTTTATTGTAAAAAAGGGGGAGGTGATCCCATTGCAAAAGTGCCTGAATTTTTGCAAGGTCACCATGTTACTCTTTTCGGGCCCCCGGACGATGCTAAACTTTCCGTGAATGCGATGAACTCGTACCATCGTAAACTTAAAGAGGAGCCTGCGATCGTTGCAGAACTTTTGGCGACCTCGCAAAGTTCCCCCATGTGGGGCGCTGATGACGAGGACTCAAAAACTCCCTTGCGCAAAGACTTGATTTCCGCGGGACAAAATTTGAATCGATGTTTTGAAAAAACGATTTCTTTTAAAGATCCGAAAAGTCACAAAGAGTACAGTCTTGAAAAGGATCATCTCGCTTTGCCGATTAAACGTTTTCCGGGTTTGGCTCTGCCTTGTTTGTTTCTTTTTTATAAGAACAATCCTTTGCCGCTGCATCTATATGACTTTGCACTTCATCTTTTCAAAAATTGGCAGAATCCTAAAGCCTTGGCCTTTTATGTGCCCAAGCTCGAGACCGAGGAAGAGGCGCGCTATATTCGCGTGATGATTGAGTCGGCTGAAAAAATGATTCAGTCCCGACATTCAAGCTACACAGTGGGCACGGTTCGATTGTTGATTGTACTTGAGAATCCTCGGGCTGTTTTTCGAGTGAATGAAATCATGGATGAACTGTATCCCTATTTCGCAGGGGCCTCGTTGGGGTGGCATGACTATTTGGGATCTACCGCAAGACTCTTTAAAGAGGACGCCAATTACCGCATTCCAGTAAAGGCTGATCCAAATATTGTGATTAAGTATATCAAGGGCTCTCACGACGTGCTGGCTGATGTGGTGGGGTCTCGTGGGGGAATAAAAATTGGTGGGATGTACGGCATTTTGCCGATTGATACCGATCTGGCCAGTCCGTCGTTTCAGATTACGATGAAGGGTTTTATCAAAGATGTTGTCACCCAGCTAAAACGGGATCTTTCGGGCTTTTGGGTGGCTCATCCAGATTTCATTCGCTTGGGGCTTGCCCTTATTGAAGGTTGGAAGTTTTATCAAAGCGGGGACATCGCGAAGCTTGAGACCTTGGTCAAATCTTTACTGAATGAAAAATACCATGCTGAAGTCATGGCCTTTATCAAGGGGCCTGATCTTGTGGGCTTGGATATCTCGGATCCTCTTTATCAGCGTTCTTTGTTGGTCGCAGATATTAAGGAATCTACTTACATTGCGAACAATCATCCCGATGAAATTCGTTACAATGTTTTTCAGTCTTTGCAGTATTTAACGGATTGGTTGTCAGGCAATGGCTGTGTGGCCTTGCCGACGCTGATTGATGGCATTCCAGCGCGTGTGATGGATGACTTGGCAACGGCAGAGCGTTCCCGTTGGGAAGTCTGGCATGAGCTTCATCATGGTCGTTTTTCAATGGAAGACTTTCTGAAAATTGCTCACGAAGAACTTCACTTTATTCGCAAGGATTTTTCAAATGCGCAAAAAATCGTACAAGTGAAGTGGGATGAGCGAACGGAGAAATGGTATCCAATTGCCTTAAACTTAATGATTCTTTTAATGACCAGTGAAAAACCCGTCGAGTTTGCTTCGGAATTACTATTGCCATTTACGATGGACTCCATTCGTAATTCCGAGAATCCTTGGGCGACAGTGGTCAGCATTGATCCCACTAAATATCAAATGACGCCGTTTGTAGTACGTTTTAATTATTATTTTTCGATCTGCGGCAGCCGTACTTTCGCATCGGTGATGGCGCAAAACCCTGTCTTTGATAAGGCACAGGCCGAATCCTTGATTCGGAATTTTGAGCTTCCTGATATTCTAGAGGCGGCGAGTTTCCATGGGGACATTGGCGAAAGCAAAAAAACTTTGGATGCTATGGCGTCTCAAGAACAAGCTTTGGTCTTTGACGATGAGGCGGGGATCAAAGATCAGTTAGCAAGCCTTGGGAAATCTTATCGCGATAAATTCGGAATGAAGTTTTTGATTTCAGCCCAAGGTAAGTCAGGGAAAGTACTTTTAACTGCACTAAACGAGAGAATGCAGAATTCAAGTGCTCAAGAGCTTGAAAATGCACGATCAGCCTTGTGGGAAATTTCACGCAAACGATTTGAGACTCATCCTCTGAATCAGTTGTCCCAGGCTTTGGCGGCGGCTCTTGAGAAACACAAAATTCATTCTGCTCAAGTTTGTATTTCTACGGGTTTAAACTCTTTTCAGAGTTTAGCATTAGGACAGGCGACGAATCAGACTTGGTTTGAGGTGGCGTCATTAAGTAAAAGTGTCGCCAGTTGTTTTGCTATTGAGTACTTTAAGCGCGCGAAAATTTCTTTGAATACTCCGGTGAACGAGGTGTTTGCTAAGACGGGCTCTCAGTTCTGCATTAAGTCCTTGGACGGTAAACATCCGGAGTGGGGTGATCAGGTCACCTTGGCCCAGCTGATGAACCACACTGCGCTGAATATGCACTATGTGATCGGGACGCCCGCGAATCAGGTAATGCCCAAGCTAGATGAAGTTTTGCCCGCTGTCGGTGTTGTCAATGAGCCAGGGACGAAGTTTCAATATTCTGGCGGCGGATACTTAGTTTTAGAGCACCTCATAGAAAACCTTGAAAATAAAACGATTCAAAATCTGACACGGCCCTTTTTAAATCAACTGGGTCTAAAGAATTTTTCTTTTGAGCAATCGAATGCTCCGGGCATTGAATACGCCACGGGTTATCTAGCAAGCGGAGCAGAAGTCGAGGGAACTCGAAAGATGTTCCCAGCCTTTGCTGCTGGCGCCATGGGAACGGCCACGGACATTTCCCGTTTTCTGACTTTGTTAACGAAAGCCTTTCACGATCCGGAAGGGGTGGGGGGGATTTCCCATGATACGGCCATTCAGATGCTTTTTGGCTCTGATAAGGGCTGCAAGAAATTTATGGGAACTAAGATGGGCCTCGGTGTTTTTACTGCTGAGGCGGGGCCAAATCGTTTGGCGATTCATCAAGGTGCCAACGACGGTTTCCGTTGCCTGTATGTGCATTGTTATGACGGCCCTTCAGTTGGATTGGGTTTTACAATTCTTTGTAATGGGGAGTTGAATGGCGTTCTCTTTATTTCTGAAGTTGCGCAAGCCTTGCTTTCGGAATTTAAAATTCAAGGCATTCAAACGGAACTTTTTAAAAAGACTTTTGTCTCTAGTGAGGTTCCGCAAGAAGAAATCGTCAATATTGGTTATAGAGATTTGATTTTCCAGGCTTTCCAAGCGGATTTACCAGAGGAGATTCTGGAAAAGGGTCCTCTGGATCCGCTAGCTACCTATAACTTAGCTGTGGGTGGGAAAACTTTGGAAGTGACCAATCAGCTTTTTGCCAGAGCCGAAAATTTGATTTCCTGTCATCTGCCATTTTTTGATCCGGGCCTTTTCGGGCGCCAAGGAAAGATCATGGATAGCTGGGAGACGGTTCGACACAATCAAAAAGCTTGTGATGAATTTGTTTTCGAATTGAAGAATCCAGCGCAAATTAATTATGTCAACATTTCAACGAAGTACCACTTGGGCAATCAATCGCAGTTCATTCGTGTCGAAGGCCTTGAGATGACGTCGTTGAAGTGGAAAGACATCGTGCCAAAAACAGGTCTTGAGGGGCATGCCCTGAAGTTGGTCAAAACCTCAACGGGTGCGCAGGTCTTTACTCAGATCAGAGTGTCGTCTTATCCTGACGGGGGCATTTCTCGTTTGGGACTTTATAACGAGACGTTGCCAGAGGCAGAAAAATCCAAGTTCTTGCCCGTTGGAAAGGCTGAGAGTGTTCTCTTTAGTGATGAAATTCCCCAGACGATTCGTTCGTTGGCACCGCAGTACGCGGCAACGCCTGAGAATATCAAACGCAATTGGTCCCGCGTAAAATCTGGTTCTTTGGTCGATATCGCGAGTTCGGCCTTTGGCGGCAAAATTGTCAAGGCGACAAACGAGCACTACGGACCGGCAGCTCAGGTAATTTCTCCGTATCCTCCATTGCATATGTTTGACGGGATGGAGTCTGCGCGCAGCCGTGCCAAGGATCATTTTGAAGAGGTTGTTATTGCATTAGGCAAGGCAGCTCCCTTGCAAAAAGTAGAGTTGGACTTTACCTACTTTGTGAATAACAACCCCCTGGAAGTTTCTTTGCAGGGATTGGTGAAAGACTCTTGGGTCGAGCTGATGCCGCGAACCAATGTGAAAGCCTATGCTGCTAATGTGTTTGTTTTTGAAATAGGAAATGCAGCAGAGGTTTCACAGTTGAAAGTCACGGCTTATCCAGACGGCGGCATCAATCGGGTGAAGGCGTATACGGTTTTAAAATAGTTTGATTTTGATTGAAGGAAAAATATGGAACACATTTTACATATCACTTCGCTCGTTGAGTGGGAAAGTGCGAAAAAATTGGGACTTTACCGGGCGCCTTCTCTGGATAAAGAGGGCTTTATTCATTGCTCGTTGGCGGCACAAATTCTTCGAGTGGCAAATAGTAATTTTAAAGGTGAGCAAGGACTTGTTATTTTGGAGATCGATGAGTCCAAGCTTAAAAATCCTGTTCGCTATGAAGACCTTTATCAGCTCAATGAGCTCTATCCCCATGTTTATGGAT